>QIFB01000157.1 GCA_003230545.1 Gammaproteobacteria bacterium | reverse complement strand
CATCACGCATTACCACGCTTTGGTGCGTTGAGGAACTGGATTTTTTACCGGTGATCATTGAGCAGCACCGCGACGGCAAGCTGCGTATGCGTGCCAGGCTCACCAGGTACCACCCCGATCCGAATTAATCGCAATCAGGTCAGTGTGATCGTCAGCTGCAGCAGAAGAAACATCAAGGCGGTCACGAACCCGCCAATGAGCAGGCAGGCTGCCCACCGAATCACGTGCGACGCATTTTGAATGCCGGCGATAAGCGGTGCCGCCGGCAATGCGGCTATACAGGCCAGCGGATAAATCACCATTGCCACGCGTGGATGGCGCCATGCCCAGCTCTTGAGTTCAGGCTGCTGCCGCATCGCCTCCGAGACGGCGGCGAGGTCGCCCAACGCCTCAACCGCCATTCTCTCTGCTACCAGACGGTCGCGCCCATCGTCGAGTCCCTCACTGACAAGATCCTCAAAGTGTTCGTCGAGTTCCGTGATGGCCCGATAGACATGTCCCGCCGAAATGCCCGAGTGCAGTAACTCGGTTCGCAACACGGACAGGTTCGGCCTAGGCATGCGCTGGCGACTCCAGTACCGTTGAAATGCCGCCCTGGATACGGCGCCATTCACCCCGAAGCTTTTCCAGTCGTTGCCTGCCTTTGCGGGTGACCGAGTAGTAGACGCGTGTCCGACCACGCACTGCCTTGCGGCGCGACTTGAGCGAACCGTTTTTTTCCAGGCCGTGCAGTGCCGGGTAGATGACGCCCTCGCCCAGTGTGATCGCCTCTTCAGTGGCCTTCCTGATCGAACGCATACATTTCCTGCTGCTCCAGTAGCCGAAGCAGCAGCAACTCGGGTACGCCGCTCATGAAGGGTGGATTCGTCTGGGCCATTGCTACGCCTTGATGGGAGGACCATTGACTATACCTCGAACTACAAGGTATTACAAGCTTACCAAGTGGTTCCAGGTATGTATACTATACCTCGTAGTTCAAGGCATTGGATCAACGCGGGAGCACGACAAAGGAATACCGATGTTTATCAGATATGCATCTGCCGTTACCTCCGGCACATTCATGACACTGGCCCTGTTTTACGTAATGCAGTCATTAATTGCGATGGCGCCGGGCAAAGCGCGACAAGCAAGCGACCCAATAATATTCACTATCGGACGGACTATCGTCGAAACACCTGTTGCGCCCGAGGAGCCCGACAGATTCAGAGAGTTGCTGGAGCCTGTTGCGCCGGTACCTCCCCGCCCAGGACCGGATACCGGCCTGGAGACGCTCGGTGTCATCCTCACACCTACCGCTGGGCCGGTTCCGAATTATGTACCCGGCCTTACAGGCCTGATCAGCGATGGCCCGCTAGTCGCGATGGTTCGGGTGGAACCAATGTACCCGGCGCGTGCCGCCGAAAAAGGACTCGAAGGTCATGTAACCGTGAGCTTTGACGTCAATCCCGACGGCACCGTCAGCAACATCTCGGTGGTCAACTCCAGCCACTCGATTTTCGAGGACGCCGCCATCAGGGCCACCCGCAAATTTCGCTTCAAGGCCCGGG
>QIFB01000133.1 GCA_003230545.1 Gammaproteobacteria bacterium | reverse complement strand
TTTTTGTCGTCTGGAGCGTACTCGCGTTGATGTACGCAACTATACCGATGATCCAGATGGCGACCGGGTTCCGTGTCTGGGGACTCGGGGCCCTGTTGTTCCTGGTTCTGACCATCCTGACGGTACTATCGGGACGCAGCAGCAAGTAGCGCGCGGCTGAGGGCGCCATTCATCGCCCCGATCATCCACCTCGTCCTAACGGGCCGTTGCCGCAGGGAAATCGATAATGTTTGTCAGGACTGGCTGGACTTTGACCAGGAGCTCTTTTATTCTTCACTACCCTTCCGCACAGACTCGTTCCTCTGTGGGATACCAGGTGGTGCTTCCCGCTTGTCAGGCGCGGGTGAATCCAGTAGAGTAATTTGCCTTCGCTGGCGGGGAGCTCGTCAAGCGGAATAATTAAGGAAGCTCTGAGAAATTCCATTCAGGCATGTTCAGGGCAGGAAAATTAAAATTATCGTTTATTTATTCAAATTCAATCACCCGAGGAGTATGTCATGATAATAAAGCTAATACTGAAGTTTGTGGGCCTAGCAGCCCTGGGGCTCATGAGCGTGGCCCAGGTCGGTGCGAACGAGTGGAACAAGGACGTCCGCGTGGCGACCGAAGGCGCCTATCCACCGTTTAATTTCTACGACACCAACAACAATCTGGTCGGTTTCGATATCGAAATCACCGAAGCCCTGTGCGCCAAGATCAAGGTGAAATGCACGATCGTCGCCAGGACTGGGATGGAATCATTCCGGGGCTTCTGGCCAACAAGTACGATACGATCATCGCCTCTATGTCGATCACCGAGGAACGCAAGAAGAAGATTGCCTTCACCAAGAAGTACTATGCATCACCGCCGCGTTTCGTTGCCGCCAAATCGATGAACATAACCGATACCAGCCCTGCCGCCCTGAAGGGTAAAACCGTAGGTGTACAGTCGGCGACCACCCACTCGAACTATATCGAGACCTACTACCCGGGTACGAAGGTTAAATTTTATGGCACCCAGGATGAAGCAAACCTGGATCTCGCCTCGGGGCGCCTGGACATCATCCTCGCGGACTCGCTGGTGCTGCTGGAGTGGATGAAGACCGATGGGACCGAAAATCGACGACCCGAAAATCTTCGGGGCAGGCGAAGGAATTGCAACCCGCAAAGGCGACCTGCATCTACGCGACATGCTGGATCACGCGATCCTCGACATTCGTGCGGACGGGACTTACCAGAAGATAAACGCGAAATACTTTCCGTTCTCCATCTATTGACGGGCGGGGCACGATTGCGTGCCGGTTCAGCCCGGCACGCTTCACCTGTCGCCCATGCATAGAAACCTGGGCTAGTTGATGGGTGAACTGTTCGGTCTGCTAAGATTCGGCCCCGCCGGCTGGGGCGACGAACTCGCCCGCGGCGCTTTGCTGACGGTCGAGCTGGCCGCGGCCGTGGTGCCTGTCGGCATCGTTCTCGGCTTCCTCATCGCGTTGGCCCGGGATTCTAAATACCGTGCTCTGCGGATTCCGGCGAATGCCTTCACCACCGTCTTCCGTGGGCTGCCCGAGCTGCTGACACTGTTCATCGTCTATTTCGGGCCAGATTCTGTTCCAGAAGTTCATCGGCCTGTTCACCGATACTTACGTGGAATTAAGCGCCTTCGTGGCCGGCCTGATCGCCCTCGGGATGGTCTTCGCCGCGTTTTCCGGAGAAGTGTTCCTCGGAGCCATACGGGCAGTGCCGAAGGGCCAGATCGAAACGGCGCACGCACTTGGTCTAACCGGGTACATGACGCTGCGCCTGGTTATGCTGCCACAGGTCATCCGCTATGCGCTGCCGGGGCTGGGAAACCTCTGGCTCTCGTTGTTGAAGGACACCTCCCTGGTTTCAGTCATCGCCCTCACCGACCTCATACGGCAAACCAAGATCGTGGTCGGCGCCACCAAGGAACCCTTCTTCTTTTACCTGATCGCCTGCTTACTCTACCTCGCGATGGCGATCATCTCTTCCTTTGGGCTGACGGCGCTGGAGAAATGGTCTAACCGTGGCGAGCGTAATACCTGAGCGATGACTTTCCCGGTCGAACTTTTCCTGAAATACGCGCCGCTGATGCTCAAGGGGCTACTGGTGACGGCGGAACTGGTCGGTATCTCGCTGCTTATCGGTGCGCTGCTCGCGTTTCCAATCGCACTCGCACGCGCCCGGGGAGGGCCGGTGCTGCGCGCGATCTCGTATTCTTATGTGTATTTTTTCCGCGGTACGCCGTTGCTGGCGCAGCTTTTCCTGGTTTATTACGGCGCGGGACAATTTCGTGCCGAAATCGAAGCTGTCAACCTGTGGTGGTTCTTCCGTGAATCCTTTTACGTCGCGGTGCTGGTGTTTTCGCTCAACACCTCGGCGTATCAGGCCGAAATTCTGCGCGGTTCGATTCAGTCGGT
>QIFB01000214.1 GCA_003230545.1 Gammaproteobacteria bacterium | reverse complement strand
CCTCGACTGCCCGGATGGCCGGTTCCGCCAGCGGTGCAACCTTCACAAACCACTGGTCCGTCAGGAACGGTTCAACCACGGCACCGGAGCGGTCACCGCGCGGCACCATGAGTTTATGGTCTTCAATTTTCTCCAGCAGGCCCTGTGTCTCGAGGTCGGCCACGATCTGTTTGCGCGCCGCGTAGCGGTCCATGCCGGCGTAGCGGCCCGGGGCCTCATCGTTGATACAGGCATCCACGGTGAAAATATTGATAACAGGCAGATCGTGCCGCTTGCCCATTTCAGCATCATTGAAATCATGGGCGGGTGTGATCTTTACGCACCCGGTGCCGAATTCCGGGTCTACATAATTATCCGCGATGACGGGAGTCAGCGGCAGGCGGATGTGCTTGCCGATCAGTGACTGGTAACGCTCGTCATCGGGATGCACGGCGACCGCCGTGTCGCCCAGCATGGTCTCGGGCCGTGTTGTGGCAACCACCAGGTGGCCGGAACCGTCTGCCAGCGGATAGCGCATGTGCCAGAGGTGGCCGTCTTCCTCTGCGGAAATCACTTCAAGGTCGGAGACCGCGGTATGCAGGACCGGGTCCCAGTTCACCAGGCGCTTGCCGCGGTAGATCAGGCCTTCGTCATAGAGGCGGACAAAGGTTTCCCTGACGGCCTGTGACAGACCCTCGTCCATCGTGAAACGTTCACGGCTCCAGTCCACGGATGAACCCATGCGCCGCAGCTGCCGGGTAATGGTCCCGCCGGATTCATGTTTCCATTCCCAGATGCGCTTGATAAATTTCTCGCGGCCAAGATCATGCCGGGTCAGGTTATCGCCGTTGAGTTGCCGCTCCACCACCATCTGGGTCGCAATGCCCGCATGGTCGGTACCGGGCTGCCACAGGGTATTGTCACCGCGCAGGGTCAACGCATCCATCAGGGTGTCCTGGAAGGCGTGTCCCATGTGCAGGCTGCCGGTTACATTCGGCGGCGGGATCATGATGCAATAGGGTTTGCCTTCACCGGAAGGTGCAAAGTGTCCGTCTTGCTCCCAGGTTTCGTACCAGTGCTGCTCGATGGCGTGCGGGTTGTAGGTTTTTTCCATGGCTGGCGTTATTCTGTCAGGTGTTACCGGCTGGCCCAAAGCGGGCAATTATACCTGAAACAGCTCTGTGGTCAGGGCATACCCCCTGGTGTGAATCATTCAGGAGTGTCGCCTGATTCCTGCAGGGCCTCGACGACCAGATCGGGCAGGGAGGACTCAAGTTGCCGGCGAACGGTTTCATACGAGGTCGTATTACTGTCATTCAGTGCCTGGGTAATGACCTCTTCGAGGATGGGCTGTAAGGCCCGCTCCATTTGCTGACAGACGTTATGGCTCAGTGTAGCTGCGACCTCCTCGAGGTGCCTGCGGAACACATCACTACCCAGCAGTTCATCGGCAATCTCCTGGGGCGCCATATCAGACACCCGGTTGGCCAGGCTCGAGCCTGCAGACTCCGGTTCATCCTCATCGCGCACGATGTCCGTTAATACCGGGATGCCTTCTTCGTCGAGAGCAAGTTCTCCAGGGTGTGTCATAGCTGGTGTGACCTGACTGTATAACCGCGGTCTTTATAGTACTTGTAACGTGTACGTGCTGCATCACGCTGGGTTTGATCGCCGGACACCAGTTCAGTTACCCGGCTGAAGCGGCTGAAATATGCGGGTATGTCATCAGCCAGGTTGACCAGTACATCGCTGGGTCCATCCGGCTCTGTTGCATGTCCAAGCAGGATTGGCGTGGTTCCCGGTTACTTACTTGT
>QIFB01000139.1 GCA_003230545.1 Gammaproteobacteria bacterium | reverse complement strand
ATTCCCTTTACCACCAACCAGGTCGGCGGCATGTTCGGCTGCTTCTTCAGCCCGGAGAGCGCCATCACCCGATTTGAGCAAGTCACGGCCTGTGACATGAACCGTTTCCAGGCCTTTTACCATGGCATGCTGGATGCCGGCGTCTATCTTGCGCCCTCCGCCTACGAGACCGGTTTTATTTCCTCTGCGCACAGCGACGCTGTCATCGATGCCACCCTGGACGCCGCCGGGCGGGTATTCGCTACACTTTAAAAAATAAATATCCAGTGACCACCCGGAAACAACACAAATCGTCATCCCGGCGAAAGCCGGGTTCCAGAGGGTTCAATGACATACTGGATTCCGGCATGCGCCGGAATGACGGGACCTGGAAAATCCCGGGTTTCCGGATAGATACTCTCTAGGCAAAACGCGTGGAAAACCTGCTTCAACCGATAATCGACTGGGTTGCATTACATCCGCACGCGGCCAGTGTAATCGTGTTCCTGATTGCACTGATGGAGTCACTCATCGTGCTCGGTCTCCTGATTCCCGGTGCAGTGCTGCTGTTCGGGGCCGGCGCACTGATGGCTACCGGCGCGCTGCCAATCGCTCCCATCATGTTCTGGACCATCATTGGCGCAATCTGTGGTGACCTGATCAGCGGTGACCTGATCAGCTTCCTGCTGGGACATCACTATCACCAGCAACTCAGGGTCATCTGGCCATTCCGGCGCTATCCGGCACTGGTCAACCGGGGGGTCGATTTCTTCTGCAAACACGGCGGAAAGAGTGTCTTCATGGCCCGCTTTATCGGGCCGCTGCGCCCCATCGTGCCCGCCATTGCCGGGATGATGAACATGACCCTGCCGCGCTTCCTGCTGGTGGATATCGTTGCCTCCATACTGTGGGCACCGGCCTATATCCTGCCCGGCATGGTGTTTGGCGCCTCGCTGGGGCTGGCCGCCGAGGTGGCCGGGCGGCTGGTGGTATTGCTGGTCACGGTCGTCAGCCTGTCCCTGCTCGGTATCTGGCTGATCCACAGCCTGATCAGAATGCTGCAACCCCATGCCTCCACACTGGTGGACCAGGTACTCGACTGGAGCCGCCATCATCCCCGCATCCGGCCGCTGGCCGGCTCACTGCTGGACCCGGACCATCCCGAGGCCCGTGGGCTGGCAATACTCTCCGTGCTGTTCTTTATCATGCTGTGGCTATTGCTGCTGATCGCGAGCCAGGTGCACAGCGGTCACTTCCTGCGCAGCATCGATCACTTTGTTTTTCATACCCTGGAGGGACTGCGCACACCCTGGGCAGACCATGTCATGGTGTTTATGACACAACTTGGCGGCACAGCTTATCTTGCGATTGTATTGGCCGGCAGCTGTGCGTGGCTGTTCCTGAAAGGCTATCCCAAGGCGGCCTGGCACTGGCTGGGGGTGTATGCGTGCGCAGGTCTGCTTACCTGGGTTCTGAAGATTACGGCACAGGTTGAACGCCCGGTCGGCTTTCACGAGGGCTACTCATTCCCCAGTGCACATACCAGCATGAGCTTTGTGGTCTATGGCTTTCTTGCATTGATGGTGGCGCGTGAACTTCCCTACCGTCACCGCTGGCTGCCCTACTCGATCACCGCGCTACTGGCAGGCAGCATTGCCCTGTCACGGCTTTATCTTGGCGTGCACTGGTTTTCCGATGTCCTCGCGGGCGCCAGCCTGGGCATCTTCTGGGTTGCATTGATCGGTATCGCCTATGACCGGCACC
>QIFB01000028.1 GCA_003230545.1 Gammaproteobacteria bacterium | reverse complement strand
GCGTCTTCAGCGGAAACGCCTTTCAGCGCATCCGGCGCAGCTTTCAGAACATCCTGCACCGGTTTTCCACGAAACGCCTTTACAACTATCGGGTCATAGGAATGACTCATGACTGTTTCCTCGCATAGTCTGTTTTAGTGTAGATCAACCCCTTCGCGCCGACACACCACCAGTTGTTCGCCCTGGTAGCCCTTCGCCTCTACAACCACCTTGTCCGCATGCACGTCACGGATTACGTCTTCCAGCTCGATGCGGCTCACGCCACGCCGGGGATACAGGGACTGTACCTGGCGGCCGTCCACGGTAGCGTCGATGCGGTCCACGTTTCGGGTGTGGATTTTAACCACGGGGAGCCGGTTGCGGGGATGCTCCGTTGCCATGCGGATCGGATGCGCCTGTTTTCCTTTCAGGAATTCAATGCTGGCCCCCAGCAGATCCCCATTACGTCCCAGCACGTCCGCACGGGTCAGGTGATAAACCCGGTCCGGGACGATACCAAGGTCCTCTACCATGTCGCCTGCGTTCTCGCCCACCCGTAGCGTGCGCCGTATCGCCACACGTAAATCCGCCCCGCGCGGCAGTGACTGGTAGGGCGAGGAAATATCTGCCACCCGGTCCGGCAACATCAGGCGTTGCAGTAGTGCATGTGACCAGACGTTCGCGCCGCCGGCACCGGTGTTCTCCCCTACCCCGATAATCGGTCCGATCCTGTGGTCTTTGAAACCCGCCGCAAATATATCCGTCGCGCTGTAGCACAAGGGATCAACGATCAAAACCACGGGGCCGAAATAGCGTTGTCCGATCTCGTTACACCTGGCTGGATCGGTAATCGGGTAGCCCAGGGAAAATGTGGCGCCGGTTTCCACTGATTGTTCGATAGAAGCAATCCACTTGCCGAGATCCAGCCCCGGAAAGCGGGTTGAGCGCGCATGATTGCGGCAGATCTGCAGGTTGATCGCGCTGTTGATGAACTGCGCCCGCTCCGGTTCGATATAGCGGGGCGTCAGGACCTGCAAAAGCTGTTCGGCGGCGTAGATAAGACCGCCACCATTACCACGCAGGCCGTTATCGGGTAATTGTTCTGCCAGACGTACAAACTCCCCTACAAACTCATCGGCATTCGCCACGTTGAAGCTGAAAATGCGGATGAAGCCGTATTGCTCGCCATCATAATTCACTGTTCTTGCCTGAAAGATACCGGGCAGGTAGGTCGCCAGACCGCCCGTCACATTGCGCATTGCAGTTCGCTTTCCCTGCAACATCTCGCGCGACTCACGTCTGGCGACAGCCGGCGCATACAGTACTTTCTTGGCTTGCTGAATATCTTCGGTATGATCGTCCAGACCCAGCGCACTTGCCTCTTTGCGTAAATCGTCAGGTTGAAGCTGTGCCGGCCCGGTGCCAGGTTCGAACAACAGCCACGCCTGGGTCCACTCCCGTTTTTCACCCTGTGCATCGAGGTAATGCAGTGTCACCCATTCCCCTTCAGGCGGCAGACCACGCCCCAACGGCCGGATAGTCAGGGAGTTCAAACCACGTGCATAGCGTGCCGCCTCGTTACTGCCTGCCTGGCGTTCCGCGTTGTGGTTCACAGCCTGTTGAATCTGCATACCGTTCCAGTGGGTGACTTCCACGCCGGGCCGGAAGGAAGCCGGTCCCGCGTCACCCACCAGTCGGGTCACCATGTATTTACGCTGACCCCGCTCCCGGTATTCCTCAATGAAGAATGGCAGCCAGGCAACCTTGCCTCGAAACGGTCTGGGCAGGCGATAGCTGGTATGCAGATCGCGCAGTGAATTGAAGGT
>QIFB01000056.1 GCA_003230545.1 Gammaproteobacteria bacterium | reverse complement strand
CGCAGCAGGGGATGCAGCCAGCGTTCGCGCTGCTCATCGGTCAGGGTGGTATTGCGGTAGCGTGACAGCAGCGTGATCTGGATGTTGTTCAACGGGTCAAGGTATGGATTGCGGCGATACAGCGACAGTCCGAGAGACGGGTTGTCTTCCAGTAAATGGTGACTGCCGCTGATGTGGAGTACCTGGGTAACGGTGCGCCGGTATTCGTCCCTGATCCGGGTGAAAATGCTTTCTGCTGCGTCGGCATTGCTGGCAAGCCGCGTGTATTCATGCGCGATGTTCATCTCGCCCTTGAACAGCGCCATCTGGATATTGCTGATCAGGGAACGGAAGAACGGCCATTCCTGGTACATGGTCTGCAAGCGTGCGAGCCGTGCCGGGTCATCGCCCCGCCAGGTCTCCAGCGCGCTGCCGAGTCCGTACCAGGCCGGCAGGGTATGCCGGGCCTGTGCCCAGCCAAACACCCAGGGAATCGCGCGGATGGAATCCTTGGAGCGGTCCTGTGACTTGCGGTGTGACGGGCGCGAACCAATATTCAGCAGACCGATCTCCGTGACCGGGGTGATCTCGTAGAAATAGTCAAACAGGCCATCGGTGTGGTCGATCAGGTCACGATAGGTTGTTTCACCCAGGGTCGTGAGTTCGTCGAGGATACCCAGGTAGTCACGCCGTTCATCTGCGTGTTCCGTGACCAGGGTGCGGCTTGCCTTCAGCAGTCCGGTGACACCCACAGACAATTCAAACACGGCGGTTTCCGCATTACTGTACTTGTAACGCAGAACCTCACCCTGCTCGGTAAACTTGATCTGGCCGTGCACCGTACCCGCCGGTTGCGAAAGGATTGCATCGTGTGTCGGACCGCCACCGCGACCGATGGTACCGCCGCGGCCATGAAACAGGCGGACCTCTATACCATGTTTGCCGGTAATCGAGATGATCTCTTTCTGCGCGTTGTACAGGCTCCAGTTGGACGCAAGAATGCCGCCATCCTTGCAGGAATCGGAATAGCCCAGCATGATCTCCTGGCACTCGCCGGCATCTTCAAGCAATGCCCGGTAGGTCTCATTGCCCAGCAATTGCGTCAGCACTTCGTCTACGTGCTCCAGGTCATCAATGGTTTCAAACAGGGGGCTGATGCGGAATCCGGCAAAACCATTTACCATTTTTATTGCCGGCCAGTCCGGTCATCCAGGCAAGGACCATGACCTCCAGGATATGGCTGGCGGTATGTGTCATCGAGATGACGTAGTTGCCGAAGGCATGCGGACTGATCTCGCCCTGCATGCGCTGCATGACATCAAAGACCTCGAGGGTTTCACGGGTAGCTTCGCTGAGCGCAACGCGGTCAATGTTCGGCGCAGGCGCGGCAAGTGCCCGGGTCAGGTATTGCTGACGGTCCGTCTCATCCAGTGACGCATAATCAACGGCGGCGGGCAGCAGCTTGCAGAGCTCGGTGATGGCCCCGGTGTGGCGTATCGATTCCTGGCGGATATCGAGGTGCATCAGGTAGAAACCAAAGGTCTCGACCAGTCGAATCATGTCTTTCAGCCGGGCATTGGCCAGGCTGGCATCGCCATTTTCTACCAGCGAGTCACGTATCAGCAGCAGGTCCTGCAGCAGCTCCTGCTCGGATGAATATCCCAGGGTCTGGGTGGCAAGGTCGATATCCGGGTCATCCAGGCGTTCGTTAACGGCTTCCAGGTTCAGTTTCAGGCGGTAGTGGATGATCCCAAGCTTGCGCCGGTAGGGCTCATTGCTGAAACGGTTTGAATAGGTCTTGAAGCTACCGGGATACGCCTCGTTATCCATCTCGAGCCTGGCCAGGAATTCCGCTGAGAACCCGCACAAGCGGGCGGAGTGTGTGAGTCGGGAACCGAGTTTTTCCACGCTGTTTAAATAAGCGATCAGTATTTCGCGCATATGCATACGCAATGCCCGCACGGTCGTGGCC
>QIFB01000129.1 GCA_003230545.1 Gammaproteobacteria bacterium | reverse complement strand
GATAAGTCATCAATGATTCTGTCCAGCCAGGGTTCGTCTATGCCATGGTCGCGACGCGCAGCATGGATCATGAGCAGGTTATTGCGGGTGGTTTTGGGCTCCCACGGCTCCCGTACCGCGGCGAGCGCCAAAGACAGATACTCTGTCGCACTGGACTCATCCTGTTCGAGTACCGCGAGTTCCAGCAGCGTCGCGTAGTCCCAGTAGTCGGGTTGCGAGGACTTAAGGCGCTGTAGCACCGCATAACGCACCACGGGCAGCATCTCGTGCTTCATCTTGAGAGAGGCTTCATTGCCCTGGATGTCAAGCAGGGTTACCACGTTTATCCCCGGGTAGGCATCACGCCAGTCTGTCTCGAAGCCCTGCACATAGGCATTGATCGCCTGGCGCAGGTAACCCGTCGCTTCCGCCTCGCGCCCCGCCTGGTGCGCCTCGGTCCATTTGTCCTTGTACACGCGCCCGATCAGCCCGCAGGTCTCGGAACTCGGTCCCTGCTCCGCAATAATGTCCTCGAGTATACGCAGGGCTTCATTGCGATTACCCGTGCGGTTATAGGCAAAACCCAGTTGCTCGCGGATCAGTACGGAGCGTTTGATTGCCGCCGGCAGGCGCTCGTAGAGTTCGATCATGGCCTGCCAGTCCTCCACTGCGCGGTAGGACAGGAACAAATCGACGAACACGCCTGCATCGACCGCATCCGTCGGACCCAGGCTCGCCTCAAGGGCTCGTATCTGCGCAGTGTCACGGGCATCGCGGGCAATGGCCAGTCGGCGCTTCAAATCGCGTGCATAGCTCACCTGTTCTCTGAATATATCCGTCTTGAGACGGGCGATATCAGGCGCCTGATACCCTTGCAGGAGTTGGAACAGGGGGCTGTCCACGTCGGGTTCATTAACAGCACGGTTACGCAGATCCTTGAGCCGCGCCGTGATCGCTGTGCGCAGTTGTGCAGCTTCTTCATCGCCGAAACGGTGTTGCGGCCCCAGGTCGTAGGACAGGGTGCGGGTGTAAGCCACATCGAAGGGGATCTGTTGCTGCCGGGCGAACAGCGCCAGCGTCGTCGACGGTCGTACCGCATGCCGGACGCCAAGCTCGTAGAATACGTTTGGATTGCCGGTAGTCAGGTCAACGACGGCGTAATCACACAGCAGCAGGCGCTCGAACATGGGCTTATGGATAATGCCGCCGACCCGCTCTTCGTCGGCCCGTACCGGTTCCATGCCTACGGCCTCGATGCCGGGTTGGATGGCCTGATTGTAGATGTGATCGAAATCGATGTCCGGGCCGCCGCCCGGGTCTTTCTTCAGACCAAAGGGCATAATGATAAAGCACAGCGGACGTTCTGCCATGACAGGGCTCCCTGATTATTTCGTACCTGATCCCCGTGATCGAGAAAGAAGTATAGCCGACAAAACGGAGAAAGAAGTATAGCCGACAAAACGGGCCATTATAAGTTATGAAATGGGTGACGAGGTGCACTAGTGGGTACTCAGGGAATCTTCGGTAAACACCAGCTGGGCTGGCCGGTGGCGAGCAGGGAGCAGAAGCTGAACAAGCGAGTGTATGATGTTCCGGCGGACATCGACCAGGAGGTGGCGCGTCTGAAACTGGCAGCCATGAAGATTGCCATCGACCGACTGACGGCCGGGCAGCAGGGCTATCTTTCATCCTGGGAGGAGGGCACATGAGCACGAAGGGCAGCTGGCAGCGGATGATCGACGACATCGAAAGCGAGGTCGAATTCACCCGCCACATGATCGGCCGC
>QIFB01000009.1 GCA_003230545.1 Gammaproteobacteria bacterium | reverse complement strand
AGAAGGAAGGCCACCTGCCTTATTGCTCCGGTCACTGCTGCATTACCTCGATCAAGCAGGCGATGTATTTCAAGGACCAGAACCCGCAAATTGATACCAATATTATCTATACCGACCTGCGCACCCCGGGTGCCGGCGGTGAGGACTTCTACCGCAGCGGGCAAATGAAAGGCATCACCTTTACCAAGGGCGAAGTCAGCGAAGTAACGGTGGGTGCGAACGGCCCGCAGGTCAAGTTCAACGACCTGATCCTGAACGAGGAAGTCAATGAGAATGCCGACCTGGTCGTGCTGGCCACCGGGCAGGTGCCGAACTCCGGCGTGGATGGCGAAGCGCCAGCCCCGGAAGAAGGCGCACCGGAAGTATCGGTCGAGTCGATTCTTAACCTGGACTACCGCCAGGGCAAGGACCTGCCGCACCTGAAGTACGGCTTTAACGACTCACACTTCATCTGCTTTCCCTATGAAACCCGCCGCACCGGCATCTACTCCGCCGGCCCGGTACGCCGCCCGATGGACGTGCAACAGGCCAAAGAAGATGCCACCGGTGCCGCACTGAAGGCCATCCAGGCACTGGAGAATGCCAAGCTCGGCCGCGGTGCGCACCCGCGCTCCGGCGACCTGTCGTTCCCGAGCTTCCGCAAGGAAGGCTGCACGCAGTGCAAGCGCTGCACGGTGGAATGCCCGTTCGGCGCCATCGACGAGGACGAGGAACGCTACCCGGTATTCAACGAGGCGCGCTGCCGCCGCTGCGGCACCTGCATGGGTGCCTGCCCGGTGCGCGTGATCTCGTTTGAGAACTACTCCGTCGAAACCGTCGGCCAGCAGCTCAAGAATGTCGATATGCCGGATGAGTTCGACGAAAAGCCGCGCATCCTGGTACTGGCCTGTGAAAACGATGCCTACCCGGCGCTCGACATGGCCGCACAAAACGGCAACCACTACAGCGAGTGGGCCCGCGTGATCCCGGTACGCTGCCTCGGCTCGGTGAATACCATCTGGATCACCGATGCACTCAACAGCGGCTACGACGGCATCATCCTGATGGGTTGCCAGAAAGGTGAAAACTACCAGTGTCACTTCGTGAAGGGTTCCGAGCTTGCGCACGAGCGCATGGGCAAGATCGATGACACGCTGGAATCACTGAGCCTCGAAAAAGAGCGTGTTGAAACCTACGAGGTCGCCATCACCGATATCGAACGCGCCCCGCAACTCATTAATGACATGGCCGCAGCCGTTGAGAAGATCGGTATGAGCCCGTTCAAGTTTTAGGAGAAGACTATGTCTGATGCCAATCAACAAATGGTCGAACAGTACCGCAACAATTTTCTCCGCGAAGTGGAAGAAAATGTCGAGGAAGGCGAATGGGTGAAGATGTGCATGCAGTGCGGCGTCTGCTCCGGCTCCTGCCCGCTGACTGGGACCACCCGCCGCAGGAACTGTTCGCGATGATCCGTGCCGGCAAGCGCGACGAGGTGCTGCAATCCACCTCCATGTGGATGTGCACCTCCTGCTACAACTGCATCGTGCGCTGCCCGCGTGATCTGCCGATTACCCACATCATGCATGGTCTTGCGCATTACGCGAAACGCCTTGGCATCGCCCCGAAGAACCAGCCGACCCACAAGTTTGCACAACTGTTCTGGAACAACCTGACGAAAACCGGGCGTGTCAATGAACTGAGGCTCGGCCTGTCACTGTATTTCATGAACGGCATTGTCGAGGGCATCAAGACATCGATGAAGATGCAGGATGTAGGCATGGGCATGATGATGGCCAAGCGGCTCAGCATGATGGAACTGATCGGCGGGCACAAGTGCAAGGGTGCGGGTGACCTTCAAAAAATCCTGAAGAAAGCAGAAGAACTTGAAGCGGCCCGCATACCGACGGCTGGCAAGTGAGGACATATCATGGCTAAAAAATCCTATTCATTCTATCCCGGCTGTTCCTCGCAGAAGGCGGCCTCGGCGTCCAATTACATGGTGTCCGTCAATTCCATGTGCGACACCCTGGACATCGAACTCAACGAAATCCCGGACTGGAACTGCTGCTC
>QIFB01000052.1 GCA_003230545.1 Gammaproteobacteria bacterium | reverse complement strand
AGGAATCCAAGGACCCCATAGGCAAGTGCATGAAAAAGCTTGTCCTGGCCAGAGAACAGGCTCGGGGTATCCAGCGTTGGCTGGTGCGAGAGATAGAACAGGACAGCCATCCACGCGAGTGCCAGCAGCAGTGACAGGCGGCGCAACAGCATCAGGATTTGCGGGTCAGGCGACGGATTGCGGTGCCTGCGGCACCAGGGAATAAAGTTTCCGGCTCAGCTTGCGGCCGTAGTCCAGCCGATCCGGCTGTGACAGACTGGCTTCTGTTGCCAGATTGTCATTGAACAACACGGGTTGCTGCCACTCTTCCAGTATTTCGTAGAGCGCTTCATCGAGGTGATCCATGTTGTCATCCAGCTCCACCAGCAGAACATCGATACTGCCGGCCGGCAGGGCGCGCAGGTCACGGGCAGTCAGTGGCAGCGTGGCAACAACTTCGATGCCAAAGCGGGTCAACAGTCTTGACAGGTAAATGCGCAACAGTTCGGAATCCGCGGTAATGGCGATGCGCAGCTGGTGGCGTTTAAAGGGGTCAGAGTCATTTAATGAGGTCTCGAAATTCTCGAATTTCGAGACCTCATTAAATGACTCTGACCCCTTTAAATTCTGTATCGGAAACAGCCCGCCCTTTTGTTTTTCCTTCGCGACCTCTTCGACCAGTGCAGCATCAACCCGGTCACGCTGCTCGGCGTAGCCATAGACCAGCGCGGTATCGCACAGCAGGTTGATCAGTCGCGGAACGCCACCGCTGTGCTGGTGGATCAGCCGGCAGGCCTGATCGGAAAACAGTTTGGCCTTGCCGCCCGCGGTCTTGCAGCGGTGGCGGATGTAATCGCTGGTTTCTTCTGCATCCAGCGGTTCCAGGTGGTAATCGACCCCGATGCGCTGGGCAAACTGGACCAGGTCGGGGCGCTTGAGCGTCTCCCGCAGTTCCCGCTGGCCAACCAGGATAACCTGCAACACCTGGTCCTTGTCGGCATTGACGTTGGACAGCATGCGCAGTTCTTCCAGCATTTCGGCGGGCATGTTCTGCGCTTCGTCGACAATCAGCACAGTGCGCCGGCCCTGGGCATATTCATGGATGATGAAATCCATGAATTCCTGGTACAGCTGAACCTTGTCCTTGCCCTGGTGCGGCAGGCCATAGGCCAGCGCGATCCACTGCAGCAGGTCACCGAAGGTCTGGTGGGTGTTTGAAATCAGTCCCACCTTGAGCGATGGGTCAATATCATTCAGTAACTTGCGGATGAGGGTGGTTTTACCCGTACCAATGCCGCCGCTGATAACGGTAAAGCCGGCCTGGTTCATCAGACCGTACTCCAGCAGCGTCAGCGCCATACGGTGTTTGCCGCTGAGATACAGGAAACCTGAATCCGGCAGCAGGGAGAAGGGCTTTTCCCGAAATCCGTAAAAACTCTGGTACATAGTGGGGTAGCCCGTCAGTCCGTCAGTCCTTGCCCGACTTGTTCAGTACAGTACCCAGTATATTGGTGCTGGATAACATGTCCACCGCTCTTTCGACTTCTTTTTTCGTGGTTTTGCCTTCTTCGACCACCAGCAGGGTCGCGTCCACGTAAGGCGAGAATGCCATGGCATCGGCGGCATCGAGTACCGGCGGCAGGTCGAAGATAACGATACGGCCGGCGTAGCGGCTTTTCAATTCTTCCACCAGTTTGCTCATCTTGGGGGAATTCAGCATTTCCGCCGAATTCAGCAGGGCGCGGCCACCGGGTAGTATGGTCAGATGGTCGATCCCCTTGGGATGGACCAGCAGTTCGGACAGCGGCGTATCTTCAATAAGGTAGTCGCTCAGACCGGCTTCGCCGGGTATATCCAGGTGCTCGTGCAGGCTCGGGTGCCGCAAATTTGCGTCGACCAGCAGCACCGTATAGTCCACTTCCAGCGCCAGGCTGGCGGCCAGATTCAGGGCCGTCAGTGTTTTGCCCTCACCGGTGCCCGGGCTGGTGATGGCGAGCACATTCCAGTTATTTTCGTTCAGCCGCTGTAACACCTGGGTGCGCAGCATTTTGTAGGCATCGGTAAATTCGCAGGGATCAAAACCCGTGACCACGCGCTTTTCACGCAGTGCCGGCCGCGACACCTCGATATGGCGCGTCTGGGAGTAGGTAACCTGTTCCACAGGCGTAACGGTGGGCGCTACCTGCTCGCTACTGATCGGAGTCGGTTGCTGCGCCCGTTCTGCGCGCGCCCGTTCCAGGGCCTGTTTTATGCGTT
>QIFB01000005.1 GCA_003230545.1 Gammaproteobacteria bacterium | reverse complement strand
TCAGATCCCAGTTTTCTCTAATATTAGAGAAAACTGGGATCTGACCCCGGTTTTACGCTATTGCGTGAGCAGGCCCGTCTCGATCATCGCGTCATAGCAGCGCTTCTCTGTGTTGTCGATGTTATCCATCAAACAATTCAGTAGCGCACCGCCACCCGGCTTGACGCCGGAACAGAGACGTTCCACATCCGGCTCGCATTTCGCACCGAAAAAGTTGGCATTACCGAGTGCCGCTTCAATGGTGGACTCGCCCTTGTCGATCGACGCCTTACACTCCCCCGAGAGCTGGGAATTATGTTCGTAGAGGCAGTTCATAATCCGGTTGTCTTCTGTAACCGGAATATCATCACAGAAGGCCGCGACTTCCTTGCTGCACCCGTCGCCGATGATCTTCATTGCATCGTTGAATCCCGTCTGGATGATCGGCGTATCCACGGCCGCAGCCGCCAACTCGATGTTTTTACCCTTGACCTCGTCCTGGCGGCGTCTGGCCACGAACTCGGCGGCTGCATCGGTGCTGACCACGGGAATGACGAATCTGACCTCGACGCGCCGATTGGGCGCCAGGCACCGGATCCGGGCCGCACCTGCCAGCCCCGGGCAGGTAACAATCGGGTCGGCCGAACCATGCGCCGTGACCCTGATGCGTTCTTCCGGAAGTCCCTGGGCAACCAGTTCTTTCTTGACCGACTCGCCACGCCGTTGAGAGAGCTTCAGGTTGTACTCATCATTGCCAATCTGGTCAGTGTACCCGGCGATGTGCACCCGGTGGATGTAGTCGTCACTGTGTCTTTTCAGGGTCGCATCCAGTATCTGCTTGCCGTTGTTACTCAGCTCGGCACTGTCGAATGCGAAAGCATCACCCGCATGCAGAATTGCCAGATCAATCTGTGTGGTCACGCCGGTGACTCGCGCCATCTTCTCCCTGACGGGTATCTCGCCGGCACGTTCCTTGACCAGTGCAGGATCACACGCGGCAATGGCACCGGTCGGTGACCACTTCGAGGTCCTGAGGCAATCACCCTTGGCATCACGAACAACGTATCCGCGCATGTCATACTGGTACCCGGGGGAATATTCGTCACCCGCCCGGGACGAGACCGGCGCCAGAATACTTCCGGCAATCAACAGCGCAGAGAGCGATTGCAAACAACTTATTCTTGCTTTTAACTTCTTCATATTTGATTCTCCTTGAGTTTTACTCCTGATATTACCGGTAGAAACGGGATCTGACTCTATCCTGTTCTGATTAATAACGAGACTGTGCCGGCTTGCCCCAATCCGCCAGCATCTTCTTGACGGCATAGGCCAGGCGCTTGCGGACATCCTCGTTACTGCGCCCACTCTCCACATCACCGGTAGCGGTACCTACCCATACCGGGTAGCGGGTCGCCGGATCAATCATGGCCACCAGCAATGCGCCTTTCGGCATTTGTTGCAGGCTGCTCATTTTGGTTTTCGGGTCCTCGACAAACTCCAGGTTCTGCATATCCACACCGGCAGCGAACACCAGCAACAGGTCCGGATTCCTCATGGTCTCCTCCAGGCCCTTGTCACGAAGCTCCTTGAGCAACAGGAACTTGACCTCGGTATCTGCATCAAAATTCGGTGGTTCCCAGTTTCCGTGGGGGTCATTGACAATCTGTGCCGAGGCGATCCAGGCAAAGGTCTTGTAGTCAGCGAGGCTGGCCCCGGGTGCGGTTTCGGTATTGACATTGATATCTTTGGTAAGGGTTGCACAGCCACTGAAAAACAACGTTATACAAAGCACTAGAAGGTGGTGAATTTTCATTGTGTGTATCTCCTTTTATGAATTAAAAACAGTATGGAAAACTCTGGTTAATCCATCATTCCGGGCGGAGCGCAGCAAAGACCCGGAATCCATGTGTTACGATTCAATCACCTACTGGATTCCGGCATTCGCCGGAATGACGAGGAGTGAATTAATCAGTATGCCTGGACCGGCAACGAGGGTTCGTGCTGACAGCACGGATACAGCTGCTTTTTTGTTGTTTGTGGAATGTTGCATAGTTCGCTCCTTGCAGTGACCTGAATATCCAGAATCGTAGTTGTTACGATTTGGGAAATTGTACCTGAACCTTGTGAATAAACAATGCCCACAGCTTGTCCCGGAAGTCGCTACCCGGCACAAAAAAGCTGCAGATAAAGATGAAATCGATCGCCAGGCCGAGGCGGATCTGATACTCGGGGAAGCCCGGGATCAACCCGGGTGGCGTATTCCAGCCAGGGATTCCTGATTGATCATAATCAGGGGTGACTTTATTGTCATTTTCACTCACTGCATGAACGGTTAAAATGGAATGACCGGATGAACCTCAATATTCTCAAGCTCTCACCCTTTCAGCGGGTCATTTACAGCCTGGTAGGCGGTATTGTCTTCGGTGTGCTGATCGGTGAACCGGCCGGCAAGCTGGAGATCATCGGCGATGCCTACATTCGCCTGCTGCAGATGACGGTGTTGCCCTATATCCTGTTTTCCCTGATTGGCGGGCTTGGACAGCTGGACATGGCCATGGCCCGGCGCATCGGGATTGTCGGAGCGGGATTGATCCTGTTTCTGTGGGCAACCACCATGCTAACCCTGCTGACCATGCCGTTCGCCTACCCGGACTGGGCATCGGCCTCCTTTTTTAGCAGCGGCCTGATAACCCAACCGGCAAGCTTCGATGCACTCGAATTATATATCCCGGCCAACCCCTTCAAGGTGCTTGCCAATACCACCGTGCCGGCAGTCGTGG
>QIFB01000016.1 GCA_003230545.1 Gammaproteobacteria bacterium | reverse complement strand
AACCAGAGGGACATCCCTGAAATCCTGCATTCTTGTTAACCTCCTTATAACTCACGGGATTGTACTGGCTATCAGGCTTGGGAGTCTATATAGCCGCGTCGTCATCCCCGCGAAGTCGCGTAGCCCGGAGGCAGGCCCGATGGGCCGGAATCCGGGAACAGGGTGACTCTATCTCCCGGATTGCGCTACGCTCCTTCCGGGCTACAACTGCATATATGGGCTTCGCAAGCTCAGCCCAACCTACGGTTTATTACCGTCCGATGACGCAAAATGCAGCGACTGTCCCGGCTCCTGGGCGAGCAGTGTCCTGGAAGTCGGACAGGCCAGCCGGATCTTCTCCGCGCGCCGCATGATGTCGAGATTGACCTTTTCATCGAATGCCATCGCCATCCAGCGCCTTGGCGGATGGTACCAGTAGGAAACCAGAATGTTCAGTGAATCCGGGTTGAATTCATCGAAGAACACCCGGGGCGGAAATTTCGGCTGCATGCCCTCGTGATCTTCAAGTATCTCCTTGACGATACTGATCGCCTTCTCTACCTGTTCGACCGGGGTATCGTTGGCAAGTCGCAGACTGGTCTGGCGGCGAATGAAATTGCGCCGCCCGATGTTCTCCACATCCATACTGGCCATCTTCTCATTCGGAATCGCCGTCAGTGCCCCGGTCAACATACGGATCTTGGTGGAACGCAGCCCGATCTGCTCGACAAACCCGTCATGTCCCTGGACGACAATCCGCTGACCCGGTTTGTAGGGCTGGTCCATGAAAATCATCAGGCTACCGAGCAGGTTCTTCAGTGAATCCTGGGCGGCCAGGGCGATGGCCAGGCCACCAACACCGACACCGGCGAGTACGCCGACAATGGGCAGGCCGATCCGGTTCGCACCGTAGAAAATGATGATCACTCCCAGGATAATTCCCATGATGCGCGCCGTCAGCCGGAGCAATTGTGCATTCAGGCTGTCATTTTCAATCCGGGGTGAGAGGATGATCAGCTCCGCCAGCAACAATGATCCCAGCCAGGCAACCCAGGTAGCGACCAGGTATTCGACGGTCTCTGAAATCAGCAACACACTCTTGGTCGCGGTGCCGATCAGGTTTACCTGTTCGGTGAGAACGTAGGCGACAAACGGGTTAATTAACAGCACGACCAGGGGTATCAACAATCTGCGCAGGTAACCGCGGACCGGGTTGTCCGGCAGGTTGCGTTGTGTCAGACGATGTACCCCGGTGAGCAGCGCCACAAGAGCTGCCAGCACCAGCACCGATGCAATCCACTTCCAGATGGCATGATCCAGCACGACCGCCTTTGTCCATCCCGGGAGGCGCTCGATGGTGGTCATCGAAACCCACCATCCCGGTAACACCTGCCGCAGCTTGTTACTGTTCTGAATCGGCATGTTCCGTGTGTACGGCAGCGACCGGACTTTCTGGTAGAACTCTCCCGAGCGCCTGACCGTCGCCGCAGTGAACAGAAACTCACCCTTGCGTGGTCCCTCCATAATCCGGCTGATGGTGATATCGGTATGCGGTACCGTCCAGTGCACCGGACCCTCAACGCCAGCATAGAAAGCAGCGTCCGGAATTTCCTCGATTGGCGGCAGCTCGATACGCGACAGGGTTTCATACAGGTGAGTGGCCGCGTCGTAACCGACCTGGACACGGGCAGATGGCGCAACCTCGCTCAGGTCAAGCGTGCGCAGTGCATCAGCGGCAGTGATCGTTATACGATCACGCAGACTGCGGCCGGGAGAATGCCAGTAGACATCCCGATATATCTTCCAGACTGCATCGACATTGGAGAGAAACCCGGTGAGGGTGGCACGCGGGCTGGAAGTATCGACCGGCTCCAGCGGATAACGCTCTTCGGCCTGTGCGGACGGCAGCGTCAGTAGCAGGAACAGGA
>QIFB01000003.1 GCA_003230545.1 Gammaproteobacteria bacterium | reverse complement strand
TGGTCTTGAACCACATCACCGTGGCTATTTCATCATCCCCGGTCGTGTAGGTGGCACCCGGATACACCGGGACCCCGGTGGTCTCAAGGATCTTCTGCTGGGCAGCGGAAAGGTCCTCGGCAAAGGCTGTCAGTGGTGCTGTAAAGGCTAGAAGCAGGAGTAGAGCCACCATGATGCCAATTGTTTTGTTCATCTGTTTCCTCCCACACAAGACACTCCTACTTAATTCGGATCGATATTGCGCTGCGAAATGCCCCGGCATCAATTTCGTCCAGGCACGCTATCCATTCGTCCCAGTGACTGACAGACATGGCCTGAGTCGTGTTAGACGTAAGCTGTTTGGCCTGCGACATATACTGCTGCATTTCAGCATAACGGCCCTGGCGGGCAAGTTCCTCCAGCGTCGTCTGGAGTGACACCTGATCCTGCTGTGCGCTGCCAACATCGCCTCCCATCTTTTCCTTACATGCAGCCAGTTTTTCCTCCGCGGAGAAGTGAGGGAAAAAGGCTTCATCAGCCAGATAACCGTATTTCGCCTTCACCGCCTCGAGGTCTTTCCAGGTGTGATCGGTTTTCACAACTCCAGCTGCTCCTGACGCGATCTCCCCCTCCAGTGGATCCACGATGTCGGATTCGGTGATCCCTGAATCATTGCGCCAGATGACGACGGCATCGTACTCGAGGGAACTTCCCCTGGGACCGTTAAACACTATTCTGTTGGTGCCGTCTGACGATTGATCAGGCATTTTCCCTTCGTACCAGGCAACGACCTTGCCCAGGGGATCGCGGGTGTAGTAAATTTTATAAGTTCGGGTCTCTCCCCCTCCTTCCCCGTCAATGGTTGCAGTATTTTCTCCCCCTGAAACAACCGGCCCGGGATACAGTGGGGCTGCCCCCTGACCGGCTGATGCCCACTGACCGCCCAGCAAAATACCGGCGGCAGCAATAATGGTAAAAATTGTTTTTGACGCGAAATTTCTCATTTTCCTCCTCCTGATCACTCGTCTCGTCGTCATGCACACGGTTCCTTCGTTCCCAACCACAGTGCAGTTGCTGTCTACTTTACCGGCGTGACGGGCGGCTGAATCGGCGTGGTTTGCGTGGCTGCCGGTGTTGTTGGCGCGGGAGCGGGGACGGGCTCAACACGTGGTTCTACTGCCGGAACTGGCGGGGCGGAGGCGTCCATCCGCTGCCGCCCGCTGGCTGGCTGTCGCCGCCCCACTCCGGCACAGGCTCCTGATAAGAAGGGGGCGGGGCGGACCCGGTGGGCTCCTCCCGCTGGCTTGCGCCGTCGTTGTACTGTTCGCCGGACACTCCTGTTTCCGGTATGGGTTCCTTCGCCGCAGGCCAGTAAACGGTGATAGTGACGGTGGACCCGAGCATGGTTATCCCGGCGGCGCCCGGTTCCTGGTCGATCACCGAGCCCTCTTTCCCGGAAAGGTCCTCCCTGTATTGCCTGGCATATTCGATGTTCGGCACGACCCCGGCCTGCTGGAGAACAGCCATGGCATCCTGTTCCCACATCCCCAGCACGCCGGGCACGCGGATCATCTCGTCGGCTGCCTGGTTGTAGCGCTGCTGCATGGGCCCCCGGTCGAGGGCGCCCGCCTGAACCGTCCCGGGCAGCAGCATCCCGCCTACTGCCAGAGCAGCGATAACTGTCTGGTAAAATTTCACAGCGGACCCTCCCGTACCTCTCATCACCTTCCTCCTGTTTCTTCGAGAAATCATTCTGGCATCTTTGTAAATTCCCCGGTTTGTAATCGGCTGCGCCTACTGAACAGCCAGGATTACACCGCCTATCAGGATCTCGTTATTATTTGGCCCGGCACCGGTAATGCTGATGGATTCGATCACATCCGGCTCGGGATTAAGGTCCATCAACTCGTCCTCGAACCGGTACCACTCACCCATTTTAATCTCTACAAACTGACCACCTCGTCTATTTACACTGCCTGCTGAAAAGCTCTGGCGGTAAGCTCCGGACCCGCAGTGCTCTGATCTCTCAGCATCCAGATAGCAGATGATCAACTCGACCGCCGCCGATTCATCCGCATCCATGAATCGTTTGTCGGATCTCCTGTCGAACCTCAAATCCAGCGCGAGGCGCAGGGAGCGCGACCCGTGTACGTCTCTTTTGATTATCTGGCTCACGCCCAACGGGACATCCGGTGACTCAACCCGCAGCAGCAGCCCCTCGTCGCCCACAACCACGCGGCCTGCTGACCCTGAACCTGTTCCCCCGGCAAGCACTTCCCAACCCTGAAAACCCTGCCTGAAATCACCATTAAAAACAAGGTTGCCGACCGGTCTGGATTCCTCTCCGTAGTCGCCGGATGAAGCTGATCTTCTGAATGGATATTCAACGATATAATCGACGATGCCCGCCGTTTTCTGCAGCATCAGGTCAGATGGCCCGCGCAGGTAGGTGATCCCTGTTCCGAACTGGTTCTGTGGCCGGACTGCCGGGGTGGTCAGATACATGAAATGCCGGAAACGGTCTCTCACCGCGGTCAGGCCCGACCCGGCATCCACCACCACAAAGGCGAGGTTGCCCCCGCTGCGACTTGAGACCCCCAAACGCCACCGGTATTCGATCTTCTCGTTGTTTGTCCGTACCACCGGACCCATGGGCAGCCTGTAGCGTTTCGCTCCAGGGTCCATGGGCCAGCGGTCAAACAGCGTGACGGAAGGCCTGGCCCCGGCATCGACCGGGTAGCGAAGGCCGAGGGTGTA
>QIFB01000032.1 GCA_003230545.1 Gammaproteobacteria bacterium | reverse complement strand
AAACCGGTGCCATCCAGTGGATGTTGTATCTGTTGCCGGTCATAACCCAGGTGAACCACTGACACCGGGGCATAGTGGATACCGTTCAATAACTGCGCGAGTTCTTTATTGAGCGGTTTAACCAGCCTGGCACTGTTGTTCGCCGGTGTTGTTAATACGACCTGTGGTACCGTAATACCACGCGGGCCTTGCGGGGTATCAGCGTAAACCTGCCAGTGCCGGGCTTCCCGGTGTAAATCAGTAACGCGGCAGCCGGTACGGACAGTGATCCCGGGTGTTCTGGCCAATGCATGAATTAACGTGCCCATGCCCCCACGGAAGGAGAAGGTTTCGGTGAGGCAGGCGGTGCGGCGTCGCAGCAGGCGGTTGATCAGGATTCCTGCAGTAATACTGCCGTAGCGGCGTTCCAGTGCAGTCAGTCGTGGCAGACAGGCCCCGGCCGAGGCGAGGTCCGGGTCGGCCGCCAGGGTTCCGGCCACAAAGGGTTCCATGGCCTTCTCCAGCATTTCCCTGCCCAGGCGTCGACGGATAAACCGGCTGACCGATTCATCTTTGCGGTAACGTGGTGGTATAAAAGGTTCGGCCAGCAGGCGCAATTTACCGCGCAGGGTCCAAAGTGGTGATGTAATCATACCCCCCATGCGCATGGGCAATGCGGTCAACTGTTTATTATGCAGCAGGTAGCGTCTTGATTCGGTCTCCGGCAGGCGGGGTGTTTTTGCACTTTCCAGGCCGGTTCCGCGGATAAAGTCGCTGACTTCGGGACGGAAGTTCATCACCATGGCGGCCGTGCGCTCTGTCAGGTAGCCGTCCTGCCGGGTCGATTTTATTTTACCACCGACATGCTCATCAGCTTCCCAGACTTCGACACGCACGCCCTGCTGCGTCAGCCACCAGGCCAGAGACAGGCCTGATATGCCGCCGCCGATGATGAGGACATCGGTCTGGCTCATGAGCGATCCCCCGACGCCTTTTGACCATCCAGCCGGGTGACCCTGGAAGAAGCAGGCCTGCCGGGAGGTCTCGCCGAACCAAAGCGGCGCTTGATCAGAATATCCAGATGTTCCGGGGTGACCACATGTTCATGTTGCTCGTGTACATGGCTTTCGGCGCGTTTTTTGATCATCTTGCGTAAGAAGGCAGGGATGCGCGACAGGCGTTGCTCGGCCGCCGGGGACCACTGCACCTCGTTTTTTTGATGCTGCCACGGCTGGATAACCGCCCCCCCTTCGGGAAGATAACTGCACCAGGTGTCGGCCGCCATTAAATCGCCTTCCAGGGCCAGGGCACGGGCGCGGCAACCGCCACACAGAGCCCGGTATTCACACTGGCCGCATTTGCCCTGCAATCGCGGGTTGCGGAATTGTTGCAAGGCCTTGTTGTTATCCCAGATATCAAGAAAGGCTTTGCTACGGATGTTATCCACCTCGTCCTCAATATAGGGACAAGCGGTGATACCCCCTTCGGGGGTGATGCGGCAATAGTGGGTGCCGGCGATACAACTGCTACCGTCATATCCCTCGGCCCGGGTAAGCAGAGAATCGGGATTTCGTTGATGGGCGACG
>QIFB01000156.1 GCA_003230545.1 Gammaproteobacteria bacterium | reverse complement strand
GGGCGGTCCCTGGGGTAGCGGGGGAACGCCCCCCGATCTTGAGGCCCTGGTCCGGCAGGGGCAGGACCGGCTCAGGCAAATGGTGCCGGGCAGTGGCCCGCGCGGAGTCATCGTCATTGCCGTTCTCGCCCTGGCAGTGCTCGGCGCGTGGACAGCGTATTACACGGTGCCGAGCGACTCCGTCGCTGTCGTGCAACGATTCGGCAAGTATCTGAAGAACGTTTCGCCCGGGCTGCATTTCAAGCTGCCGCTGGGCATCGATGCGGCGACCATCGTTCCCGTCAAACGGCAGTTGAAGCAGGAATTCGGGTTTACCACCCCGGGTGCCAGCGATCCTTACCAGAGTCCCCGCGATGGCAACCGGCAACAGCGGGAAACCGAAATGGTGACCGGAGACCTCAACGCCGCACTGGTTGAATGGGTAGTGCAATCCTGTTCGAGGTTCGCGAACCGAGTGAAACACTGCGCTATGTTTCCGAGTCCGTCATGCGGGAAGTCGTCGGCGATCGCACCGTGGATGAGGTCATTACCATCGGCCGACAGGAAATCGAAACGGAAGCGCTGACCAAGATGCAGGCACTCTCCACCAAATACGCCATGGGGATCAGCATTGACCAGGTGCAATTGAAGAACATCAACCCGCCCCTGCCCGTGCAGGAGTCGTTCAACGAGGTCAACCAGGCCCAGCAGGAAAAAGAGAAGCTGATCAACGAAGCGCGGCGTGATTACAACAAGGTGATCCCGCTGGCCGAGGGCGAGAAGGACCAGCGGATCCGCGAGGCTGACGGCTACCGGCTCAAGCGGATCAATGAGGCGGAAGGCGACGTCGCCCGGTTCAGCGCCCTGTTGGCAGAATACAGCAAGGCCCCGGAGGTCACTCGCCGCCGTATCTATATCGAGACCCTGCAGGACGTCATGCCGGGCATACGCTCCAAGATCATTATCGATGAACAAGCACACAGCATCCTGCCATTGCTGAATCTAGACACCCAAAAGGCAAAACAGCCATGAACAAGAATAAGCAAATCGCCATCCTGGCAGTGTTGGTCATCGGGGCGTACGTCCTGATGAGTTCGATCTATACGGTGAATGAAGTCGAGCAAATGATCATCACCCAGTTCGGCAAACCGGTCGGCGCTCCCGTGACTTCCGCCGGTCTGAAGGTGAAACTGCCCTTCATCCAGGAGGTCAACCCGATCGACAAGCGGGTGCTCGAGTGGGACGGCAATCCGTCGGATATGCCCACCAAGGACAAACTCTACATCTCCGTCGACCTGTTCGCCCGCTGGCGGATTATCGACCCCCTTCAGTACTTTCTGCGCTTGCGTGATGAACGCAGTGCACAGTCCCGCCTGGACGACATCCTGGGCAGCGAAACCCGTAACGCGGTCGCCAAGCATGAGCTGATCGAGATCATCCGCACCACTAAAGATCGCGTGCCGCTGCGCGACGCCCTCCTGACCGACGCGGAACGAGAGTTGGATATGGGCATGCTGGTGCCGATCCAGAAAGGACGCAAACTGGTCGAGCAGGAGATCTTTGCTGCGGCTGCCGAGAAGGTTCAGGTATTCGGTATCGAATTGTTGGATATCCGCTTCAAGCGGATCAATTACAATGAAAGTGTACGCCCGAAGATCTACGATCGAATGATCAGCGAACGGCGGCAGATCGCAGAACGCTTCCTGTCGGAAGGTAACGGCGAGGCCGCCAGGATCCGCGGCAACCGGGTGCGCGACCTGAACAAGATCCAGTCTGAAGCCTACCGGCAGGTCGAGGAGATCCGCGGCGTGGCGGACGCAAAAGCCACCGAAATCTATGCGCGGGCCTACAACCAGAGCCCTGAAGCGGTGGAGTTCTATGAATTCACGCGCACCATGCAGTCCTACAAGTCCATCATCTCCGAAAACACGACCCTGGTCCTGTCCACAGACAGTGACCTGTTCAAATTCCTGAAGGGTATGACTCCGGAGTAGTAATAAAGGCCTGTAATTCAGGGGACAGTATACTT
>QIFB01000154.1 GCA_003230545.1 Gammaproteobacteria bacterium | reverse complement strand
ACACTGGCGAAACCGAAGCCGTGTACCAGACCGAAACAAAAGGCCAGCAGCCAGCGTGAGTTCGGGAGGACTGGCCGCAGGTTATTCACCGAGGCGACAAGCACGGAAAACGCAATGGCTGACTCGACCAGGCGCGGCGACAGGGACACAATATCCAGCGCGGCGAGCGCCAGAGTGATTGAGTGCGCCAGGGTGAATGCCGTAACCACTTTTAGAACATCTGTCATTGCCGGGCGCAATTTATCCACCGAGCGCCAACCTGAATTCTGATACACCAGTACAGCGGGCAGTAACAATGTCAGCAGGAACAGGATATGATCGGTGCCTATCCAGATATGCCGGATACCCTCCGCCAGATACTCGCGGAATACGCTGAATCGATCCGGCCCGGATCCATTCAGTATCACTGGTACAGCGCTTGCGTCCAGTATGTGTTGTGAAAGCAGATTGCCTCTTGCATCCTGCACAGTCAGATACTGGCGGTGACCGCGCGCCAGTTGCGCTATTAAGGGTATGCGTATCCTGATTTCCGGCGCATCTGAAAACTCATAGTACAGGTCAACAGTCATTGTGCCTTCTGGCATCTGTTCTATGCGCACCAACTTTGGCTGATGTATTTCTTTCGCACCTCGAACTTCTACGGCGCCCGCAATGAGCGATTGCAGGCCAGGACGCGCCACGGATAACTCTTCCGCAACCACGGTGCCGTCGTGATCTGCATCTATCGGCATCAGAAATTCAAGGTCCTGCCGGGAGTAAACCATGTGAATGGCCATCCCCGCCTCATGCAGCTCCACATTGGCCCGGCTCAACCCGGGATCATGAGCCTGCACCTGGGACACAGAGCCGAACAGCAACATGATCAGTGACAGTAACTTTCGCACCATTAGTTATCTCGTATGCATAAATACTACGAGGGCAACACCTGTTGCCCTCGTAGAAACCCGACTAGTGATGGCCGTGAGTGCGACCGTTAAGCGGAGTGGCCGCGTAAGGCATGACCTTGTTGTATGTAATATCGTTGGACGTGACCGCATCGACATCACTGTCACTGCCGCAGTTTATCAACAGATTAGCCGGGTCGCGCAGATCGCTGATAGCCGCACACACAGCAATATCCAGCACGTCGTCACCAAAGCGCCGTCCGTTCGGCCAGCCGCCTGGAATCGCTCCGGCACCCAGTCCGTCCTGGACAGCACTGGCGAGCAAATCACCACCAAACACACCCAGGCGATGAAAGTTTGTATCATCGGGATCACCCGCCAGCGCCGCCGGGCCGGTAGACAAATCCACCTTGATCAGGTCAGGGATGAAGATACCGGCGAGGTCGGTACGATTGGTGGTCAGCGCAGCGGTGCCGTGTATCCCGTTCAGCAATGCGGCCAATTCCGGCTCCAGTGCATACTGCTCGAACAGTTTCCGGTCTTCGGTCGGGGAGCTCCGGCTGTAGCGGTCCTTGTCGACAATGGCCACGAAGCCTTCGTTAAACAGGGGGTTCCCCTGGCGCCCAACCTGCACCCAGCGGCCAACGTTGTCGTCGTGGTCATCTCTCAACACACGCACCTGGCGCCGGCTGGTGGTGGCGTAAACACCGGC
>QIFB01000031.1 GCA_003230545.1 Gammaproteobacteria bacterium | reverse complement strand
ATCAGCAGGCGGCCAGAAACTGGTGGGCTGGAAATGCCAAACGCGTGGGTACGGCTGGTCACGAAGTTGCCGTCAGTGCTGCGCGAGCGACGCAGCAGGCAGTAGATGCTGTACCTGATGGCTTGAGCGACTGATGCGCATGCGGGCCATCCTGTTCTCAGCCACTGCCTGCGTTGTTCTGCCTGGCATAAATCTGGCTTCATCCGTGGCCGCGACTCAAACGCAGCAGGAAGAAACGTTCACCGCTCCCCGCATCATTCGCTATATCTCTTCACTGCCCGCACATAAAGACCAGACCTGTTACGGCCTGGTGCTGGCCGACGACAAGGGCATTCCGACAAAGGTGCGCGCGCTTAGCGATCAACACCCGCCGCTTTGCTACGCCGGGGAATCACGCTATCCGCAGCCGCGTCTCATGCAGTGGGCGTTCGAGGCCGCGGAAGCGGCTGCATCGCACGGGGAAGAAAAAACTGCCATTGACGAGCTGTCCGAATTTCTTCCGCAGGACCGGTTGGCGGAAGTGCTGCTGCCGCCTGTCGCGATCAGCGCTGTCGAACTCGATACGCTGCAACGCGTGGTGATCGGTGCGGGTATCAACTACGCCGAGCACCGCGACGAGGTCGGTGTCGATACTGCCGGGGAACTGCTGCTGTTTCCCAAGCCCGTAGTGCCTACCAGTCCCTACGCGCCGGTGCGTGCCGGTATGCAGATCGGTGAAATACCGGCGCGGCCGGTGTTGCTGCTCGACTACGAGGTGGAAGTGGGTCTGGTGCTACTGGAAGACCTGAACCTGCGCCAGCTGCCGTCGAGCTACGACGCTTTTATCGACAAGGTGGCGTTCTTTGTCGCCAACGACGTGTCGAACCGCAAACCCATTATCCTGGACGATGAGACCGGCTATACGCGCGGCAAGTCGCATCCCGGCTATCTGCCTATCGGGCCGTGGATGGTACACGGCAGTCAGCTGAGGCCACGTACCATGAACGAGGGGGATCGCAGCCTGCAGATCGGTCTCGAAGTGTACGAGGCGACGGCCGGCCCGGGCAACGCGCAAAGCCGACAGCTCGCCGGCACCGGCGCCATGTTGCACGGTCCCTGGGCCATTGTCCGGACCATGAGCGAGACGCTGGCGCGGGGCAAGATTATCTGCATGCGCGATGCCTGGGGAAATCCCCGTTACCTGCACGATGCGGATGGGATTATTCCGGCCGGCAGCATCATTCTCAGCGGCACACCAGGAGGCACGGCGATCCACGAACCGGGATTACTGTACAAGGCGGAACTGTTCCTGCGTGGTGGTCTCAGCCTGGATGCGGCGAGGGAGATCTTTGTCGAGGATGCGCAGCAGGATATCGGTGCGACAGCCTACCTGGAAACTGGCGACCGGGTGGAAAGCTGGGTAGAGCATCTCGGACGGCAACGCTGGTCGGTGGTGGATGCCGAACGCGAACCATACGGTATTGACAGCACGGGTAGCTGCGAGCCTGGCAGCCGCCCACACCCGGTGTCAGGCCAATGAAACACACAAACTACTTAAGGAACCTCTGATTAATTCGAAAAAGCCTGTCATTGCGAGCACCCACGGGCAGGGCATAAACGTAGCGCGGCAATCTCATGCAGTGGGATCAATCAGTTGGAGATTGCCGCGTCACTTCGTTCCTCGCAATGACGAATTAATCAGGGGTTCC
>QIFB01000074.1 GCA_003230545.1 Gammaproteobacteria bacterium | reverse complement strand
CAGCGCTGTTCCTGCCCGTGGTATCGCGTATCTCGGCGCGCTCCGGGCTGCCGATGTCGCGCCTGCTCATGCCGATGGGGTTTTGCGCCATTCTGGGTGGTACGGTGACGATGGTCGGATCCAGCCCGCTGATTCTGCTCAATGACCTTATTCTGACATCCAACAAGGCTCTGCCCGCTGATCACCAGATGGAAGCCTGGTCGCTGTTTTCGGTGACCCCGATCGGGTTGGCGCTGGTTGTCACCGGTATTATCTATTTTATCCTGGCAGGGCGATTTGTGCTGCCCAGCAGGCAGGCCAGTGGTGCAAAAGCATCCAGTGCGCTCGATTATTTTCGCGAGACCTACGGCGTTGAATACGACGTGCGCGAGATGGTGGTGCCCGAGGACAGCAGTATTGCCGGTCAGACGCTGGATGACATCGAGCATAACGGCCGCGTGCGGGTCATCGCCGCACAGCGTGGCAGCGATGACATTCGTATCGGAGCAGGCGGACTGGCGCGCGATGTCGGTATTGAAGTTGGTACCGTGCTCGGTGTCATGGGAGCGCGCGAAGCCCTGCTGAGTTTCGCGGACGAGTACGATCTTCAGGTGCACGACCGGTTTGAGAGTTTTGAGGAAGCGCTGGCGCCAACCAAGGCAGGGATTGCAGAAGTGGTCATCCCGCCGGGTTCCCAGCTGGTCGGTAAAAGCGCCCGTGATGTATGGATGCGCAAAACCTACGGCATCTCGCTGGTGGCACTGCACCGCGTCGGTGAGACCTACCGCGAGGGGGAGGGCGTACGCGACATGCCCTTGCAGGCGGGTGATACGCTGGTTGTGCACACGACCTGGGATGCGCTAACACGCTTGAAAAACGACCGCAACTTTGTGGTCGTTACCACGGAATACCCGCACGAAGAGTTGCGCCCGCAAAAAGTCGGGTATGCACTGCTGTTCTTCAGCGTCGCACTTTTCCTGGTGCTGTTTACCGATCTACGACTGTCGGTGGCACTGCTTACCGGTGCCCTTGGAATGGTGTTATCGGGCGTGCTCAAGATGGAAGAAGCCTACGAGGCCGTCAGCTGGAAAACCGTTTTCCTGCTAGCCAGCCTGATCCCGTTGGGGTTTGCCGTAGAAACATCGGGAACAGCGGCCTGGATTGCTGACCGGACGCTGAGTCTGCTTGGCGACGTACCGATCTGGGTGTTGCAATCGGTCATTGCGATACTGTCGACTTTTTTCACGCTGGTCATGTCCAACGTCGGTGCTACCGTGCTGCTGGTGCCGCTGGCAGTCAATATTGCGGTCGCTGCCGGCGCTGACCCGGCGGTATTTGCGCTGACGGTGGCCATTGCCACATCCAATTCCTTCCTGATCCCGACACACCAGGTCAATGCCCTGACCATGGGCCCCGGCGGCTACCGGGTGCCGGATTTCATGCGTGCCGGCGGCATCATGACTGTACTGTTCCTGGTGGTCATGATTGCCATGATGAATCTGATTTTCTAAAAAGGTGGTTTTAGCTATGTTATATGCGTTACCCGAGGCAACATTGGCACCCTCACGCTTACAGCGGATTGTCTGCCTGGTAAAAAGAAGCGATCACTCTACGCGACAAACGTCGTATCCTGACCACGCAATTGCATACAGCACGTCAGGATAACAACGGCGTGGCCGGCCGGATTCCCGACTACCCTCAGCAACGGAACCAGGCACAGTCAGGTCCACCGCCAGAACGTCTCGCCAGCTCTTGGTAGTGCGCTCAATCTCAACATTCACCTCTCAACCAGCTCTTGCCAGGGCAGGTCGTTTCCGATCTCGACGATTGCCGAGCCGAACAGCGCCGCAACAACGCCTGAAGTTTCCATCAACCATTCCTCTCGAAGGATAAATGTCGAGTATTCACGCAGATCGTCGCCTCCGTCAAGGCGAGCGAAAACCTGTTTG
>QIFB01000116.1 GCA_003230545.1 Gammaproteobacteria bacterium | reverse complement strand
TGCCGGGCATTCGTCTTTATCAGGACATTTTTTTACCGGAGTAGCCGCGTAGCCCGGATGAAGCACAGCGGAATCCGGGAATTTTGTGCTTTGATTGAAACCGGACTCCCGGATTCCGGTCCTGCGGACCTCCTTCCGGGCTACGGTGCTATAGTCATCAGAGATGGACAAAAACGCGACACGTGATGCGCTGGAAACCGGCATCCTGGCGACCCGTTACTGGCATGCCCTGGATGACGGGCGGATACTGTGTGATGTCTGCCCACGCGCCTGCAAGCTGCATGAAGGGCAGCGTGGATTGTGCTTCGTACGCGCCTGCCAGGACGGCGAGATCGTACTCACCACCTGGGGCCGCTCCAGCGGTTACTGTGTCGACCCGATCGAGAAAAAGCCCCTGAATCACTACCTGCCAGGTACGCCGATTTTGTCCTTCGGTACTGCCGGCTGCAACCTGGCATGCAAGTTCTGCCAGAACTGGGACATCAGCAAGTCACGCGAGATTGACACCCTGGCTGACCGCGCCGCGCCAGAAACCATAGCGGCTGTGGCCAAAGATCTGGGCTGCCACAGTGTGGCCTATACCTACAACGACCCGGTCATCTTTATGGAATACGCCATTGACACGGCCATCGCCTGTCGCGAACGGGATATCAAATCGGTAGCCGTGACGGCCGGTTATATCTGTGACGAACCACGCCGCGAGTTCTTTCAATACATGGATGCGGCCAACGTGGACCTGAAGGCCTTTACCGAGAAATTCTACTGGAAGATTACCGGCGCCCACCTGCAGCCGGTACTGGAAACCCTGGAGTACCTGAAGCACGAAACCGAGGTCTGGTTCGAGCTCACCACGCTGCTGATTCCGGGTGAAAATGACTCGGAGCGCGAACTCGATGAAATGACACAATGGGTGGTGGAGCACCTGGGGCCTGATATCCCCATGCACTTCACCGCCTTTCACCCGGACTGGAAGATGCGCGACAAGCCGAGGACACCCCGGGCAACCCTGACAAAAGCACGGCAGATCGCGCTCAATAACGGCGTGCGCTACGCCTACACCGGGAATGTTGTCGATGAATCCGGGGAGAGCACCTACTGCCACCACTGCGGCGCGGTACTGATCGGTCGCATCCAGTACACCCTGACGCAGTGGAACCTGACGGCGGAGGGTTGTTGCGGTTCATGTGGCACCCGCTGTGCCGGCGTATTCGAGGCCGCACCCGGCGACTGGGGCGCAAAGCGCCTGCCGGTCAGGCTGCAGGATTACGCCCTGCCGGCCTGAGACGCACTCCTGATTTCCGGAAGATCCCGGTATCGAATTCACATGCAGGACCGAATTCATTTGGCCAAATTTGACTGCATCTGGATGACAGGTCGTAATGCCATGCCGCTGGCCGAATGAATTCGGCCCTGCCCAATTCGTCATTCCGGCGAATGCCGGAATGACGATAGTAAGCCGTAATCAGCGGCCTGCGGGTGGACCCGGATAACGCGGTGACGGGGGTGATTGCCAGCGGGGTCCGGGCAGGTGCGGCCGACGCGGAACAGCACGCTGTTGTTGCTGCCGTTCGCGTGACATTTCTGTCATGCGTTCGTCAATCAAGGCACTCCTCTCTTGAGGACTCAGGCCTTCCAGCTCTGAACGGAACTTCGCAATTTCTGTCCGGCGTTCTTCCGCCTGTTTGCGCATTTCCTCGTGCCGTT
>QIFB01000142.1 GCA_003230545.1 Gammaproteobacteria bacterium | reverse complement strand
AGCACCATGGCATGAAAGGGCGTACGGCCAGAGCGCGTGTCCTGGAGTTGCTGGACGCGGTTGGTATCCCGGATGTAAAGCGCCGCTACAGCGAGTATCCGCACCAGCTTTCCGGCGGCATGAAACAGCGTGTCATGATTTCCATTGCGCTGGCGGGTGAGCCCGACCTGTTGATTGCTGACGAGCCAACGACCGCGCTTGATGTAACCATCCAGGCACAGGTGCTGGAGCTGTTGCGGCAACTCCAGGATAAAACCGGCATGGCGATCCTGCTGATAACCCATGATCTCGGCATAGTGGCGGGCATGGCGGACCGCGTGGCGGTCATGTATGCCGGCCAGCTGGTCGAGGAGTCCAGCCGCGAGCGGTTTTTTGCCGGGGCGCGGCATCCCTACAGCCAGAAGCTGTTCCAGTCGCTCCCGGACGTTGAAAAACGCGACCAGGCACTCGATACGATAAAGGGGTCTGTGCCGCCGCTTGACCATGAGTTTGCAGGCTGCCGGTTTGCCGAGCGCTGTGATTATGCCTGGGACTATTGCCGGGACAATGTGCCTCGCTGGTTGACTTCATCCGGTAACAGGCATGTGCGCTGCCACCTGGCTGATGACGCCATATCGTCACCTGCAATAACCACGGGTGTTTCTCAGAAACAGCCGATGCTTGTGAAGCAGTCAGGCAGCACCGGTTCCTTGCTCGAGGTTTCGGGGTTGAAAGTACATTTTCCGATTCATAAAGGGGTGTTCAAGCGTATTGTAGGACATGTATACGCCGTTGACGGTGTGTCCATGAACATACCCACGGGTTGTACACAGGCGCTGGTGGGCGAATCCGGTTGTGGCAAGACCACGGTCGGGAAGAGTATTCTGCAGCTGATCAGGCCAACGAATGGCAGTGTGCGTTTCGACAACACAGAGTTGACCACGCTCGGGGGCAGGCAACTGCGACGCCGGCGTTCAGATTTCCAGTTTATTTTCCAGGACCCTTACTCATCCATGAATCCGCGCATGATGGTTGGAGACATTGTCGAGGAAGGGATGATTGCGCAGGGGATTGGCAAGAACCGGGATGAACGCCGCAAGCGGGTTGAGCAGTTATTTGTCCAGGTTGGTTTGACAACAGATCTTCTGCACCGTTACCCGCATGAATTTTCCGGTGGACAGCGGCAGCGAATCTGCATTGCACGCGCACTGGCGGTCGACCCCCGCCTGATTATTTGTGACGAGCCAACCAGCGCTCTTGATGTCTCTGTCCAGGCGCAGATATTGAATCTGCTCAAGCAGCTGCAAAATGATCTTGGTATTTCATACCTTTTTATTACGCATAATATTTCGGTAGTCGCCTACCTGGCAGACCGGGTCGCCGTGATGTATCTCGGGCGTATCGTGGAAGAGGGCACGGTTGCCAATGTACTGGAACACCCGCGGCACCCCTATACGCAGGCCCTGCTGTCCGCCGTACCGGTCGTTGAACAGGATACGCAACGCGAGATCATTCGCCTGGAGGGGGATCTTCCCTCGCCATCAAACCCGCCGGGGGGATGCCATTTTCACCCGCGATGCTCACATGCCATGCCGCAGTGTCAGCAGCGCTATCCGGAAGAAACCGGTTCGGATGACCACCGGGTACGCTGTTTTCTGCACGCCTGAATACGAGGCTGGAAATTAATGAAATCATGCCTGCCTGTGTGGCTTTTCCGGGCAAGGAAAATATAGGGTCAA
>QIFB01000215.1 GCA_003230545.1 Gammaproteobacteria bacterium | reverse complement strand
ATACCAGTGCGGGTTGGATTCACGCCGACGTGCTCGAGGACCAGTTCCGAACCCGGCGCAATACTCGCAGCAACCAGGAAGAAGGCCGCTGACGAAATATCCGCGGGAATATCTATTTCGATGCCGCTGAGGGTATGCCCGCCTTCGATGCAGACCCGGCCCGGTTGCCGCTGGACCGGGTAGCCCATACCGGCCAGCATGCGCTCGGTATGGTCCCGGGTCGGTGCAGGCTCGGTAACGCAGCTTGTACCCCTTGCATAGAGACCTGCCAGCAGAATGCAGGATTTCACCTGCGCACTGGCAACCGGCAAGCTGTAGTCAATCCCGGTAAGCTCCTTTGAACCATGAATCTCCAGCGGTGCCGTGCCGCCCTCTTGCGTATCAATGCGGGCACCCATGCTGATCAATGGCCGGACCACGCGCGCCATGGGCCGGCTGGAAAGTGAGGCATCCCCTGTCAATGTCGTATCAAAGGACTGCCCCGCGAGCAGGCCCGTCATCAGGCGCATGGAAGTCCCGGAGTTCCCCAGGAAAAGCGCGTCTGCCGGTGCTTTTAACCCGTTCAGCCCGACACCCTGGATGCGCACATGCCCCGCATCCGGTCCATCAATGTTAACGCCCAGGGCACGAAAAGCTGCCAGGGTGGCCAGGCTGTCCCCGCCTTCCAGGAAACCGCTGATGCGGGTCTCACCGCTTGCCAGGGAACCGAGCATGATGGAGCGGTGCGAAATTGACTTGTCACCGGGAACACGCAAACGGCCGGACAGTGTTCCACCGGGGCTGGCAACAAAGCGAATGGATTTTTCAATCGACATCGGAATGGCAACAACCGTTATTTTTCAATAAAACCGTCACGCGCGCGCTTGGCATTCGTAAAAATCTCCAGCAGGCGATCACCGTCCCGGGCCTGCACGGCCTGGTTAACACTTTCCAGGTCGCTGATAAAATGCTCGATGAGCAATTCAATCGCATCATGGTTCGCCAGGCAGATATCACGCCACATCACCGGGTCGCTCGATGCAATACGGGTGAAATCCCGGAACCCGCCTGCCGCATATTCGAATAATTCCTGCTGGTCCGCCAGGCGCACCAGGCTGTCGACCAGCGTAAAGGCAAGCAGATGCGGCAGATGACTGGTCGCGGCAAGTACCGCGTCATGGTGTACCGGGTCCATTTCCACGACCTCGGCACCTGCCGCCTCCCACATGGCGCGTACCCGGCCTGCCGCCTGCGCATCCGTGCTTTCCACGGGCGTTAGAATAACGCGGCGGTTCTTGTATAAACCGGCAAACGAGGCCTCGACACCGCTTTGTTCGGTACCTGCAATCGGGTGACCCGGCACAAAAAACCCCGGCACTTCCCCGAACACCTGGTGGACAGTTTCGAGCACACTGCCCTTGGCACTGCCGGCATCGGTCAGCACCGCGCCCGCGGCAAGCCGCCCCTTGATCGCACTGAATACGGACTGCATGGCCCCGAGCGGCACCGCCACGAACACCATGTCAGCTCCGGCCACTGCCAGCGCAGGATCGGTTTCATAACGGTCGATTACGCCCAGTTCAACCGCTTTCTGCAGGTGTTCTGCACTGCGTCCGGCACCCACGATCTCATGGCAAAAGCCCGCAGCACGGAGTGCACGCGCCAGTGAGCCCCCGATCAGGCCGACACCAATAATGCATAAGCGCTCTATCATGACAAAACCCTTTCAAGGGCCTCCAGGAAAC
>QIFB01000213.1 GCA_003230545.1 Gammaproteobacteria bacterium | reverse complement strand
GAAACGCCTTGAGGAAGGTCGCGATCAGCATCCGCGTATCTTCATTACTTTGCGTGTGCAGGGGAATCCACTGGACCACGACACCCTCATCCGTCAGGCGGCTCCTCGCCAGATTGTAGAAATCCAGGCTGTACAGGTTAGCCATGCCGGCGAGCACCGGTGGCGGAGGCTCCAGCGTGATGACATCGAAGCGCTCGCCGGGATTGCGCACCAGATAGTTCCGGCCATCATCGGTCACCAGCGTTACATCCGGGTTCAGATGGACCTTTTCGTTTACATCGGCAAACAGATCACTCAGACCGACGATAGCCCGCGACAGTTCAACAACCGTCAGTTCTGTATTCGGATGCGTAGTGACGGCGCCAGCCGTCAAGCCGACTCCCAGACAGATGACAAGGGTTTTCTTTACGGGTGCCTGCGACATGAATACCGGGAGGTGACCTTGCAGCCGCATGTAGTGAACGGCATAGTCTCCCGTACCTTGAACTTGCTGCCATCATCCTCTTCCGTTACCAGGATTGAACCGTAGTAATCCTCCTGGTAGGCGATGATCTCGCCTGTTGTGTAATTGTTGATCCGGTCACGAACGAGACCGGGTGGCAGGAACAACCAGACAAGCACCGAGAGTACGACCGGAACCAGGGCGACGCGCTTGCCGATTGCCTTGCCGGCGGTAGAATGAAAGACCAGGACAACGGCGGTAAACAGGTACAAGGCAGAAATGACCGTGATCGACCAGTAAACTCCCATCACCGGTAACAACAGGAATCCCGTACACAGCGAGCCGACTACTCCGCCGTAGGTATTGATGGCGTACAAACGACCCATACTCCGGCCCACGTTGTACCGGCTGTCAGTGATCAAGCGGGCGGCTATCGGGATGCTGGCACCCAATGCAATTGTCGCCGGTAAAAGTGCACCGGTTGCCCAGAGTGCCCAGGTCTGGAAAAACGCCTGTTCTACATTGAGGCCGAGCAGTCCCATGATGCCGGATACGGCCGCTGGCATGACCCAGTTCAGTACCGGCACCCCGGCGAGGGTGAAAAAGGCCGCCAGTGCCTGCGTTAGCGCAAGCGCCGAGAACAGGTCTTTCCAGCGGTCGACCCGGCTGCGTACGATGTAGCTACCGAGCGCAATGCCAATGAGGAACAGGGCCAGCACGGTCGAAAACACGTACGCGGTCGAACCTATACCCTGTATCAGCAGGCGTGTCCAAAGGACTTCGAGTGACAGACCAAGGGCGCCGGATAACCCCATAAGGGGTAACACGACACGGGCAGCGCGATTTACTCTGACGGGTTCCGATGTTTTCCCGGGCAAGGGTGCCGAAGGGATTGGGTCGACCCGCGTATTTGCCCACAATGCTAACAAGCCGACCAGAATGGACAGGGCAGCGGCTAATTGCGCGGTATGTGACAGGCCGATGCGTTCGATAAGGTAAAAACCGGAGACAAGAACCCCGCTGACAGCGCCGATGGTGTTTGCGGCATAAAGTGTCGCGATGCGGCCGCCAATATGGGCGTCACTGTCCACTACGCCGCGGTTCATGAAGGGAACTGTAGCCCCGAGTAGTGTAGTCGGAACAATCAAAAGCGCCAGGGTAAGCAGAAAACGGGCGGCCTGCAGCAGGTAAAAGTTATTGTTCAGCAACTCGCTGAAGGGCTGTAGCACGATATTGAGTTGATCGACAAAGGGCGTAACGGCAAGCGCCGTAATTCCAATTCCGACTTCAAGCAAGGCATAAACGAGGAGCGGACGTTTTGAGCGATCGCTGAATTTTCCGCCGAGCCATGAGCCCAGCGCCATGCCAAGAAAGTAAGCTGCGAGCACTGCTGCGATAGCAAACAGGTTGACACCGAAGGCCACCTGTAGTTTCCGTGCCCAGACGACCTGGTAGATCAGTCCGCTGACACCGGACAACACGAACAGGCTGGCGAATATCCTGTAGTTTTTTTGCCCCGATGAATCCATGGATGGTCTTAATGATGGTGCCGACGGCCGGAGTAATCAGGCCTTGCGCCGGTAGTGAACCGGTTGACCGAGGCGGTACCAGGTTTTATCCGCGGGCGGACGGGGGTAACCCGGCTGATGTTCCAGCCACTTCCAGCCAATGCCATCGGGGTTACACAGGATCGGCCAGCAGTGCTTCAAGCAGATAGGTCAGCAGCAGCGACAGCCAGTTCTGACCTGCGTTACTTTGCTCGATCTGCCGCAACATGGTTTCCCGCTGAGCTTCGCCCAACCCGATAAAGGCTTTGTCGTGGTGTTCCCGTACCAGGTCGTTCAGCCAGCCCACGCCGTTGAATATGAATTCCCTGTCCTCACCGTCCGCCGCCGGGTTATCCAGGGTATTGCGCAGATACACAATGGCATGGATATCGCCAGCACCGGGGATAGTATCCCCGGCAGGAAACATCTGCTCCTGAACCACGGCAAGCGTCAGCCAGGGGTCTTTGTCAGCCCACTCCGGACTGACAGCAGTCCCCGTGCCAGAGCGCAGTTTCTGCAGTGCGGACGCCGGGTAGCTGGCTGCCAGTATGCCCAGCATCGCAATCCTGGTCAGAAACTCGCGACGACTGATGCCCGCATCCCGCCTGATGGTCATTTGTAGACCACCCTGACCCGTGATTCACCCGCCAGTTCGCGCAGGCGATGCAACAGCTCGTCCGTGGGGTGAACCCGCCATTGCTCACCGAGCGTGATATATACCTGCGCGCTACCCCCGTGATACTGGATGCCCACCGGGCAACTGCCCTCACAGAAAGGTGACAGCACATCGGAAAGAGAGTTCACAAAACCGTTACCGGCCTTGCGCGCACCCACGTCCACCACCAGCCGCCTGGCGTACACTTCGCGCGCCTGGTCTATTTCAAGGATCTTGTTGGCGTTAAGCCGCATGCTGCCGGAGAAGTCGTCGAAGGCCAGCGTACCCTGCACTACCAGTATCTTGTCGTTGGCCAGCAACGCACGGTACTGTTCGAATATTCTGGAAAAGACACGGATCTCCATGCGCGCGGTACGGTCATCCAGGGTAATGAAAGCAATGCGCGTGCCGCTCTGGGTATTGCGGGTGCGGAAGTCCACCACCAGCCCCGCCAGCACAACGGTCTTTTCCTGACCCCGCTGCCGCGCAGCACCGGCGGCCGGGAGCTCTTCATTCAGTTCCGCCAGCGGCGCAGTGATGATACTGGCCAGTTCTTCACGGTAGCGATCGATCGGATGACCGGTGAGGTAAAGGCCCAGCGTTTCCTTTTCTCCTGCCAGGCGTTGCTG
>QIFB01000070.1 GCA_003230545.1 Gammaproteobacteria bacterium | reverse complement strand
CTGGAAGGCTCGCAGGTGCGCTTTGTCGGCTCGGCCACCATCGGCTATGACCACGTTGACCGTGACTATCTTGAGCAACACGGGATCGGTTTTGCAACCGCGCCCGGCAGCAATGCCACCTCGGCCGCAGAATATGTCGTCAGTGCAATACTGGTGCTGGCTGAGCGCGACGCTTTCGACCCGGCAGACAAAAGCGTGGGAATCATCGGTTGTGGCAATGTCGGCTCACGGGTGCAACAGAAACTGGCGGTCCTGGGGATGCGCTGCCTGGTCAACGATCCGCCGCTGCAGGCACAGGGCGGACATGATGACTTTGTGGAACTTGCCGAGATCCTGCGGACCGACATCATTACCCTGCACGTTCCATTGACGCAGGCCGGCAAGTACCCGACACATCACCTGGTAAACCAGGCTTTTCTTGAAAGCCTCGGGCCGGGCGCGATCCTCATCAATGCGGCACGCGGTGCGGTGGTTGATAACCGGGCGCTGGAGCATGCCCTCAACCAGCGGGATGACCTGTCCGTGGTACTGGATGTATGGGAAGGGGAGCCGACCATTAACACCGCATTGCTTGAGAAGGTTGCGCTGGGCACGCCGCATATCGCCGGCTACAGCCTGGACGGCAAGCTGCGCGGCACGGAGATGATTTACCGGGCTGCCTGCGAGTATTTCGGATTTTCATCGCAGGTGTGGCGTGCCGGGGATGACTTGCCTGAACGGCGTGTCCTGCAACTGGATGAACCGGGGCAGGATGTCCTCAGGGCTGCGGTGTTTCATTCCTATGATGTGCGTCACGATGACCGGAGACTGCGCAGTATGGTGTCACTGGATGTTGAGGAACATCCGGTTTATTTTGACCGCTTGCGCAAGGAGTACCCGGTGCGGCGCGAGTTTCCGGAGACGCCGGTTGTTCTGAACGGGGTAAACCCGACATCCATCGAACAACTGCGCGGCATCGGTTTCAATATCCTATAGACCGTAGGATGCGGTGAGTGCAACGAACCGCATCGGGCGGGGATTGATGCGCATCGCTGCGCTCAGCACATCCTACGCCTGGCCGCACACCGGGCAATCAGGGTCGCGCGGGATGGTCAGGGTGCGCCACTCGTGGGTCATGCCGTCGAAAACCACCAGGCGCCCGCTCAGGGTTTCGCCGAGTGCCAGGATGACCTTGATGGCCTCCAGTGCCTGCATTGAACCGATGATGCCGACCACGGGCGCGAGCACGCCGTTCCCGGAGCAGGTTTGATCCTCTTCCTCGCCTTCCCTGTATAAGCAACTGTAACATGGACTGTTTCCCTGGCCTGGCAGGAACACCGCCAACTGGCCCTCGAGGCGGACCGCGGCGCCGGATACCAGCGGTGTGGCGTGGTTTACACAGGCGGCATTGACCGCAAAGCGGGTGGCGAAGTTGTCGCTGCAGTCGAGCACCACGTCCACCTGTTCGACCGCGATATCCAGCCGCTCCCCCTGCAGGCGTTCGGGCAGGGCAGTGACTCTGACTTCAGGGTTAATGGAGGCCAGCGCTTCCCTGGCCGACGCGGTTTTATGTTTGCCGATGTCGGTATCGTGATGCAGAATCTGGCGTTGCAGGTTGGACAGCTCAACCACGTCATCATCGGCAATGCTCAGTTTGCCGATACCGGCGGCCGCAAGATAAATCGCGGCCGGCGACCCGAGACCACCAGCACCGACAATCAGTGCATGGGCCGCCAGCAATTGTTCCTGGCCATTGATATCCACTTGCGGCAGCATGATTTGCCGGCTGTAGCGGAGGAGTTGCTGGTCGTCCATAGGTGAGCCATTGTAGGGTGCGCC
>QIFB01000079.1 GCA_003230545.1 Gammaproteobacteria bacterium | reverse complement strand
GCCGCGCCGGATTTTCTCGGCTTTAACAGCATCATCGAAATGGCCGAACAGCACGCCGCCGAAGTACGGCGTGGCCTGATGCTGCAAACCCTGGGCAATGATCTGATCGCCCTGTTCGGTGGCCGTTCGGTTCACCCGGTCGGCGTGCGTACCGGCGGCTTCTACAAGGCGCCATCTACCGAGCGCATCCGGGAAATGCTTGCGCGACTGCAGGCGGCGGTACCGGATGCTGAAGCACTGGTTGGCTGGACGGCGTCACTCGACCTGGCCGATGATGAACAGGATTTTGTCTGCGTTGCCCTGCGCCACGAGAATGAATACCCGCTTAACGAAGGCCACATTGTTTCCGATCATGGACTGGATATCGGCATCGAAGAATACGAAGCGCATTTCAGGGAATCCCAGGTTCCCCACTCCACGGCGCTGCACAGCCTGCTGCACAACAGGCCTTACCTGCTCGGCCCGCTGGCGCGCATCAACCTGAACCGGGACAGATTACCCGGTGCCGTCAGCTCGATGATGGACGCCACCGGCATCCGCTTTCCCTCACGCAACATGTTTCACAGTATCGTCGCCCGCGCCGTTGAAATTCACTTTGCTATTGTCGAAGCGATCCGCCTGCTGGAAAACTATGCCGAACCACAAAGCACTGATGTGGAAATCACCCCCGCTGCCGGTACCGGTTTTGGCTGCACCGAAGCGCCGCGCGGCCTGCTCTGGCACCGTTACGAACTGGATGCCAACGGCCTGGTCAAACAGGCACGCATTGTGCCCCCTACCAGTCAGAATCAGGCACGGATTGAAGAGGATCTTCGCCGTTCGCTGGAACACTTCGGTCTGCAGAATGATGAAGCCAGTTTGCGCCTGCACGCCGAAAAAGTTATTCGTAATTACGACCCCTGTATTTCCTGTGCCACGCATTTTCTGCATCTCGATGTTGAATACTTTTCCGAGGCAACAGAACCTGAACGGGATGCAAGTTCGTCATGCCGGCGCAGGCCGGCATCCAGAACGTCGGATGCCATGGATGCCGGCCTGCGCCGGCATGACGACGGAAGATGGGTGAATCCGTGGTCAACTGGAAACGTACGTGTCATTGGTATCGGCTCCTCTTTCGGTGCCGACCGGCTCGGCTGGGAGGTGGTGCAACAACTTCAGCAGGATGCCGAACTGCAGAAATTCGTCCCCGAAAGGCTGATGCTCAGCACACTGGACCACCCCGGCACCGGACTGCTGGAGCTTTTGAAGGATAACGAACGGGTCATCCTGATCGACGCGCTGGCGGTTGGGAATAAAACCCTGTCCCGGCGTGAACAGGTAATCGAGCTGACAGCGGAAAATCTGGCGGGAGGTGATCTCAAACTATCCAGTCATGCCATCGGGATCAGGGAAACCCTGGCATTACATCGGGCAATGGAAAATAAACCAGATGGCAAATCATCACCCGACATTGTTGTTTTTGGTCTCGATGCCGGCAACGATGTCGACACTCCGTTCAGCCAGCAATCTATAAATGAACTAAGTCAGGCAGTTAGAGAAAGGCTGCTGAAGTTTATACTTCAGGGGCACACTTCATCAGGTAGTGCTTGAAAATAAAACTACCAATATATACTATTTATTGGTAATTCTGTTGGTTGAGGTGACTGGTATGAGCAAAAACACCAGTATTGCGTTGGGTGAGTATTTTCAGGAATTCGTCCGGGAACAGGTCGCACAAGGCCGGTACGGTTCTGCCAGCGAGGTCATTCGTGCGGGTTTAAGACTTTTGGAAGAACACAATGTCAGATTGACGGCCCTGCGTAACGCCATTCAGGAAGGCATCGATAGTGGTCCGGCTGAGCAGTTCGACTTTGAC
>QIFB01000212.1 GCA_003230545.1 Gammaproteobacteria bacterium | reverse complement strand
TGGAACTGCAATCCGGGTTGAGCAATACCTTCCAGCAGGTTGCCGCGCGCATGCTGGAGAATAAACCACCGCGGCACTCACCCCTGCAGCTCATGCTCATCGCCGGCTCGTTGTTTGTAACCGGCACCCTGGCCGGTGTACTCGCCATGCAGAACGTGCAGGACAGCGGACAGGAGCTTGCCGTGGTACAGCAGGACATGCGTGATCTGCGCGTCTTCATGAAACGGCATATCGAAAACCAGGATGCGCTGTTAAAGGAACTCACCCTGGCGCTGAACCGGCAGACCTTCAGCACCAGACACAGGACGGCGAACAACCGCTGGAGCAGGCAGCACCGCAAGAGGCCGACACACCACCACCGGAGACCGTAAGTTTCACAACGGACATCCGGGAGTTGCAAGCCAGCCTGATCGCGCTGGGTTTTGACCTGGGGATATCGAAGCCGGACGGTGAGCTCGATACCGGCACCCGGCAGGCACTGCAGGAATTCAGGCAGTTTTACCTGCCACAGGATGATGGCCAGCACGGCGTGATCAGTGAACCACTGGCAGAATTGCTTCTGCAGTCGGCCGAGCTTGCACGGGCCGATGCGGAGCGCTTCTTCAGGATCGACAGCGACGTGCTTGCCGCGATTCGGCTTGGCAGCATACGCACCGGTGTGGAGTTCACCTTCCTGATGGAACTGGCCCGGGTCGAGAGTAATTTCAATCCGGTGGCACGTGCACAAAAGTCCTCGGCGACGGGACTGTTTCAGTTCACGAACAAGACCTGGCTGCAGACGGTCCGGGCCTATGGTGCCGACTACGGCCTCAAGGACCATGCCACGCGGGTGGGAAAGAACGCCAACGGGAAACATGGACGACACCAGGACGTGCTGGCACTGCGCCTCAATCCGCGCCTGTCTGCCCTGCTCGCCGCGGAGAATACCAAGCGCAGCTTGCAGAACCTGTCCTACCAGACCCGCCGGGAGCCCGGCCGGACCGACCTCTACCTGTCCCATTTTTTCGGGCCGAGCGGCGCAGTAATGTTTCTCAAATCACTCGATGAGGAGCCTGCCACCATAGCCGGCAAGTTGTTCCCGGAAGCCGCCGCAAGCAACCGGCGTGTTTTTCATAACGGGGAGAACCAACCACGCACCGTGGCCGAGGTGTACCGGTGGCTGGACAGCAAGTTCAACACCGCACGATACGACGAGCACAACCCGGGCTGACCTGTCGTCTTAATTGACAGAAAGGCGCAGTACGGCTTCGTTCTGGTCGATAAAAAACTGGAAGTTGTTCAGAAAATTCATCCCCAGCAGGCCGTCCATACCCCGATTGCCGCCCAGGTCCAGCACGCCGACCTCGAGATCATTGACGTACCAGCCACCCACCGACAGGGAGTCCAGTTTGTACACCGGCGCCCGGACCGTTCCGTTTGCGGTATTAAAGACACGGATCCTGCCGGTATCCCGGTAGCGGATCCCGCGTTGCTCAAGCACCTCCGGCGTAACAATCGTCAGGGAAGCTCCGGTATCGATGAGCAACCGGATACTCCGGCCACGGGCAGGTCGCGCATCGACAAGGTAGTGGTTACCGCTGCGATGCAGCGGGATGCCGACAATCCCGGTCGTGGCTTCCACAGGTTCCGTGTCCTGCATCCGGGCCAGCGCCAGGTCCAGTTCCGCAAGCAGCACCTGTGCCTGTGCACCGACATCCGGGTCCTGCGAGACCAGCAACAATGAACGCCGGGCCGCCGCTTTGTCGTCAAGCGCCAACTGCGCGGCAGCCAGCTTCATGAACCACGGTGCATGATCGGGTTCCAGCTGGACCAGGCGCTGGTACAAGTCCAGCAACGCGCTTTGATCGTTGTTGCGTTGCAGTGTCTGCGCCAGTTCGGCCACCATGGATCGAATGCGCGCAGTGATGCGCTGCAGCATGACCGGGCGATACGCATACCCCCTGGCTTCATAGAGCTGGTCAATCGCGGCAGAGATCTCCTGCTGGCCGCGATACGCTGCTGCCAGCAGGATGCGCGCCTCAACATCACGGTAGGCAGCGACCAGTAATCCTTGCAACAGCTGCTCGGCCCCGGTGAATCGGTGATCCTCGATGAGCTGGCTGGCGTGCACCAGAATCTGCATCCGGGCAGCGGCCACTGCGGCATCGTCTGCCTGATCCTGCAGTGAT
>QIFB01000068.1 GCA_003230545.1 Gammaproteobacteria bacterium | reverse complement strand
CATTAGGACATCTTTTGAAATAGTTGGATGATGCATTTGCATCATTTTCACTAAAGAATGACTGATCGACACCGGAAAAACAGGCGCAGGAGTAGACCTTTTCTCAGTCCAGCCACAAATGATACCTGTGGTTGACCTGTGTCCCAGTGATAGGTGCTATATAATAAAGGACGCAAATCAGTAGCCCCCTTCGCAACCGCTGAGACACCCTGGGCTATGCTTTTTATAGTAAGAGGGTTATTATAATTTGTATCCGGGTGTATGTGTCCGGGTCTATGTGTCCGGGAACCCAAAGGATGCCGGCATGCTGACAGATACATGGTTACTCTGATCAGATCAGCCGGATGAATGCTTCCTACAGAACAGGATGTACGCCATGCATCTAGCGGTTACTGAGATGAAGAACGATGCGGGTGACTGCCATTGCCGAGACGCCATCGCCTCGGGTAATCAGTCTCCCACCTGTGTACCACCGCTGCAGGGCGGGCACCGGTCTTTTGCATTGTTCGTTGAAGGTGACGAGCTGTACGAGACGATGCTGGCGGATATCGCCGCTGCCCACACCCGCATCCGCATGGAGAGTTATATCTTCGCCGCCGACGAAATCGGCTGGCGTTTCGCCCGTGCACTGGCTGAACGCGCGGCGACAGGGGTCGACGTGCGCCTGCACCTGGATTCCGCGGGGTTTCTATTCTGGGGCAACCGCAAACTCAAAACCTGGCTGCGCAGCCAGGGTATCCGGCTGCGTCTGTTCCACCGCTGGCGCTGGCGTGATCCACTGCGCTACAACCGCCGCAATCACCGCAAGCTACTGGTAGTGGATGAAACAGCCGTTTATGTGGGCGGTTTCAATATTCACCGTGAAAGCTCACGCGTTGCCTTTGGCGCCGAGCGCTGGCGCGACACCCACGTTCGCCTGGGCGATGCGGTAGCGCACTCGGCGGCCCGCCTGTTCGATGACTTCTGGAACGGTCGGCGCCGCCAGTCGATCACGGAACAGGGGGCGGTCAACGTGCTGGTGCCCAACATCAACCGGACCTGCCGACAGGCTCTGCATTGCCTTTATGCCGACAGTTTCGGGAATGCGCATCGGTTAATTTATCTGACGACGCCCTACTTCGTGCCCGATCACCGCAGTCAGAGGAATCTGCGCGAAGCAGCGCAGCGTGGTGTGGACGTGCGTTTGCTGGTGCCACGCAAGAGTGACCATATTTTGGTGCAATGGGCGGCGCGGGCGGCGTATGCCAAACTGCTCGATGCCGGGGTGAGTATCTACGAATACTTACCTCGCATGCTGCACACCAAAACGGCAGTAGTAGACAGCATCTGGGCCATGGTGGGCACGGCAAACCTGGATTATCGCAGCCTGTTTATTAACCACGAGATCAATCTGGTGTCGCGAGACCCGCTATTATGCCAGCGTCTTGAGGCGCAGTTCATGGTAGACCTCGAGGACGCGGAGCAGATTATCGGTCGGCAGTGGACCCGCCGTCCCTGGAGCCAGCACGTGGTGGAAGTGGTCGGCTGGCTGGCGAGGCGCTGGCTGTGACCAGTGTCGACAACGGGCTGGTCATCGGTATCGACGTCGGCTCGACCACGGTCAAGTGCACGGTCGTCGACCCGGCCACGCTGACCATCCACTGGTCGCGCTACCAGCGCCACGAGGCCCGCCAGGCACAGATACTGGCGGAGATGCTCGAAGCGGCCGAAGCGGAATATCCGGCATTGAAGGGCGGCGCCGGTCGCGCTTTTATCACCGGCTCCGGCGCCGGGCCGCTGGCCGAGGCCGTCGGCGCATGTTTTGTGCAGGAGGTCAATGCCGTCACCCTGGCGGTGGAACACCTGCACCCCGAGGTGCGCAGCGTCATCGAGCTGGGCGGGCAGGACGCC
>QIFB01000164.1 GCA_003230545.1 Gammaproteobacteria bacterium | reverse complement strand
GTGGTTGTGCCATGATCGGCCCTGACTTCAAGACTCCCGAGGCGACAATTACAGACCAATGGTCTTCCGGTGAAACCCCGGGTATCAGCAGTCAGCCGGCTTCTGACGCTCAATGGTGGAGGGTTTTCAATGATCCGGTACTGGATAAACTGATACAAATCGCTTACGAACAGAACCTTTCCCTGCAAATCGCCGGGCTCAGGGTGCTTGAGGCGCGGGCGCAACTGGGCATCGTAACCGGCAGCCTGTACCCGCAAAGCCAGGCCCTGTCAGGTAACTACAGTTACAACCGGGGCAAGGAAACGCCCCTCACAGACAGGTATTTCAACCAGGCCGGCATCGGCTTTGACGCTGCCTGGGAACTGGACTTCTGGGGGAAATTCCGGCGCGGGATAGAGTCCGCCGATGCCAATCTTGTAGCGAACATCGCCAGCTATGATGATGTGCTGATCACCCTGACCGCAGAAGTCGCCAGGAATTATGTCCTGATCAGGACACTGGAAGAGCGCATCAGGCTGGCCCGGAAAAATATCACTATCCAGGCGCGCTCACTGGAATTAACCACCAACCAGTTTGAAACCGGCTCCGTCACGGAGCTGGATATGCAGCAGGCGACTACCCAGTTGCGCAATACCCAGGCGTCCGTTCCCAACCTGTTGATAGCACTTGAACAGGCGCAGCATGCACTGAGTATTTTAATGGGTATGCCGCCCCAGGACCTGGATGAGTTGCTCGGGAACAGCAGTGGCATACCCACTGCCCCGGCCGAAGTCGCGACCGGTATACCGGCAGACCTGCTGCGCAGGCGGCCTGACATCAAGCAGGCGGAACTACAGGCGGTGGCACAATCCGCACAGATTGGTATTGCCGAAGCAGATCTGCTGCCGAGTTTCACCCTGTTCGGTTCCATCGGATGGAACGTCAATGATGCCGGTGATGACAATATCGGTGACCTGTTCGAATCAAACAACCTGAGATTTTCAGCTGGCCCGGCTTTCCAGTGGAAGATTCTGAACTACGGCAGATTGAAGAACCGGGTGCGTGTACAGGATGCCCGGTTCCAGCAGTTGCTGACCAATTACGAGAACGTTGTACTCGGTGCGACAGCCGAAGTGGAAAACGCCATCAGTGGTTTTCTGCATTCCCGGGTTGAGGCCGACTACCGCAAGCAAAGTGCCGTAGCAGCAAAGCGTTCTACAGACCTTTCCATGCTGCAATACGCCGAAGGTGTCAGCCTCTACCAGAGCGTGCTGGATGCGAACCGCGCGCTTGCATCGCAGCAGGATTCCTACGCGGTAACCCGGGGGAATATTGCGACGAACCTGATTGCCCTGTACAAGGCGCTGGGCGGTGGCTGGGAAGTGCGCCTGGGTAATGATTTTGTGCCGGCAGATGTTCGCCAGGAAATGAATGAAAGAACAGACTGGGGTGAATTGCTGGAAACGACCAAAGACAGAGCCCCGGTACTTGACCCGAATGCGGCCCGGCGTAGAAGTCCGGACTGGTAGCGTGGTGACATGTCCACAGTGAACATACCCATGGAAATAGCCATTGGCGGGATCTACTTTCCGCCGATCATGTTTGCCATCCTGCTGGGGGTGGTACTGGCCGGGGTTATTGCCAAGCTGCTGAACAGGTTTAACCTGACACGTTTTATATGGCATCCGCCACTGTTCTTTCTTGCATTGTCGGTAGTCTGTACGCGCTTCGTGGATCTTTTTATTATTCCGGTATAAAGGTACAAAAATGAGTAGAGGAAAAACAAACCTTATCCGCTATATTATCACCTTGGCTGCGGTCGTCCTTGCAGGTTTCGTACTGGTAAACATGTTTCATGAGTACCTGTTTCAGCCCTGGACCCGGGATGGTCATGTGCGTGCGCAAATCATCAAGGTCACTCCACGGGTTGG
>QIFB01000004.1 GCA_003230545.1 Gammaproteobacteria bacterium | reverse complement strand
CTGACCAAGATGACGACTGCGATCAAGCAGGTTCGCGCAGATGATCCCGATGCCCTGCTGTTGATGTTGGGTGATACCACGCACGGTTCAGCCGAGACTCTGTTTACCATGGGTGATTCGGTCATGAGCGGCCTGAACACGCTGGACATTGATGTATTTACCCCGGGCAACTGGGACTTCGGCCACGGCCCGCGCGCGTTTCGTAACCGCTTTGCCGGTGGCAATCCTGCTGGCCAGCTTCTGCCGCTGCCACCGAACAACCGCACGACGCTAACGGGGATTGCCGGTAAAACCTGCCCAGGCCTTCCGGGTACCGGACCAGGAACGGGGCATTTTACCTGCAACGTGACTGCGGCCACTTTCGACACCGTGGCTCTCAATCTGTACAACTACAACGAAGCAGCCGGTGTCATGGGCGGGCTTGTTCTGCCTCGTTACAAGATGCTGGACGCGAAGGGTGTCAAGGTTGCCGTTATCGGTGTTACCACCGACGTGGTACCACAGCAGGCTAATACCTTCAATATCGGCTTCCGCTTCAGCATGGGCTTTAACGAACTGCCCGCAGCTATCGCCGATGCCAGGGCAGCCGGTGCAGAGGTCATTGTGGTGCAGTCGGAACTGGGTCTGGCCAAGAACCTGCAACTCGCCAAGGAGATCCCGGGCATCGACGTGATGTTCAGCGGTCATACCCACGAGCGCACTCTTAAGGCTATCATTGTCAAACAAAACAAGGGCGGCAAGACCATCGTTACCGAAGCCGGTGAAGACACCCACCTCGGGCGTCTGGAACTGACGGTCAAGAACGGCAAAATCAAGCACTTTGACTGGGAACTGATCGAACTTGACGATGCCATGCCGGAAGATCCCGCCATGAAGGCGATTGTCGATGCCGACCGTGCCACGTTTGTCGGTGCCGGCCTGACCTGCCACACCTTCGGTCCCGGTGGTTTTGCATATGGCGAGGGTCATACCCTGTGTGACAGTCTCGACACCGTGGTCGGTTCGACGCTGATTACCCTCGAACGCCGTGACGTACTGGAAGATATCGCCAACAACTTCATGGTCGATGCCTTCGTGGCCGCCGGCCGCCAGGCTGATCCCAGCCTGAACGTCGATAACTCCCTGTCGACCACCAACGGCTTTCGTTATGACAATGTTATTCTGGGTAAGGGCGAGATCATCGGTGACGGTCCGGCAATGGCCAGTGGTGATATCTCCATCGGCGACCTGTATGCCTACTATCCGATTGGCGCGGCACTGGCCCTTGCAAGCTATTCCGGCGGTCGCCTGTTCGACCACTGGGAGGGCATCCTAAGCCACGTGTTCGATCCGAACCCCTATCGCCAGCGCGGTGGCTGGAACCTGGGTTATTCCGAGAATATGCATTTCGACATCGACCTGAAAGATCTGCCCTTGTCGATCAGCTATCCCGGACGGATTCTGAACCTGACCATCAACGGTGCGAAGTTTGATCGCAGCAAGGTCTTCACCCTGGTCTCGTGCTACCCGCACGGCAACCCGATCGATGAGGCATGCCGTACTACCGGTGCCTTCAATTTCCGCTTCCTGACGGGTGTGCAGGATGCCGATGGCGTGGTGACCAGTGGTTCGGGCTGGAGCTTTACCAATCCCGTGATCACCGATGCACAGCTACCGGTACTGGATCCGAACCGTGCACCGGTTGTCAGGCAGGCGGCACCGAACAACTTCGTGCACCCGGTTAATATTCTGACTGAATATCTCCTGGCCGGTAACGTAGTGGATGGAAATACCATTGGTGCTCTTGGACGGGTTAACGCCGTCGGTGGTGCGCCGGTTTCGACGTGTCCTGGTACAACCGATACAGGGTGCTGGTCCGGTCTGGCTGGCTCGGGATGAAGATGGACCTTGCCGACCACACGACCAGGACGACGACTAGGCACGCTACAGCCTGATGTAGATTGGCCACTGTATAGTTGGCAAAGGCCCGACCGCTTAGCGGTCGGGCCTTTTTTTCATTACTTGCCCAGGCAGTTGCGCTCTACCAGCAATCCTGAACCGTAAGTCCGGCGTTAGCACCGTTCATGCCTTTGGTACCCAACTGGTTCAGGGTAAGCGTACCGCACTTGTCTGCTGCCTGTGAGCCTGTCGGTACAGCAGATACAAGGAAAGTAGTATTAGGAAGTGCCGGCGCAACCGCAAATTGATAGGCGGGTGTGCCCCCGTCAATGGGGCAGGTGCCAGTAAAACCGACTGGTAAACCCCCGGGATAGCTGCCCGCCAGGGTGAAGCTGCGCTCCATGGCGTTGGCGAGGAGCTCCAGTTCGCCGGCGCAGCTGCCGCGTTTGGAGTCGCGTACATACTCCTGATAGGAAGGAAAGGCGATCGCGGAAAGTATGCCGACGATGGCGAGAACGATCATCAGTTCCATCAAGGTGAATCCGTTGCGCTTTACCGGCTGAGAGAGCTTGCATTTGTGA
>QIFB01000165.1 GCA_003230545.1 Gammaproteobacteria bacterium | reverse complement strand
CATAAACTTCCACAGGTGGGGCAATACCTGCAGACGGCCGAAGGCGATGGGCATGCTGATGCGCAGGGTGCCTGCGGTTTCCGATGTGCCGCGCCCGACACTGGCTTCGGCCTCGGCGAGTTCGTCGAGGATGCGGGTAGAGTATTCGTAATGCTCCTTGCCGGCCTCGGTCAGGTTGAGTTGCCGGGTGCTGCGGTTGAGCAGCCGGGTGCCGAGCCGTTCTTCGAGGGCGATGACGTGCTTGCTGATGGTCGGTTGGGAAAGCCCCGTTTCGCGCGCAACGGCGGAAAAACTGCCCGTTTCCACCACCCTGCGGAAAATCGACATCGAGACGAAAGTATCCATTCCGGCGGCCCTGTTTATTCCAGATACGAATATAGTCTATGCCATTTAACGGTATTATCAAACTTATCTGAATATTCTAACCTTTTTCTTTAGATGCCTGACGTGTCAGTATTCACTCCAGCGGATAAAGGGGGGCACCGCATGAAGTATTCAGTCACCTTGTATGGCAAAAGGGTACAGGTCGAACTCAGCCGGCGTGCCGGGAAGGCATTGCAGGCGAGGGAGAAACCTGTTGTTGCCGTTGTTCATCTGATATTCGGGTGCATGCTGGCCAAACGCGTCTGGTTCCGGGATGCCGTGGACGGTGAGGTCGTTGCCGTTACCGATAAACTCGGGATGGCATTCAATACGGTGCGCTATGCAGTGTGCAGTCTGAAGTTGATAGATGGCGGCGCGGAGCCCGAGGATTTTCCGCTGGCGCTGGAGAAGGGGCGCTTTGTTCCGGACATCGTATTCATCGACTACCGCAAACACGAATTCACGGGTGAATTCAGTTACACCTCTGCCAGGGAACCTGTGCAGGACACCGGTACGGATCCAGTGCTGGAAACCCGCTAGTCAGGATTTGTTTTCACCGCTGTAATCAAGCAGGAGTAAATACCCATGTCATCAGCCGAATCAGTGGCAATCAAGGAACGTGAGCGTGACAACTGGATGTCCGTGGCAGAAGGCTGGCACCGTCGGGATGAACTGCTACGCAAAGGTGCTGCACCGGTTAGCGAGTGGATGCTGACGCGTGCGGGAATAGCGGACGGACATCAGGTGCTCGATATAGCCTCGGGGACCGGTGAACCGGCAATTGCCGCTGCCCACCTGGTGGGTGACAAGGGAAGCGTAACCGGTACCGACCTGGTCGAGGAAATGCTGGTATTTGCGCGTAAAAAGGCGCGGCAGGCCGGGCTTGAGAATATTGATTTCATCTGCAGCGACGGCGAGGCACTGGATTTCGCGCCGGAAACCTTTGACGCGGTCACCCTGCGTTGGGGGCTTATGTTCATGCCGGAACCCGGCGTTTGCCTTGCCTCGGTTTACAGGCTTATGAAGCAGGGTGGACGTATATCAATCGCCTGCTGGTCCGATCCCGAAAAGAATCCCTTTATCAGCCTGCTCATGAAAACACTGGGCAAGTACATGGAGCTGCCGAAACCACCACCGGGTACACCGGGCATTTTTGCCTTTGCCGACCCGGAGCGTCTGCGCGCTGTTATCGAGGCGGCCGGCTTCAGGGATATCGAATTACAGGAAATGGAAATGGACTTTATCGAGGTTGACAGTGGCCGTGCCTACTGGGAAGCGATGGCGGATATGGCGGCGCCGGTTATGCAGTTTGTCAACCAGATGGACAGTGCCACGCGCAGCTGGTTTATAGATGACGTGATTACATCCGCGGACGCACTCAAGCAGGACGGCGTACTGCGTATGCGTGGTACGACCTGGCTTGCGGCTGCCGTCAAATAGGCGCGCAATACCCCGGAAACTGTGCATGAATCGGTCTGCGTGCCGTGCCTTTTGGGCTAGACTTATACGTATGTCAGTAACGGCTATACGGCTATGGACGACCCCTATGGATTTCTGCGCTATTCACGCCAGGAGGCCCGCAA
>QIFB01000085.1 GCA_003230545.1 Gammaproteobacteria bacterium | reverse complement strand
CCTCGCGCTTACAGCGGCTTTCCGATGCTGCACTACAATGGCCCAAAAAAGGTCAAGGTGGTTGAACCGATCTTTGACGATGGTGGCAATGTCGTGGGGGGCAACGTCGAAGTCAACATGATCTATTTCAACCAGCACATCGAGGCAGACACCGCGTTTATCGATCCCAGCGCTGTGCAGGAAGTACCGTACACGGTTACCTACAACGTCAAGATCCTGAACCGGGGCATGGAAGACTTCTCGCCCATGACGATGAACTTCAACCGCATCGTGAACCCCATGACGGGCGAGGACATGCGTGGGCCATTTCACGCCGCCATGGACAAGAGCTACTTCCCGATGCTCGAAGAAGGGACCGAGTACACCGTCAGGATCAAGGAGAACAAGGGCAAGTACTTCAACCTGACCTACACCTGGGGCTGGCGTATCCATCCGCCACGCGTTCAGGTCGTGGAAAATGCGCTGAAGACGGCCGGCCCCGACGGCTGGACGTTGCCGCAGTGGGAGAAAGCGGCCTTCTGCGAAGGTGGAGCGGAAGATACCGATTGTGATCCGGTGAACAACGAAGATGACAGGACATACGCTATTGCCCAGATCGGCGACCTGTCTCCGACCAAGCGTATGTGGAACATCTTTAAGTCAATGGATGACGACGACGACAGTAGTGATGATCACCGGAAAGGGAAGGAAGGTAGTCTGCAACAGGTCGCAGCCGAGCTGCGGGCAGCCTACCTCGACTGGACGGATCGCACTCAATTGCCGGCCGGCGTGGAAGCCGACCCGGATGCCACGTTGACCCTGCTGTATGTCAACAATACGATGTATGGCAGCCGTCAGGGTATGACGGGCGACGGCAGCAACCTGGGTCCCGCCAGCTACAAAGGCGTTGGTAACGGTAGTGCGCACGACTGGAACATTCGTCCGTACAACTACAAGGTGACCCTGTACAACGGTGACCACTTTCCACACGGCTACATGAACGTGGACTTCGGTGGTTCGCGTGGCTGGGAGAACCACTTCCAGCTTACCGATCCGGCCACGCTGACCGGGCCGCATCCGGACATTCCTGCGGGACATCCGGCCGAGGAAGACCCTTTCACCAATCCGGCTAATCTGGTTGCGGGAGCGGACAAGGTATTCCCCATAAACCGGGGTGGTACAGAGGAGTTCCTGCAGCCAACACCGCGTAACCTGCTGGATCCGGTCAACGGCGAACCGCAGTTTGGGTCGGGTTGCTACTTCACCTTTGGCCGCAACCACGCCTGGCCGAGTGCGGGCGGACCCTGGGGTGGTATTATGGTGATGCCGGTGGCGGATGACGGTACGCCGGGCATGCACAAGGTGGATATCACCTATAACTTCGAGCCCAGTATCCGTCTGAAGATCTATCAGTTCGATCCTCTGCACCACGACGTCGCGATTTACTCTTTGCACTAGCGGCGAGTGATTTGTGTTAGTCAGGCCCTTCCCGGATTGTCGGGAAGGGCCTTTCTTTCTGGAGTTGTGATAATGTCAAAGAAAAGCTGCCTCAGGCGCCATGGTATGCAGGTGTTCGCGGGGTTTCTTGCCTGCTGTGTACCCTTGCTGGCGCTGGCCGAGTATGTTCCGTTTCCCGGCAAGCTGGCGGTGCATCTGCTTGATGTGCAGGCGCCAAATGTCATCTTTGTCAATTTCGAAACCTGGCCGGGTTTCCCGCGCAGTGTACAGGTCATTCTGCCTGATACGGCGGTGCCGGAAGATACGCCCCAGGCTGATAGCTGCGAGCGTGAGAAGGCGCAGGAAGCGTTGGACTTTACACGGGGCTTTCTTGCGTATTCAGAAAACATATATGTACAGGATATGCGTATGAATACCAGCGCGGACCAACCAACAGGCCTATTCAGATATTCTCACCGACAAGGGCAGTCTGAGCCAGGCATTAAAGAAAGAGGGGCTGGCACGTTCCGACAGCGTTCCGACGGATACTTCCTGGTGTTAGCCTGGTAAATCGGGAACGTCTGCGGAATGTGAAGGTGTATGGTACGATCAGGTTGTGGAAGTCGTCTTGTCCTGGGGTGTCTGAACCTGTCCCGACGCGTCCATATGAAAATTGCATTTTGCCTGTTCGGCAATCTCATTGATCTCCGCAAACAGATCGGGTGTATCTGCATCGCCATTGGCCGGAG
>QIFB01000103.1 GCA_003230545.1 Gammaproteobacteria bacterium | reverse complement strand
CGAACATGTAGCCAATGGTTATCGTCAGCAGGATGACGAGTGGCTTGCCGCCCGACAGCAGGTCTTTCAGGCTCGCATTGATACCGATGGTAGTGAAGAAATACACCAGCAGGAAATCACGGGTAGCCAGGTCGAATTCGACCTCGACACTGGTTGTGAAATACAAAAGACCAATCAGCAGGGATGCGATCAGCCCGCCGGTTACAGGTTCCGGTATGCTGAACTCCCTGAGAATCCCGACAGCATCATTTACCCGCTTGCCCAGGAACAGCACGACGATACCCAGTGTTACTGCGAAGAAAGGACCGAAGTGCAGGACATTGTTATTAAATTCCATGCGATTTCTGTTTATTCACCCGATTTCGGACAAGTAGTCTACGTGATATCTACAGCACTGAGAAATCGTAATTGGCAATAAGGTGAACTTCGCGCAGATCATTGCTATTGCTGCCGTCCTGGTTAACAAAAGCACCACGCAATCTGAACCATAACCCTTTGGCCAGTCCCGTCCCGGGCTTGTAATCGAGGGTCAGGTCGAGTTCGGACTGGTCCGGGCTGGCGCCACTACCGTTATCCGGTGTATCGCCCCGCGCGTAATTGATGAAGGCGCTGAACCCGTTGTCACCAAAAGCGCTGAAGTCGGATGACAGACCGAGCAGCCAGGCATCTTCGCCGGCGCGGTTAAAGTTTTCGATTATGATCGAAATATAACTGGGGTCGCCGCCCCAGTCGTTGCGAATCCCGGCGTTGTTGGTTGTCGAGGTGCGTGCCACCGTGAACAGCAGGCCACCACGGCTGGCGGCAAACTTGGCGCCCCAGGTGCTGGTATCAAAGTCTCCACCGAGCTGGTCGCCCACCGAGCGCTGGTTTGCATATTGCGCTGAAAACTGGAATCCCATGCCCATCCGTGTATGTGCGCGCGAGTTGACTTCAGAATAGAAGATATTCATGAAGTCTCGGCCATAGTGGTTTACCACGGCCACATTTGCTTCATTGGGAAAGGTGTAACGGGCCGCGGCGGTGGACACTGCGCGGTCGGGGCCATCTATGTCGGCTGCCTCTGTCATACTGATAAACTTGTCGGCATCGCGTTGTTTCATACCCCAGGTCTGTGCGAGCCCGTAGACAAAACGTTTGCCGGAAGAATCGAGCAGGGTCACGCTTTCGAAGGTGTTGGGTATCATGCGGGTGTCGAGCCCGTTGAGATACGGCAGGTTGAGCTCCTGTCTATAAGCCTTTATCGACAGCTGCTTGTACAGTCGCGCTTCCAGGTATGCCTGACCCAGCACGGTAAAGCTTTTCTGTCCCGGTTTGAGTATCCTGCTGCCATCCTTGTCGGCGGGTCCATAGAGTTTTTGCGAAGTATGCAGGGTGGCACCAAGGTGCAGGCGGTTTTTCCACCAGGGCGTCGCCAGGTCGAGTTCGCCGCCCTGTGCCCAGGCCTCGATAGTCTGTTGTGTCTTGCGGTTGCGGCCAAAATAGAAGTTGCGCAGGCGAAGATTCAGCGTGCTCTCACTGAGCACGTCCCCCAAATCCGCAAAGACCCTGACCGGCGCCGACGGTTTGAAGGAATATTCGCCGGACTCAACAGATGTACCGACACTGCCTGCTCCGGTCTGTTCACCCTGGATGTACTCGGGGGCTGCGTGTGCGAGCCGGGCGGCACCCAGAAGCAGGATGAGGACTACTTTAAGAGGAATGCAAATCGCGGCCGGAGTTCTGCCCGGGTTGTCAGGGTTGGGAGCCATGCTCGTCGCTACTGACCCCCAGTTGCTGTCCCATGCGCAGCGCCTGTTCCGCATGCAAACCATCGGCCCAGCGTGCCCGGTCTTTGCCAAACAGCAGGATAACGGTTGAGCCCATATTTCAGCACCGCGTTGCAATTCGATCGCCCGGGACTGCAGGTCGGTTACCTCGATCCTGCTGCGGGCGGGCGGGGTCACCAGGCCGGACCAGACGGTCTCGATAGCTGCGACATTAATCGCTCCCACCAGAACCATGGCCATCGGACCGGCGTTGGTGTCGAATATGGAAACCAGCCGCTCGTTGCGTGCAAACAGGCGTGGAATGGTTTTTGTCGTATGCGGTGCAACGCTGAACAGGCGGCCCGGCACATAGACTGCTTCAAGCAGTCTGCCGGTCAGCGGCATGTGCACACGGTGATAGTCGCGCGGCGACAGGTATACGGTAACAAAACTGCCGTTTTGAAAGGCT
>QIFB01000187.1 GCA_003230545.1 Gammaproteobacteria bacterium | reverse complement strand
GATGTGTGCCTTGTGGCAGTGCACTCCTCGTCAAATTGCACCAATCCAGTGCATAAAACCGGTATTGAGCCAGCGCGCCATTATCGGCACCGGGTCCAGTTTCTTTATTTTCCTGGCGGAATAAATTCCGCCCGACAACACCCATCCGCCCGACAACACCGTTCCTTGTAGGGCCGAATTCATTCGGCCTGGTATTAAGTTTGTCTGGCTACTACCGCCAGGTTTGCTTGCTGTATCATCGCCCGCTTCGGGGCACATGCAGTCAATTGGTACATGAGTCGTTCGCCAACCACGTCTTACCACATCCGGCCCGTATCCGACCGCAAGCAACTGGACGAGTTCATCGCGGTCCCCTGGCCTGTCTACCAGGACGACCCTAACTGGGTGCCTCCGCTGCTGTTTGAGCAGCGCCAGCGCCTGACTCCCAAAAACCCGTTTTTCCAACATGCCAGCTGGCAGGCCTGGACGGCCTGGTCCGGGGACCGTCCGGTCGGCCGCATCAGCGCACAAATCGACCGCCTGTTCCTGGAACAACATGCCACCAAAACCGGCTACTTTGGCATGCTGGAGGCCGCGGACAGTCCGGAACTGGTTGCCGCATTACTGGCAACGGCGGAAAGCTGGCTGCGGGAACAGGGCATGCAGCAGGTGCGCGGACCGTTCAACCTCTCGGTCAATGAAGAATGCGGCCTGCTGGTAGAAGGTTTCGATACCCCGCCCTATATCATGATGGGGCACGCGCGCCCGTACTATGAACGCCACATCGAGGCGGCCGGCTATCGACCTGCCAGGGATTTGCTGGCCTATCAAATTGCACCCGATTTTGATGCCCCGGCTGTCATGACGCGTCTGGCTGAGAAGGCCGGCAGGGACGTCACCATCCGGCCGTTGCGCCGCAAGCAGCTGCAGCAGGAGCTGGAGATCCTCCGGGACATTTTCAATGATGCCTGGGCCGGCAACTGGGGCTTTACCCCGTTCACGGAGGCTGAATTTGCCGACATTGGGAAACTGCTGACCCTGCTGGTTGATGACGACTTCGTCCAGATCGCCGAAATCGACGACCGGCCGGTCGCCATGATTGTGGCGCTGCCGAATATCAACGAGGTCATCCGGGACCTGAACGGACGGCTGCTGCCAATCGGCTGGCTCAAGCTGCTGTGGCGGCTGAAGGTCGGCTATCCGGAAACCGCACGCGTTCCGTTGATGGGCGTGCGCAAGGAATACCAGCAAAAACGACTCGGGCCCGCGCTGGCCTTCATGGTCATCGATGCCGTGCGCCAGGGCCTGATTCGGCGCAAGATACGCAATGTCGAGATGTCCTGGATACTGGAAGACAACAGCGGCATGCGCAATATTATCGAGACCATCGGCGGGACCGCCAGCAAGCGCTACCGGGTCTACGAAAAACCTTTGTGACCGCACCATGCAGGGTGATAAAAACCAACCGCTGTTTACTGCCGTAGTACTGGCCGGCGAACGTGGCCCCGACGATCCCCTCGTCAAGGTAACCGGTGCCTGCTGCAAGGCCATGATAGAGATCGACGGTACCCCAATGATCCTGCGGGTACTGCAGGCACTGGAGACGGCAACCCGGGTCAATGCCTGTCTCGTCTCCGGCCCCGAAAAAGACCAGCTCGCCGCGATCCCTGCGCTGGACAGGCTGATCGCATCACAGGCCATCGAATGGCGTGCGCCTGCCCCGACGCCAAGCACCAGTGCCCATGAAGCCATGCAATCCATCCCCTCCGGGCAGCCGATACTGGTTACCACGGCTGATCATCCACTGCTGAGCCCAGCGATCATTGATGAATTCTGTGGCCGCAGTCTGGATCGCGACCTTGATATCGCCGTCGGACTGGCTCCCTATGGGCTGGTAAGGGCGGCCTGGCCGGGTATGAAGAAGACCGTCCTGCATTTCAGCGACAACGACTACTGCGGTACCAACCTGTTTGCCTTTCTGACGGACCGCGGCCGCCAGCTCGCCGACTACTGGCGGCGCGTGGAAAGCCAGCGCAAGAACCCCCTGCGGATCATTCG
>QIFB01000105.1 GCA_003230545.1 Gammaproteobacteria bacterium | reverse complement strand
GCATCGTACTCGGCGCCGATCGAGCCGTATTTGAAACGCATCTCGTCCGATTCCATGACCCAGTCGGGTTGTGGATACTCACGGAAAAAACGGTCCCAGCCGATGTACCCGACCACGCCGGCAATAACTAACAGCACCAGCAGAATGACAGCTACCCGTCCTGATTGTGAATGTTTCAACATCCGCCGTTCCCCTGTTTGTCCATGAGCGTTCAAAAGGTTTTCAGGTATTCAACCAGCGCCCATTTGTCGGCGTCAGGCAGCTGTGTTCCGTAGGCTTCACCTTCGTGCCCCTGGTTACCATTACCCGGCAGCGATGTATCGAACAGAAAATACTGCCGCTCACCTTCCGCAGACTGGTCCCACACAAACCCCAGTCGCGAGGGATGGTAGAGGTCGTTACCCCGATAGAAGGTCGCTGTGCGCTGCTCCGCCGGCTGCAACAGATCCCACACAGTTGGCACCGAGCCATTGTGCAGATAAGGCGCGCGCAACCACAACCCGTCCAGCGGCATGTTGGCGTAACCCCAGGTCTTGCGAAAATTCCTGAAGCGGTATTGTTCGTAACCGGCATAGACAGCCCATAGATTGCGCGCCAGTGTCGGGGTGAAAGAATCCAGCCGCCAGCGGTCGGTACCGATAGCTTCGATCGGCACCACTTCACCAACCGTCTCACCGCTGAAGTCACGTCCGTCCCTGCCGTGGCAAGCTGCGCAATATTGCTCATAGACCGGCCTGCCGCGGGCTGCCAGCGCCTGGTCGATCTCGAAAGGATAGGCCGGTGGCTGCAGCGTCCACAGCCAGTCCTGTATTTTCTCGATAGCATCATGATCGATGATCGGTGGAGTCGCCCCGGTGCCGAAGGAGGCATTCAGATTCCGTTCCTGTACCCTGGCATTATTCCCGTCCCAGTGTAATTGCATGGTCTCGCGCGGACCCTGCAGCCAGACCGAGGGAAAGTCCGCCGTACCCAGCATTTCCCGCGCGGGCAGGTCTTCAAAGGGGAAATTGAACAGGCCCTTCGATGAACCGAAGGTATCCACCCTGCCCGGCCCCCAGTCAGGTTGCGACTGGAAAAACCGCAAGCGGTACAAAAGGCCAATGACGCGGTCACGCATGATGTGTATCGCCAACGGATAGACCAGGTAGCGATCCAGCGCACCCATGGGCGCACCCATGTCCTGCATGACGGGGATCAGGTTGTCCGGGCCAAAACGTACGTCGCGCACACAGTCGTGCATGAATTTTTCGAAGGCCATGAGGTTGAGGCGCGCGGCGGGCATACCGAGCACCAGTTTCGGCGTTGCGTCCTTGTGGGTGCGTACCGTGGAGCTGTGGCAGGCTGCGCAATTGAGAAACACCCGGTCGATACCGAGGTGACGGCGTTTGGACATGCCGACCGGCAAGTCCCTGCCTTCTTCAACCACGAACCCCAGCGACTCCAGCCCGCCTGGCGGCAGATGCTCATCACAAACACGCGGAAGCGCTTTCCAGACCCAGTAGGGAAAACCGAGATTGCGTTCTCCACCGGTGGAGCCGTATTTGAAGTGCTGCGCCGGATCGCCGTAGGCGACTGCCTCGTCACGAAGGAAACGTTCGGCCAGGATTACCGCTGTAAAGAGGGCGGCCAGCACCAGCAGCACGGCAATAAAACAAATGACACGGCCCGCAACCGCCTTCACTGCATTCCCGCCGCTCACATTGCCCCTCCGATCTGGACCCGGGTGCACAGGACAGCAAGCTGCACGACACCGCCCTTCCCTTCTGGTTCACGCTTATAATTACTGGCTACCGTTGAGTCTAGCAATCATTACCAACCTGTCAACGTAACCCCGGCTTATCGCCTAAGGTGAATCGGCATTCAACTATTGCAAGTCGCCGACTGCGAGGAGTTCCTGCCGCGAGAAAGAACGAAAAACCCTGGTCAGTGATTGCTCATAAGGAAAGCTGTCGCCAAGAGTTTCCGCGCGCCTTTTCCCGATTTGCACTGGAACACGGAAAAATACGGCTCGCGTGTCGGAAGGAGGCCGATAGTGTCGTCCCATTCAGCACCTTCCACGAAACCAACAATCAACAGATCAATGCCCGTTTCGCCGCACAAGGCGGAACTCTCTTTGTATTTGGGATTGTCACGCATCAGGGTGTAGTGATTCCTGTCCTTGATATAGCGGTAACCAAACTCCACGGGACGGTGAATCACGTCCTTGACGATGCCGGTCATCAATTGTGCCAGCTGGCCGGAGTACTCCCGGGTCGGAATGGGGGATGCCAGGCCGTCATCGTTGGGCGTGCCCCAGACGACCATCAGAATCTTGACAGGGGCAGGTGGCGGCTTGGGAGCAACTGCTTTCGGTGGAATTGTCGTTGCAATGGTGGTCGCCGGTGTATCCGTGCGTGGAGCAACGGGCCGTGTGTTGGCCACCCGGGGACTTATCCGGGCAGGTTTTGCCTGTGACGGTTTCGGCGCCGTGACCCTGGGTGCCGGATTGGGTTTAGTTACAGGCTTGGGTTTGGGTTTGGGTTCAGTTACAGGTTCAGTTACAGGTTCGGGTTCAGGCGCAGATTCGGATTCACGTGGTTCTATCCTGGACTGCGTTGCGGATGGCTGATGACTGTCTTTCTTGATGGTGGGTATATTTTTGATTGCGCGGGGAACCGTTGGCTTAGCCTTAGCCGGCACCTTGTCGCCAGGCTCGCCCCGTTTAGCCTGGATGACCGGATCTCCAGGAATTTCAGCCATCACCGGGATACTGGTTTGAGTTGGTTTTTGCCAGTTCAGATAGAGTGACAGGCCGGCGATGAACAGCGCACTGATGGTGACAGCCGGCCAGAACAGGGAGGCAAACCGACCGCCGGACTTCGATTGCCCGGATGGCTGCGGGGAATCGGGTAGTGCATCCGACTGGTGATCCGGCGGTTTCGGTTCAGACGTTTCCGGCTGGCGCACGGTAGAATCAGCATGTGGGGGTTTATCGTTGGTCGGAGAAGGCGCAACATGTGCCGTGATGGCCCGTGTGAGCCGTATGAAACCGGCATGATCCAGGTTGCCGTCCCAGTCGTGCAATGACGCTGCCTGGATCTGGCGGAACACCAGCGGA
>QIFB01000069.1 GCA_003230545.1 Gammaproteobacteria bacterium | reverse complement strand
TTTCCGGCAATAAAAACATGGCAACGAAACAACTGATCAACCCTCAGGTAATTAACGCCCAGTTTACGGGCATGACGGGCCTGCCGATATTGCGGCAGTTCGGTTTATTAATCGGCCTGGCAGCCAGTATCGCCATTGGTGTGTACGTGGTGCTGTGGTCGCAAGACCCGACACAGCGCCTGCTTTACGGTGGTTTGTCCGAGAAAGACATCGGCCAGGTGGTCGAGGTGCTGCAGGGCAGCGGCATCCGCTTCAAGCTCGATCCGCGCAATGGTGGAATCAGCGTTCCCGACAAAGACCTCTATCAAGCCAGATTGAAACTGGCGGAACAGGGATTACCGCGTGGCGGTACCCGGGGTTTTGAGATGCTGGAGAAAGACAGCAGTTTTGGCACCAGCCAGTTCATGGAAACCGCACGCTACCAGCGCGCCATGGAAGGGGAGTTGGCACGTTCCGTCATGGCCATGCGCAGCGTCAAATCCGCGCGTGTCCATATTGCCATTCCCAAGCAATCGGCCTTTATCAGGAACCGGCAAAAACCGACCGCATCGGTATTGGTAGAGCTGTACGGTGGACGTACGCTTGGCCCCGGTCAGGTGGCGGCCATCACGCACCTGGTGAGTTCCTCCATCCCCAATTTGGAGACCGAAAATGTTTCAGTGATGGATCAGAGCGGAAGATTGCTGACACAGCAACAAGGCTCGGGGGATCTGGCCGCAGCCACCGCGCAGCTGGACTATGTTCGTTCGCTTGAGCAGTACTACATCGAGCGTATTGAAAACCTGTTAACACCCATTGTCGGGCCGGGCGGTGTTCGCGCCCAGGTGGCCGCTGATGTGGATCTCACACTTTCCGAACAAACAGCGGAGCGTTTTACGCCCGATTCCGGCAAAGTCCGTAGCGAACAGATTGTTGAAGAAACGGTCGGTGGAGCAAGCGGAGGTAATGTATCCGCATCCGGTGTGCCCGGCGCGCTGTCCAACCAACCTGGTAGTGATGCCGCTAATGCCGCCGCAGGCGCAACGCCTGAAAAGGGGGCGCTACAAACGGCTGCCGGCAGCGAAACAACCAGTGGCAGCCGGCGATCGACGCGAAACTATGAGCTCGACAAGGTAATCAGTCATACCAAGACCACACCCGGCAAGATACTGAAATTGTCTGTCGCCGTGGTGGTGGATCACCAACGCGTGACGGATGAAGACGGTGAAGTCACGGTGACACCGCGCACGCCCGAGGATATTCAGAATTTCACGGCACTGGTAAGAGAAGCAGTCGGGTTTAGCGAGGCCCGCGGCGATAGCGTTCAGGTTATCAACACCCCGTTTGCCCAGGCACCTGCAATTGAAGAATTGCCAGAGCCGGGAATGCTGGAGCAACCCATAGTCTGGGATATCGGTCGTCAGGGGCTGGCTGGCATGGTTGTGCTGTTCATTATCTTTTTTGTATTACGTCCGGTACTGAGTGGGCTGGCCAGCCGTCCGGCACCACCATCGATGAACTATCCGGCAGGCGCGATGGCGTTGCCACCGGGTACGGGCGGTAACATGCCCATGGTGGTTGAAGGTCAGGCGCCCATGGTTGGCGGAGGCATGGAAGGCGGTGGCAGCGTCGACGTTGCCAAATCTGCAGTGAATCAGGATGCAAAACGCGCCGCGCAAGTGGTTAAAAGCTGGGTAGCGAGCGATGGTGGCTAGTACATTCCCGGGTGCGGAGCGCGCCGCCGTATTGTTGATGAGTCTTGGTGAAGCCGAGGCAGCGGAGGTGATGCGCCATCTTGAGCCCAAGGAAGTGCAGCGTGTCGGTGCTGCCATGTCGACACTGAAAAATATCACCAGTGATCAGGTGAATACCGTCGTTGGCGATTTCGTAAACGAGGTAAAAAACCAGACCTCCATTGGCATCGGTTCGGATGAGTTTGTTCGCAGTACCCTGGTGAAAGCGTTGGGTCAGGACAAGGCTGATGGCATGCTCGATCGCGTGCTTCATGGCGCCAATACCAAAGGACTGGAGTCTTTGAAGTGGATGGACTCGAGAGCGGTGGCCGACATCATCAGTCTGGAACATCCGCAGATCATCTCCATCGT
>QIFB01000137.1 GCA_003230545.1 Gammaproteobacteria bacterium | reverse complement strand
CGATCTCATCGACGACATCGTCCGGTTCCCGCGCCTTGAAACGCGTGCCTTCCAGTAACGGATAGGTACAGTAGCTGCACTTGAACACGCAACCGCGCTTGGTCTGCACGTTGCCCATGCCGCCGCGCCGGATATAGCGCGGGTAATCGAACAATGCACGCTCCGGGCGCAGCCCGTCGGTAAAGGTTAACCGGGCATGGTCGGCCCGCGGATGCAGGGCAACAGGCCTTGTCGGTGTGTGCCTGCCCATGACGCCGGGGACACTGGCCGGGTCGATCCCGTTCTCAAGTGCAGCGAGCAGCGCAACGAACGTGGACTCCGCTGCACCGGCAATGCCCCAGTCGCCGTCGAGTACCTGCATATAGGCGTCCGGCATAATCGAGAAACCGGAGCCGCCGAGCACAACGGGTGCGTCCGTCAGTGTACGCAGGGACGCCACCACCTTGCGATGACCATCCAGGTAGTCGACCGTGCGCGGGTAAGCGGCATTGTCGACATTCCTGAGCGACAGCCCGATCACGTCCGGCCGGAACTGCCGGACCTGCTGCTCCAGTTCACGCAGCGGATGCCGGCCAAAACACAGGTCCGCCACCGTGACACAGTGCCCGGCCTCGCGGGTGGCGGCCGCAACGTAGGCCAGTCCGAGCGGAAAGATCGGGTCCGGTATGTGCTCGCGGTTGGCGGAAACGAGCAGGACGCGCATGGGTTATTGCACTGCCGCCGGTATCACAACGAGTGTGCCTTCCATGCCGTGGTCGCGATGACTCTTCATGAAGAGCAGTTTCTTGTCGCAGTAGAATGTGTAGGTACCCGGCACGGGTACGATAAGTTCGACGACCTGTGTCTTCCCGGCAGCGACATCGATGTCGAGATCCAGGGTTGCCGCTGCATCCTTCAGCGTGAAGTTATGCGGTGTTATCCCGTCCGTATTGGTGAGTTCAAGCCGTACCGGCTCACCGGCACGTAACTCGATCGTGTCCGGCTGGAAGCGGTAGTCACCGATCTCGATCGAGATGATCCGCGCGGTGTCGGCACCGGAAACGGCCCGGCAAACCAGCCAGAGCAGCATCGCGAACGTTACCGAGCGGACCGTGGTCTTCCCTGTTTGCAGATAACTCACTGAATACTTTGACCTATCCTTGTTGCTTCCTGAGAAAGTATGGCACAGATGCGCATCCGATCAAGACAGGTTGTCGCGGTGTATATTGCTGTGACAATGTTTGGCGAACAGGGTTCTGGCATGGGGTATCCGCAGCGCATCTTTGTTTATGCAGTGCTTCTCGCGTCCTGCGGGCCTGGCATCGCGGCCACGGGCAGCGGAGACTGGCAGCAGGAGTCAGACGACTGGGAGTACCTGCGCCGGGTGGGCCGGGTCGAGCTGTATCGCAAACCGGTGGCAGGCTCGCAGTTTGCGGCGCTGCAGGCGCGCACACGCATGGAGGTACCCGCAGCCAGCGTATTCCGGGTGATCTCCGACTACGATCACTTTACCGAATTCGTGCCCGCAGTGGGCGCAAGTCGAGTGTTGGCAAAAGCCGGCACGGACACTCGAGTGTACCAGCGGCTGGATTTACCGATGCTGTTTACCGACCGGCACTACGTCATCCGGGTAACGGACAGCCTGGATACAGCGAATGGCCGTATCCGTGTGGACTGGCAACTCGACGCAAATCAAACCAGCACCCTGTCAACGACCGATGCCGTGTTGCCAAAAACGTTCACCGGCTTCTGGAACCTGACAGATACCCCGGACGGTTCCGGGTGCGAGGCGGTCTATGCCATCCATGTCGATCCCGGCGGCCGGTTGCCGGCCTGGTTATTTACCCGTGCCGCCGAACACTACGTGACCGATGTGGTTGCAGCCGTGCGCGAACGCGCAATGATGCGAGAGTAATCGCACCAACCTGCATTTAATACACTATTTTAATAGGCTCTTCCCCTGATCGAGTTGGTAGCACCTGCTCAGCAAGGTCACTCGAGGTCCAGGGTGATTTCTCAAGACACGCTGTAAATACATCCCTGTCGCTGTAAATACATCCCTGTACGCTCGATGGCCGCATCCCTGCGGCCAACGGTCTTGAGAAATCACCCTGGACCCCGAGTAACCGGGCAGGCTCTGGCGTCTGGCAATCCGGTGTCCCGTCAGTTTCCTTGTCAGGGGCATCGGCTTCAGGGATGAAGCCGTTGAGCGTCCAGGGATGGACTTGCAGCGGCCCCTGACAAGGAAACTGACGGGGCGGCGGATGCACGCTCGGCAGGTGCTACCAACTCGATCAGGGGAAGAGCCTTTTAATCAATTCAGGTTTCCTGACTACGCGGTGGCGGCTTTTTCCCGATAGCCGGCGATCTCTTTCAAAAAAACATCGCCATACTTCTCCAGCTTCTTCTCACCGACCCCGTTGACTTCCAGAAATTCGACGCGCGTGGACGGTATCAAAATCGCCATCTGGGTGAGTGCCGCATCTCCAAAGACCATATAGGGAGCGACCCCCTCCTCCCGGGCCAGCTCCTTGCGCAACTCGCGTAACAACTCGAACAGCAGTTCATCCCGCCCCTCAACCGGAGCCACCAGTTTCCGCTTCTGCTTGCCGCGTTCCCGCAACCGGGGTTTTGCCAGTTCCAGCTGCAGCTCCCCCTTCAACAGCGGACGGGCCTCTGCGGTCAGTTTCAGCACGGAATAATTGGCAATATCCTGGACCAGGTAGCCACGATGGATCAACTGGCGA
>QIFB01000098.1 GCA_003230545.1 Gammaproteobacteria bacterium | reverse complement strand
AAAACAATCCAGCTAAGAATGATTTTCGATGAATTGGCTGGCTCTCTATCCATAATGCGTATAACTATAATGTCGTACCTGGGTCGATATTAACAATTAAGGCGGCAGGTCCAGACGGATGGTTATCCGTGGTTCTCGGGTCGGATAATCCTAATGCCACCCATGTAGGACTGCAAGACAGCCGGTATACGGATGGATCCGTCGGCCTGCTGGTAGTTCTCCATGACAGCGACCAGGGCGCGGCCAACCGCGAGTCCTGAACCATTGACGGTATGCACCAGTTCGGGTTTCCCGGTGTCCGGGTTGCGCCAGCGCGCCTGCATGCGGCGTGCCTGGAAGTCCCCGAAGTTGCTGCACGAGGAAATTTCCCGGTAACGCTGCTGTCCCGGCAGCCACACTTCGAGGTCATAGGTCTTGGCTGCCGAAAAACCGATGTCGCCGGTACACAGGGACACTACCCGGTATGGCAGTTCCAGTTGCTGCAAGATGGTTTCCGCATGCCCGGTCAGTTGCTCGAGCGCAGTATAGGAGTCTTCCGGACGCATGATCTGTACCAGCTCGACTTTCTCGAACTGATGCTGACGAATCATGCCACGGGTGTCCTTGCCGTAGGAGCCGGCCTCGGAGCGAAAGCACGGGGTATGGGCAACGTAGCGCCGGGGCAAGTCATCGGCCTCGATAATTTCACCACGAGCAAGATTGGTTACCGGGACTTCCGCCGTCGGGATCAGGTAGTAGTCCGACTCGCCGCCGGTCGCGAACAGATCTTCCACGAACTTGGGTAGTTGCCCGGTACCGCGCAGGCTGTCGGCATTGACGAGGTACGGCACGTAGATTTCGGTGTAGCCATGCTCGCGGGTGTGTGTGTCCAGCATGAACTGGGTCAGTGCCCGCTGCAGCCGTGCAAGTGGTCCCTGTATGACGCAGAACCGCGAGCCGGCAATCTTTGCCGCGGCCTGGAAATCCAGCAGCCCGAGTTGCTCGCCGAGGTCGACGTGGTCTTTGACCTCGAATTCGAAGCCGGCCGGTTCACCCCAGCGCCGGATCTCGGGGTTGTCCTCTTCCCCCGTGCCCTCGGGGACCGACTCATGCGGGATGTTCGGAATCCCCATGAGAATATTGTTCAGCGTGGACTGCAGCCCGGCCAGTTCCTCCCCGGCTGCCTTTAGCTGGTCACCGAGGCCTTCCACTTCCTGCAGCAGCGGGGTGATATCCTCCCCGGCCGCCTTCGCCTTGCCGATGCCCTTCGAGCGGTTGTTGCGCTCTGCCTGTAATGCCTGGGTACGCGCCTGGATCTCCTTGCGTTGTGTCTCCAGGGATTGCAGTTCGGCCGTATCGAAAGTGAATCCGCGGCGTGCCAGTTGTGCGGTGACGGTATCGAGATCATTCCTGAGCAGTTTCGGGTCGAGCATGGTTACTCCCGGCTAGACAACCAGCGAACCCGCCCAGCTGACGATATGCCCCGGTTCCACATCCTGGCGGATATGCTCGAGAATCGCGTCGACTTTTTCAGGCACATCGAAAAACTCGATCACCAGCGGCAGATCGAGCGACATGTCCAGCAGCGAGGAGGAATGCAGTTTGCCGGACTTGCCGAAGCCGCTGATGCCGCGGAACACGGTTACGCCCTGGACCTGCTCCTTGTCATGCAGGCGCTTGAGCAGGGGCTCCATGCGCTGCTCTCCCTCGGTCAGGTAAATACGCACAAAGGTGATATCGAGTCTGTTCATAATTGTCTCGCGGCCAGTACACCCAGCCCGGCAGCCGTCACACAAACGATCACGCTGATGACGACATTCAGTACTGCCTTGCCGAGCTGGCCGGACTCTATCAGGTTGAGGGTTTCTAGGGAAAAGGTTGAAAACGTTGTGAAGGCACCGAGCACACCGATCAACAGGAAGGCGCGCACCGCGGGCCCCATGGCCAGACGGTCGATAAACCAGATATACAGGAACCCCATCAGCAGGCTACCGATGACATTAACCGTCAGGGTGCCGTAGGGAAATCCGGTGCCCAGCTTGCTGTGTACCGCGAGCGAGGTCCAGTAACGCAGCAGTGCGCCTATCGCTCCCCCGGTGGCGATGGCCAGTGCCTGGGTCAT
>QIFB01000145.1 GCA_003230545.1 Gammaproteobacteria bacterium | reverse complement strand
ATGGCTGGTCGGTGCTGCGCGCCCTGAAGGCCGACCCGGTACTGCGCAACATCCCCGTGATCATGCTGACCATGATCGATGACCGGACGCGTGGGTATTCGCTCGGTGCAGTGGATTACCTGACCAAGCCGGTGGACCGCGAGCAGTTGAACAAGGCATTGAGCCGCTATTACTGTACCGAGGACGTCTGTCCGGTGTTGCTGGTTGAAGATGATGTCGAGACAAGGGAAATCATGGCACGTACCCTGGAGAAGGCCGGCTGGGCGGTCTCTGAGGCCGGTAACGGGCAGGAAGCGCTGGATGTAATGGAGACACTACAGCCGAAACTGATCCTGCTGGATCTGATGATGCCGGTGATGGATGGCTTTGGTTTCCTGGTGGGGATGCGTGCGCGGCCGGAATGGCAGCACATCCCGGTGATCGTGGTGACCGCCAAGGACCTGACCGAGGAAGACCGCCGCCGCCTGAATGGCAGTGTGGAAGAGGTGCTGGAGAAGAGCGCCTACACCCGGGATGACCTGATGGAGCGGGTCCGCGAGGCCGTTGCCGTGTGCGATGTCAGAAAGGATGCTGATTAATCCGTCATTCCGGGCGGAGCGTAGCGGAAACCCGGAATCCAGGGTTTACGATTTAGGGAACCTCTGATGTGTCGTCATTGCGAGGAACAAAGGGCAACGAAGCAATCGCTAACCAAAATGAATCAGAGCTTCCTTACGGCACCCTGGTTTACTGATAAACCTGCTGCGCGAGTACGATCACCTTGTCGTTCTCACCAAGTCTCCACCTGGTACGTCTCGAGGGGTTCAGTAATACCTCACCATCTTGCTGCTCCAGGCGCAAACCCAGTACGATCTCCATCTTCTGCTGACCTGCATACACCAGTTCATTGAATGTGCAATCGCTGTCGGCCTGCACGTAATCAACCGCTGAACGCAGGCTGATTTCGACACCGCCGGCGCTGAGCAGCTCGCGATAGATCGGCGCCAGCACTTCCTGGCGTGCAATCTGTGCCAGCTGGGCGCTGACGATCTCCGGACTGACGATGACATCGTCCACGCCAAGATCGGTGAGCAGGGCGCGGTTGTTTTCATCGAGCAATTCTGCAACGGTATGTGTGCGGTTGTCGTGTTGTTTCCGCAGATCCGATAATCGCAGCAGAATGCGCAGGGTGCGGGTGTCTGCATCTCCCTGTTCGTCGGATGCATCAGCCAGAACGACGATGCTCTGGAAGCTGGATAATTCAATGTCTTCCCAGGCGGCCTGCATTACGCCATCGCCCTCGTGGAACACCAGGGTCAGGTTCTTTAGGTCATTGACCTGGTGGCTTTCAATGCGCTGCTGTACTTCATCCTGTTTTATATTTGACAGAACAGTCACCTCGGTACCGAGCAGGGCATGTGCATCGAGTTCCTGCAGGAGATCGTAGAGAATATCGCTCCAGCCGATGAGTAATACACGGGCAGGCACGTGTGGCACTGATCCACCCTCCCGGACTGTCCGGGATTCCGGGATTCTGTCGGGCATGGAGAAGGTGACCGGCAAGCCGCGTGTCAGCAGTACCAGGCGTTCATCGTCGGCGACCTCGTAATCGGGCTCTGGATTCAGGCCGGCAGCGTGTCTGATCCTGTCATCACGTTGTTCATCCCAGGTGATGCCAAGCGGTATGGCATCCGTCAATCCGTATGCAATTTCGGCAATTGGACGATCCGTACACTCGGGTATGCCCAGTACGTGGATGCTGTTTCCATCCGGGGAGAAGATCTCGCTATAGACAGCCGCCAGCCCGGGATTGCGGACCGTCTGCACGATCACCTTGCTGATCACCCGGCTGGAGGAAATGATATGCAGCCGGTTCCTGGCGGCAATCTTTGCCAGCTCGTAGTTCTGCTCCAGGGCAATTTCCGACATTAGCACCGGTGGCTTGCCGGGCCAGTCCTGCCGTACCGTCAGCAGTACCATGGTCTTGATGGTCTCGCTGTCATCGGCATCGGTTGCCAGCATGATGACACTGGCGGCCTGGTCAACGGCTACACGGTCGAGCTCGCCATGGTTACTGGGCGTGCCGCTGCGCAGGATGACCTTGATGTTTTCCCGCTGGATACCCGCGACCCGGAGCTGCTCCTGCATGATGTATGACGACCTTGACGCCTGGCTCAAGCCGTGCCAGTTGCTGCAGGATGGAGAATACCTTGTTGTTCCATCCCAGCAGCAACACATGGTCGTGCTCCAGGACCTGCGTGTCGCCCTTGCGCAATGCTTCGATGCGGCTGCGCATGGTGTTGTTGATCAGCGAGATCAATACACTGAATACCACCAGCCCCATGATGGACAGGAACAGGGAATACGCCAGCACCGGCCAGGTGGCGCCATAGGCCTGCCCGAAGCCCTTCAGGTGCATGACCTGGTTCAGCGACCACCACAGGGAATCCCAGAAACCTGCATCGATGTCCCGTGGAATGGACCGGATCCCGGCATTTTCTTCCGA
>QIFB01000126.1 GCA_003230545.1 Gammaproteobacteria bacterium | reverse complement strand
TCGCGCTCATAGGTAAAAGGCTCGGGATCAAGCGGGTCGATGATGATCGGGCCAAAGTGCCCCAACTGCTCCTGCAGGCCGGTATGGCTGTGGTACCAGTAGGTGCCACTTTGCTGCACGGGAAACCGATAGGTAAAAGTCTCACCGGGTGCTATTCCGGCGTAACTGACACCGGGCACACCATCCATCGCTGCCGGCAGAATCAAACCGTGCCAGTGTAGCGAGGTATCTTCAGCGAGCTGATTGGTTACCCGCATGGTGGTGGCCTGACCTTCCCGAAGACGCACCAGCGGACCGGGGATGGTACCGTTGACAGTAACAGCGCTTGCCGCTCTGTCAGCAATCTGCAAAGACGCAGTGTGAACCTGCAAGTCAATCGCCTGCTCGCCTGCCGCCGCACCTGCGTCCCTGCGCACACCCGTCAGCTGTGCTGCATAAGCCGGCACAAGGCTGTCCAGGCCGGCAAGCAGGCTCATCGTCGCGGTGCTCTGGAGAAAATGACGTCGGGTGAATAAAGGTTGTTTTGCCTTCATGGCTACCAAGTATAGTTAAGATCGCCAGCCACGTTGATGATGACCGTAGCAACCCGGAATGGCGGCAAAAACTGATAACGGAGCAGAGACAGGCTATGAGTGGAGTATGTTACCTTCAGACTGTGCAGGTCACTTGCCACGATGCTACCGGGCACGAGATCAATGAAGACACAGGCGAGATTCCACGCATGGACTGTGCGAAACTGTGACATATGAGGGAAATATGCCATGCCGGTTGAACGCAAACACTGTCAGTGCCATGACACGCAAAACCATTTTCTGGAACGGGCGTTCGAGTCGCTGCAACTCGAGACCTCACAACGGGAACTGCTGCTATCGGCATTCCGGGAAACGACCGTCAGTATTCCCCTGCGACCCCATCGCGCGGATGATGATGGTGGTGAACTGTGCACCTACATGGGCTACCGGGTGCAACACAATCATGCGCGCGGGCCCTTCAAGGGCGGACTGCGCTTCCATCCATCGGTCAACCTGGGCGAGATTCGCGCCCTGGCCCAGCTCATGACCTGGAAGACCGCGCTGGTTGACGTCCCCTTCGGTGGCGCCAAGGGTGGTATTACCGTCGATACGACCAAGTTGAGCCAGTACGCACTGGAAATCCTGACCAAGCGCTTTGTCCAGAAAATGATGCCGGTGTTCGGTGTGCACACGGATATCCCGGCGCCGGACGTCGGCACCAACCCACAGGTGATGGCCTGGATCCTCGAGGAATACAGCAAGAATCATGGTTACACCCCGGCCATTGTGACGGGTAAACCAATGGAACTGGGCGGATCGGCCGGACGATTGGAGGCTACCGGCCACGGTGTCGCCTACCTTACAGGCAAGATAGCGGGTGAAATTTCCTTGCCCATCAAAAGCGCGTCGGTCGTGGTTCAGGGGTTTGGTAATGTTGGATTTCACACGGCACAGCGTCTTGACGCAATGGGCGCCCGAGTGATCGCCCTGTCGGATGCCCGCAATGGCGTCATCTGCGACGCCGGCATCAATATCGAGCGCGCCCAACGTCACGTCGCCGAAACCGGCTGGCTTGAAAACCTGCCGGGCACAGAGCCGATCAGCAATGCCGAACTGCTGGAACTGCCGTGTGACATCCTGATTCCGGCGGCCATCGAGGCCACCATCACTTGCGACAATGCCGGGGCCATTCGCGCCCGCCTGGTGGTGGAGGCGGCCAATATCCCGGTGACCCATCTGGCGGATACGGCCCTGCGGGAGCGGGGCATTACGGTCATGCCCGATCTGCTGGCAAATGCGGGCGGAGTACTGGCCTCCTATTACGAATGGGTGCAGAACCTGCAGGAATTCCCCTGGGAACGCGACACTGTGTTGCAACGCCTGGAGCAGCGTCTCAGCCGGGTCTATGCACAGGTCCGTGATCTGGCGCATCAACGAAACACGGATCTGCGTACCGCCGCCTACGAACTGGCTATCGGCCGGGTCAATCAGGCCATGGCCTTACGGGGATTTTGAAAAGAAAGTATTGGGCATTCCGTTACCCGTTTTTCGCCATACAGGTGAATATTGCGCCGGGCCTGGCGGAGCGTGTGGCGCTGGCGGTTTTACTGGCCCGGGAGCTTTGGATCGGTTTTCAGCTGGTCAAGCCGACTTATTCGTCATTCCGGCGAAGGCCGGAATCCATGTTGTTGAAAACACTGGATCCCGGCCTTCGCCGGGATGACGGTAAAGGAATTGATCAGAGGTTCCTTAGGGCGTAGCTGCGCTGATTCAGTTCTCACGCAGACTCGGGGTATCCATCCACCCTCCCCGTCCACTGTGAAGCAACGCATGTTACAGCGTGCAAAGGTGACGCACACCTTACACTTGAATGTTCCGTAAAGATGGAATGCGTTTGTATTCAGCGGCGTCATACTTTTATGCTATCTACGGATAGCCGAAGGTTTCCAGGAATTTCTCCTGCTCCGTTCGAACATGGGTCGCTATATTGAACTACACTCTCTTAATAGACCAGCACATGGATTTGCACGTATCGTTCCACACATAAAGGAGATTCGAGCAATGACCGAACACGAAGCTCAATCCGCCGAGGAACTGTTAGGCGAACCCGAACCCTGGGAAACCTGGGAAACC
>QIFB01000071.1 GCA_003230545.1 Gammaproteobacteria bacterium | reverse complement strand
AATATCCTGTCTGCCATGCTTGCCAAGCGACTCGGTGCGCGCAAGGTCATGTCACTGATCAACCGGCCTTCCTATGTCGATCTGGTGCAGAGCGAGACCATCGATATCGCCATCTCCCCGGAGCAGGCAACGATTGGCAGCCTGTTGACGCACGTACGCCGTGGCGATGTGGTTGTTGTACATGCATTGCGGCGCGGGGCGGCAGAGGCAATCGAGGCGGTGGCGCACGGTGACCGTGACAGTTCCAGGGTGGTTGGTCGTGCCATCGAGGAAATCAAGCTGCCCGCAGGGACAAATATCGGCGCCATCGTACGCGGTGAGGAAGTGATTATTGCGCACCACGACACGGTGATCGAATCCGATGACCATGTCATCCTGTTTCTTGCCGACAAGAAATGTATCCAGGAAGTGGAGCGCCTGTTCCAGGTGGGCGTGACATTTTTCTGAACGACGCAATGCCCTGCCCCGGCACTATCCACTAATGCATTTTTTTTCCATCCAACGCCTGCTGGGCCTGATGCTGATGGTGTTCAGTGCCTCGCTGTTGCCCCCCGTTGCCGTGTCCTGGATTTATCAGGATGGTGAGATGCGGGTATTTCTCATCGGGGCGGCGGCCGTATTCCTGCTGGGGCTGGTGGGCTGGGCACCGGTGAACCGGTGCCGGGAAGAGTTGCGCCTGCGTGACGGTTTCCTGGTGGTGGTCATGTTCTGGGTCGTGCTGGGGCTGGTGGGCGCGCTGCCGCTGGCGCTGGCCAGCGAACCGCACCTGACCCTGACGGATGCCGTGTTCGAGTCGCTATCCGGGTTGACCACGACCGGCGCCACGGTCATTACCGGGCTGGATGACCTGCCTGCCTCCATCCTGTTCTACCGCCAGCAGCTGCAATGGATGGGTGGCATGGGCATTATCGTACTGGCAGTGGCGATTATGCCGATGCTGGGCGTCGGTGGCATGCAGCTGTATCGTGCCGAGACACCCGGCCCGCTCAAGGACACCAAGCTGACACCGCGCATCACCGAGACCGCCAAGGCGCTCTGGTACATTTACCTCGGCCTCACAATAGCCTGTGCAATTAGTTACTGGCTGGCCGGCATGAGTGTATTTGATGCGATCGGGCACAGCTTTTCGACGATCGCGATTGGCGGCTTCTCAACCCACGACATGAGCATCGGTTATTTCCAGAGCTCAACGATCGAACTGATAGCCGTGGTATTTATGTTGCTCGCCGGGATGAATTTTGCGCTGCATTTTCTTGCGTGGCGCTCGTTTTCCCTGCGTCCCTATTTCCAGGATTCCGAGGTGAAGGCCTACCTCGGTGTGCTGACTGTGGTTACCGCCATAACTGTGTATTACCTGTATTACACCGATACCTTTATTTTCTTCAGCGACGCCCTGCATGCCGGGTTGTTTCAGGCGGTGTCGATCGGTACCACCACCGGTTTCACCACGGCAGATTATTTTATCTGGCCGGGTTTTTTGCCGGTATTGTTGTTGTTCGCAAGTTTTATCGGCGGCGGTTGTGCCGGTTCCACCGGGGGCGGGATGAAGGTGATCCGGTTTGTTCTGCTCATCAAGCAGGGGCGCCGCGAGATCATGCGGCTGGTGCATCCGAATGCCCAGATACCGGTGAAGGTCGGGAAAAAAACCATGCCGGACCGGGTGATCCAGGCGGTATGGGGCTTCTTCGCGGCCTATGTTTTCAGCTTTATCATCATCATGTTGATTGTCATGGCGACCGGGCTTGACCAGGTCACCGCTTTTTCCGCCGTAGCGGCCTGCATGAACAACCTCGGGCCCGGGCTGGGTGGTGTCGGCGCCAATTATGCGGATGTGAATGATACGGCCAAGTGGGCCCTCGGATTTGCCATGCTGCTCGGGCGACTGGAAGTCTTTACCCTGCTGATTCTGTTCAGCCGCTCGTTCTGGCGGCGCTGAAGCAAAACTTACCTGCATTGCCTGGCCTGGGAGAGTAGCCAGGGTGTGCATTAGTTGGCTTGTTCTCCCTGATCGTGCGGGTTGTGCCTTTCAGCGTGCATCCGCTGCCCCGGCAGTTTCCTTGTCAGGGGCCGCTATAAATCCATCCCTGGACGCTCAACGGCTTCATCCCTGAAGCCGATGCCCCTGACAAGGAAACTGCCGAGACACCGGATTACCGAACGCAAGAGAGTCGGCCCGGTCACTTGGGGTGGGGGGCTGCTCAAGACCGTTGGCCGCAGGGATGCGGCCATCGAGCGTACAGGGATGTATTTACAGCGGGTCTTGAGCAGCCCCCCACTGGGCCTCGAGTGACCTTGCTCGGACTGTGTAGTCCGCTCGACCAGGGTATGAGTACTTATATGGATCCCGTGTAAAATCCGGAATATCCATCCGGCCGGGTGCGGAAGCGCCGGTAGCCCCACTGATATTGTGATGGGCACTGCCTGACCAGTTCCTCGATTGCCCGGTTCATAGAGCGTGTTGCTGCATTCAGGTCACGTGAACCGACCTCTTCCGGTGCAGCTGAAAAATGCAGGGTGTAGCCCTGTCCCCGCGGCAGGCGTTCACACCATGCAAATACCACCGGTGCACCGGAGCGGTTTGCCAGGCGCGCCAGCAGTGTCATGGTCCAGGCCGGGGTATTGAAAAATGTGGCGAAGGTTCCCGCGCTGGATTGGGGTTCCTGGTCAGGGAGCATGGCAATGGTGCCGCCTTGCTCCAGTGTTCTACAGAGGTGGCGGATACCGCCGCGAGTTGCCGGCACATAGTTTGCCCCGAGCCGGTTGCGCGCGCTACGCACCAGGTCTTCCAGCTCCGGAATGCGCAGCGGGCGGTACAGGCAGGTCATTTTGAAGGTGGCAGCACCGTACAGGCCGGCGGCCTCCCATGCGCCGAGATGCGGTGTCGCCAGGATAACGCCCCTGCCTTGTTCCAGCGCGGCCTGCACCAGTTCATGCCCCTCGACGCGCCGAATGAGCTGTACTGCCTGTTTGCCAGGTCTGCACCACAGGGCGCTGGTCTCGAGCAGGGTCTTGCCGGTTTCGACCAGGCTGTCCCTGGCCAGCTGCTGCTGTCTGGCCGTGCCCAGTTCCGGGAGGCACAGTTTGATGTTGGTGCAAGTGTCCCTGTGGAGTCGATTCGGGACCAGCGCGAGTGTCCAGCCGAGCAGCGATCCCAGGCCGTGGATCAGTGGCAACGGTAGGATGGAAAGGGAAAGCATGGCAGTTTTTATTAAAAACAGGCGCATTATTCACTAATTAACCCACAATTATAAATATATTGGTTATAATCAAGATATATATCCCACATTATATATAATATATAGGATATGGGATTATCGAATATCTATATGCAATATTTTGGAATAAAGATGGGTAATATACCCCATTTAGTGGCTGAAAGTCTGAATTTTAACATTCACAAGTGCAGTTTGCTCCTGCAATTTACCACCCCACCCTGCCGAATCCTGTGTCTCTCTGGCACCCCGTATCCCCGGGCAGGTTTCCTATGGCTGTTGCCCGGCAATGTAAACATGTCACAATCAGTTTGTATTGATGTTTCCAGTCAGCAACATAAGGTAGTTCGGGAGGTACATGGCAGCCGAGGTCAAGACATTAACGCCGGATCAGGCGTGGGACAAATTACAGGGTGACCCGCGGGCCGTGCTGATTGATGTCCGCTCCAGTATGGAATTCCTGTTTGTAGGCCATCCCAGGGGCAGTGTGCACGTTGCCTGGATCGATGCCCCGGAATGGACGGTCAACCCGGACTTCGTGACCGAGGTGCGCAAGGTGATGCTTGGCGGGGTCGGTCTTGGGGAGCATGGTAATGATGCGCCGGTGTTATTGATATGCCGGAGCGGCAAGCGCTCACTGGAGGCCGGTAAACTCTTGATAAAAAATGATTTTCTGGATGTCTACAATATATCCGAAGGATTCGAGGGTGAACTGGATGTAGGCCACCACCGGAGTACCAGTGGTGGCTGGCGGTTTCACGGGTTGCCGTGGGAGCAATGCTAGTGCTGGCTGTTTTTATGGGTCAATCGTCTGTCATTTAACGGATGGCCATGGTAACGGGCACCTGCCGTTACCGGCTAAATTGACCCCTGAAAAATTACTAATTATAATAGGCGTTTAGCGGCGCAGTATCCATCTGGTGCAGGATAAATCCCGATGCAGAACCCGTGAAGTATCAGCAGGTCATATTATTAACAATTCGAATAAATAAATCCCGTTCCGGGTTTTTGTAATTCGATGACTTCCGGTCAAGACCGATTGGCTCCGGAAGTTTCTAAAAGAGGAGAATAAAACATGTCAACAACCGCCGAGAGTATGCAGGACACCGCCCAGATGGATGCGTGGCTGGACAAAAAACTGGATGAGTTGTTACCGAAGAAGCTGGAAGAGATCGATGCACAGAAGACACCGTCCATGTCCATTATTGCCACCAAGGGCACACTGGACTGGGCCTACCCGCCGTTTATCCTGGCCTCGACTGCCGCGGCACTGGGTTGGGAAGTTTCGATATTCT
>QIFB01000179.1 GCA_003230545.1 Gammaproteobacteria bacterium | reverse complement strand
CGTTGTTCCACCGGGACATTCAGTGCCTGCAGGGTGTCCTTGCCGATAATGCCGTCATCCTCCAGCCCGTGCCGGCGCTGGAACAGTTTGACACCTTTCTCGAGTGACTCGTCGTAGACGGATGATTGCCGGTCGGCGCCAGTGAACTCCCCGCTAACGGCAAGCCGTTCCCGCAGAGCAGGAACCCGGGGATCGCTCATCGCCGGTTTGATGGTCGGGCCTTCCGCCAGCGGCTGCCAGCCACCCGCTGCCGCAATACGCTGATACCTGGCCAGTGCCGTTTTCATCTGCGCATAGATCGGTGCTTGCGGCCGCAGACTGTCGATCAGCTGATCAACGGTACCATTCGAAACAGCATTAGCCATTGCCAGCACGGTATCCAGGTCACCAACGGTCTTGTCCATATTCCAGTTCTGGTCAAGTTCAACCGGGTCGACCTTGCCAATCATCAGGTGGTAACCCAGCCGCACGAGGCTATCGGTCAACAGGATATCGAAGTCCGCCAGTTGTGCCGGTGAGGCTTTGCTCCCGGTTTGCTGCTGCAACTGCTCCAGTGTGGCCAGGTGGTAGTCAGCGGGATCCAGGCCGTCTGTACCGATGGAACGTATTGCATCCAGCAGCTGTTGAACCGAATGCTGGTTTGTCCATAGCGCTGAATAAGTACGCTCCTGGTACAACGCCGGAATCACGATGACCGAGGAGATTGCCTCGCCCTGTATCTCAAGACCTGCGGTGGTACCGATTTTCTCCACCCGGGTACTGATCTCATTGCGTACCGCCAAATCCTGGGCCGCCAACAGGCCTGCGGCCTGTACAACAAGGAAAATGAACAGGAAAATTCTGGATTGCTGCATGAACAGGCTCCCTCACCTATGAACGTGCGGGCCATTATCCATTATTCCTGCATGGCCTGATACCGGAAGCGCCCCTTCACAAACCCGGCCGGTTTGTTCATACTTTATAGATAGTACCTGACCGCGGATCCACTCATTCAACCCCAAGGAGTCTCCATGCTTCACTACCCGATCACAGCACCTGGCACACGTTTTATGAACCGCTCAAAGAATGGCCTGTTCGCCGCCCTGCTTGCCCTGGCTTTGGCCATTACCGGGTGTACGACCAACCCGTACACCGGCGAGGAAGAGGCCAGCAACAAGGCCAAGGGTGCCGGTATTGGCGCCGCGGCCGGCGCCCTCATCGGCGCCCTTGCTGGCGGCAGTCGGCGTTCGGTCCTGATTGGCGCCGGTGTTGGTGCACTCACCGGCCTGGGTGTCGGCGCCTACATGGACAAGCAGGAAGACAAGCTGCGCGCGCAGCTGCAGGGCACCGGAGTAAGTGTGACCCGCAGCGGCAACAACATCATCCTGAATATGCCCGGTAACATCACCTTTGCATTTGGCTCCAGTAACATCAACGCCGACTTCTACCAGATCCTGAATTCCGTCGCCCTGGTCGTCAACGAGTTCGAGAAGACCTACATCGATATCACCGGTCACACCGATAGCGTCGGTGCGGCTGCTTTCAACCAGCAATTGTCCGAGAAACGCGCAAGCAGTGTCGCACGCTACCTGGAAAGCCAGCAGGTCCTGCCGCAGCGCATCATAACCAGCGGTATGGGTCTCGAGGCACCAGTCGCCTCGAATGACACGCCGGAGGGCCGCGCCCAAAACCGGCGCGTGGAACTCATGCTGACCCCACTTACATAAGACCCGTCAGCAACAAGGAGGTGTCTCAATGAGATATCAGAAACTGTTATTAGTGATACTTGCATCGGCTGCATTCCAGGCAGCTGCCCAGACCGCCTACCGCTCGGTTGATGAACAGGGCAACGTGACCTTCTCGGACACACCGGTAAGCGGTGCTGCACAGGAGGAGAAGGTCAGGATCGACGCACCGGCTCCAACGGCGAAGGATCTGCAGGAAACCCGGCAACGGGAGGCAGAATTGCAGAAAGCCGCCGGCCAGGCCGGGGCATCGAGAGCCGCCAGCCAGGCGGATCGGGAAAAAACAGCAAGTCAGAATGTACGCGAGGCCGAGAAACGCCTGGAAAACACCCGCCAGGTACGTGAAGGTGACCGACTGGGCACTGCCGGGGGCGGCAGCCGCCTGAAACCGGAATACCATGAGCGCGTGCGCGAGGCCGAGGAAGCAGTCGACCGCGCAAGGAAGCAGGCGAAATAGGAACGGCCCCGGCAGGGAATTGGGGATCCGTCAGACTGTAGGGCCGGTCAACACCAGCGCATCCCGCACTCAGAGATACTCCGAAACATCCACCTCGTCGATCTGCTCCGGGTCGAGAAATTCACGCGCGTAATCAAGGTACACCCCGCT
>QIFB01000112.1 GCA_003230545.1 Gammaproteobacteria bacterium | reverse complement strand
CCGGAATCCTTGTACGGCTGGTCCAGTACGGTTGCGCGGAACACACCAAACGGGATGGCCAGGCCGGATGCCACGGCATCGGGGTAGTGGTGTCGCAGCTCGCCCAGCTTGGCGGCCTTGGGACCGACCGTTCGACCGGAATCGTCAGCGCGCAGATTATCAAGATTAATGAATTTCCTGACCGACAGATCCAGCTTCTCCAGGTCCGGCCGGATAGCGACGCCCGTATCCGCCGCACCATCACCGAAGACCACATTCCACTGGTCCCCGTCCTGTGACAACTCGACCAGTCCGGCCGGGCTGACGGCCAGTACCACCGACTGGCGGTCATGGCGCCGGATAGCGTCCAGCAGGCTTTCGTCCACGCCGACATTGGGAATACCCAGGTTACGCGCCAGCAATTGCACATGTGATAAGGGGTTGCCTTCACCCGCGGTCATGATGCCGGCGATGGGCGGCAGATCGGAAACAGTTTCCGGTAGCAGGTAAATACCGTTCGATTCAAAATCATCCAGTTTGTCCAGATCCGGACTGGCATGCAGGGTACCGCGGGCCAGTCCCGGGTTCAGTGCACGAAACCCGACGCCGATTTCCTTGCCGAACAACTTGTGGTGAACGCCGGCCAGGCGATTGGCATCCCGTAACAGACCATCCAGGTTCCGGGAATAAAACAGTAACGGGCTGCCACGCAGCTGGTCCTGGATAAACAGCAGGGCCAGTGGCTCGATCTCGGCCAGCTTCAGCATGGACTCGTAAAACTGGAACCGCAGGCCCTGGGTACCCCAGCCGGGCACACGTCCCAGGTAGGCCAGTTGCTGCATGTAGTCAGCCAGCGGGATATCATCGGCACTTAATTGCTGCAGCGTCGCTTCCATTTCACGGCGGCCACGCTGATTGATGGCGCCGGTTCCGTACGCGGCATCAATAGCGGCAGACAGCCATGTCACCCGTTGTTGTCGCGTAGCCTGCGGCAGCTGCTCGCGTAATTGCGATGCTGCACGGAAATTTTCCGCTTCCACCATGAGTCCCAGGTCGAGAACTTGTAACCGCGTCGCTGGCTGGTCGATGCGTGGCAAGGCATCACGCAGGTCGGCCAGCAGCCGCGCCGTTACCTGGTATTGGGTCGCCGCCGCGGGATCACCTGTGAGTGCCCCGGCCGCCTCCTGCAACAGGGACTGTAACCAGGCGGCCCGGCTGAACACACTGACAGCATGGTTCAGGCGCTCCGGGAGCGGTTTAGCCTGGTAGACCCGGTCGATTTCCACGGCGAGGTCTGCATACTTTTCCTTGAGCTCCGGATCCGTTACCCGTGCGGCATAGTCACGCACCCGTTCAGCATCGCTCGCCTCGGGTGTGCCATGGATCTTGCCGCGCAGCTCCTTGAAACCCGGGTCCTGCTCTGCCAATGAGGCAGACACTTGCCGCACCTTCTGTGCCGACGCGGTGTCCTTGCCATGGGGGAGTACCCGGACACCGATGCGCAGGGCCGGGTAGTGCAACCCGATCCATTCCGGGCGGGCACTCAATGCCAGCAGCAGGTTCCTGCCGCCATCACGCTCATCCTGTTCCTGGATGGCGCCGCGGTAAAACAGGGCACGCCGCAGAATCCAGCCATCGTCGACTGTGACGAGATATTTCTCGATGAGTATTTGATTATAGGTATCCAGGAAATCCGGCTTGCCAATTTCGACTTCCGCATCATAGCCGGCCAGCAGATTGGCAATCTTGTAGCCGGTCTCTCTCAGTTCCCGTGTTTTCGCGCTCCACTCACCATGCTGGTAACCGCCACCGTGCGGTTGGCAGGCAAATTGTTTCGGGGGCAGTACCGTGCCGTCGTTGCAATACCAGCGCAGCCGCGAGAAGGGGCCCCGGGGCTGTTCTTTCATTTCGACAATCCACTGTCGATAGTCCTGCTTACTACCTGCCGCTATTACCGTGGTCGTTGCCGCTGCTAACCACATGGACAGCAGAACCAGTATCAGGCGAATTCCCATCATCTACTCCTTGAATATGGCGAATGGGGTGAAGGTTATAGGAGTTACAGAGAAAAACAATCATCCGTAGCCCGGATGCAGGCACGTTGTGCCGGAATCCGGGGAACAGGTTTCAAATGAATTCCCGGATTCCGCTGAGCTCCATCCGGGCTACGTACTTCTTGTGATTCTCTAGAACACGCGCACCGGGTTTCTGATACCAGCCGCCGGGTTTCTGATGCCAGCCGCCGGGTTTCTGATACCGGCAGCCGGGCGTTGCTGGAAAACCAGCACGTTACCGTTTATATCCTGCAGCATCAGCCCGGTCTGGTTGCGTACAAAGGTATAAACCTGCAGGGA
>QIFB01000042.1 GCA_003230545.1 Gammaproteobacteria bacterium | reverse complement strand
ATCACCGCCGGGTTGCGCGGATCGTCTTCCGGAATACCGGCCTCGACCTTGCCAACGATGTCGGCGCCGACATCTGCACCCTTGGTGAAGATACCGCCGCCGAGTCGTGCAAAGATGGAAATCAGCGAACCGCCGAAGGCCAGACCGATCAGCGGGTGAATCGGGTCTGCTGCGCCGATGGCCAGCATCAATGCATAAAAACCGGCCACCCCGATGAGACCGAGGCCGACGACCAGCATGCCGGTGATTGCGCCGCCGCGAAAGGCAATCTGCATGGCCGCATTGATGCCATCATTGGCGGCTTCTGCAGTACGGACGTTGGAGCGTACCGAGATATTCATGCCGATGTAACCGGTCAACCCGGAGAACACGGCACCGACAGAAAAGCCAAAGGCTGTGGCCCAGTCGATAAACACGCCGATGACAAAAAACAGCACTACACCGACTATACCGATGGTGGTGTACTGACGGTTGAGGTAGGCCTTGGCGCCATCCTGGATGGCCATCGCAATTTCCTGCATGCGCTCATTGCCGGTCGGTTTGGCCAGAATCCACTTTGCGGACAGCACACCGTAGGCCAGCGCGCCGAAGCCGCAAACGAGGGCAAAGATCAGTTCAGTCGACATTAGTTCTCTCCTTTATCTGGGGGGGGGGTCAGATCCCGGTTTTTTCTAATATTCGGTACCATGAATATTAGAAAAAACCGGGATCTGACCCCGTACAGTTATTTGACCCTGAAGCCCTTGAGCTTCTTGTTAACGGGTACGTTCTTCAGTTGAATATACTTTGGCATGCCGTCCTTGCCATAGGGCGGGTAGTCTTCGCCCTGCATCAACGGGGCCAGGTAATCACGGCAGCTCCGGGTGATGCCAAAGCCGTCTTTGGTAATGTAACGTTTGGGCATCATTTTTTCGACATTGGCAACACGTGACAATCTGGCTTCACCGATCTTCCAGCGGTACGGGTTGTTGGAGGTACGCACCACCGTCGGCATGACCGAGTTCTTGCCGGCCAGTGCCAGATCAACGGCCGCCTTGCCCAGTGCATAGGCCTGCTCGACATCGGATCTGGAGGCGATGTGACGTGCGGCACGCTGCAGGTAATCGGCCACGGCCCAATGGTACTTGTAACCCAGCTTGCTGCGTACCAGATTGGCGATGACCGGTGCGACACCACCGAGTTGTGCATGGCCAAAGGCGTCCTTGAGTCCCTGGTCGGCGAGGAATTTGCCCTTGCTGTCGGCAACGCCTTCCGAGACCACGATGGAAACATAACCGTATTGCTTCACCCTGGCCTTTACCTCCCGCAGGAATTTCGCCTGGCTGAACGGCACCTCGGGAAACAGGATAATGATTGGCAGGTCACAATCTTCCGAGGCGGCCATGCCACCGGCGGCGGCGATCCAGCCGGCATGCCGGCCCATCACTTCAAGTACGAATACCTTGGTGGAAGTGGCACACATGGAGGCCACGTCAAAACTGGCCTCACGGGTTGAGATGGCAATGTACTTGGCAACCGAGCCAAAGCCCGGGCAGTTGTCGGTGATCGGCAGGTCATTGTCCACAGTTTTTGGTACATGAATGGCCTGGATCGGATAACCGGTGGCCCTGGAAAGTTGCGAGACCTTCAGGCAGGTGTCGGCGGAATCGCCACCACCGTTGTAAAAGAAGTAGCCGATGTTGTGCGCCGCGAAGACTTCGATCAGGCGATCGTACTCGCGCTTGTTGGCTTCCAGGCTTTTCATCTTGTAACGGCAGGAACCGAAGGCGCCGCTTGGGGTGTGGCGCAGGGCGGCAATGGCGCGGGCGGGTTCCTTACTGGTATCGATCAGATCTTCCGTTAGCGCCCCGATAATGCCGTTACGTCCGGCGAAGACCTTGCCGATCCTGTCCTTGTGCTTGCGGGCTGTTTCGATCACGCCACAGGCGGATGCATTGATTACTGCCGTAACACCACCGGACTGGGCGTAGAACGCGTTCTTCTTTCCTGTTGACTTCGCCATCAGTATATCTCCCTCATTTTTGTGTCGGTTGATCGGGATCTGACCCCATTACTTTCTGTGGTCGGCCTGCACCTGCAGCAGGATGACCATGCATTCGGACAGGTCGTCGAATTCTTCGACGTCCGGGGCAAACATCTGGTGCCCGCGGTAGTAAAACTGGCAGCGGTATAGCGCATCGCCGGTTTTCAATACCACGAAGTGGCAGCCTTCGTGCTCCCAGTAAGCGGCCGGGCACCGGGCCAGTTCGCTGCTGTAGGGAATCAGTCGCAGCTCACTATCCGCCAGCATCGGTTCCAGCGGTTCGCCATAGCGTTCTTCCAGCGTGGTCCTGATAATCCACAGCTCACTTTC
>QIFB01000101.1 GCA_003230545.1 Gammaproteobacteria bacterium | reverse complement strand
GGACCGGAGACCTGGGCCGGCGTGCCGCCGAGCAGGGCCGCGAAGAAGCCAACGAAGATGGCGCCGTAAAGTCCGGCGATGGCACCCACACCCGAGGCGACACCCATGGCCATGGCCAGTGGCAGTGCCACCACCGCGGCCGTCAGGCCGCCGTAAATGTCGCCGCGTAGATTGTTGTAATGGAGTCCGTTGACCAGCTGCATGACGAGAATTTGCCTTTCATTGACGGGAAAAGGGAAACAGGAAATACTAGCATATTTATATCCCCGGACTGGTTTTACGCGAGTCATCTGATTGTCCGGAATCCTGCAGGAGCGAAGTGACCGGTCAGCGTTTGGCGCTATAATGTACGGACCCAGCGCTATTCAACGGGGGAGGCCATGTTTTCATCCAGCAGTAACCTGCAGGCGGTCATCGGAGACTTCCGCATTGACAGCATGATGCGCTACAGCATGTTTGTGCCGCGACTCTACAATCTCTGTAAATCACTGGGTTTCGAGGCGGGCAAGATTATGCCCTCGCGTGCTTTTTGTTCGGATGAGAGCCAGGGATTCCCGATTATCCTCATCACCAAGCATTTCGGGACGTTTCCTTTCAACCATGGCATGGTGGGCGGTATTGTGGCCACTGACCGGCACGGACCACATGCCGATCATGGCAAGGACCTCGTTATTATTCAGGCGAGCCACGTCGGTTATGACCCGGATATAAAAACGTTCGGTACCTATTGCCGGCTACAGACGGAGGCAAACGTGTCGTCGGACTCCTGCGGCAAGATCGGTGATGTCCTCAACTGGTACCTGGATGAATACGCCTTTGCCCGGGAAAATATTTTCCTCGGCAAGTCAGGCGAGGATTTTATTGTGACCATCGATAACCAGCTTTTGAACGAGGGGCGGAGCGAAGGCCTGTTTCTGAATCTCGATCGTATTGTCCGTCAGGAACACGGCAACCCGCAGCCGGTCCGAACGCTCAGCACGGCGCGGGCCTACCGCGCGGCTGATGCGCTGGTGAAAATGTTGCCGGGTGAACTCTGGACGGACAATGGCGAGACTGGAATCGGGAATCACCTGGTCCCCGACCTGTTTCGTTTCAAGCGCGATATCGGTGGTGATATCGAGGGTCGCAGTCACCTGGAGCAGAACCTGTTACATCAGATTCCCCGTTACTTGTGGCAGCACAGGTCAATACCCAGGCCGAATTTGACCGTGCCTTTCGCAGCATCGTCAAGGAGAAGCACTATCGAAACAAGCGCATGGTGTTTGTCTCCTGTCTCAATATCGATATTTCGCCGCGCGAGGGCCAGACCTTTCCACTGACCAAGTGTGTGCCCTGGGCCGCCTGTATACAGGATGGCAAGGGCAACCATCACACCCTTGAGCAGGCAGAGTTGACGCAACAACTGCTGGAACAGAGTACCGAGAATCCTGACCAGATCGATCTCGAGGACGCGATCCGGAAGATGGAGGAAGAGCAGGAAATCCGGATTGCGGTCTAGAGACTGGCAGCGGCAGGATAGTTAAAATATATCATAGAGATTTTAATATTTAATTGAACTAAATGCAGGAGTGCTTACCGTGGTCCCCACACTCACTACGTGAAGGTCAGATGACATGATTAGGACGCTAACCACCTGTTTAACAGCAATCATATTTGCCGGCCACGCGGTTGCCGCAGACTGGCAGGCACTGCCAGACACGGCGCTAGCCCCGGCAGACAATCCTACCACCGAGGCGAAAGTCGAACTGGGCAAGATGCTGTACATGGATCCGCGGTTTTCCTCCACGGGGACGGTGTCCTGCAATTCCTGCCACAACATCATGGAGGGCGGGGAAGACAGCCGCTCCGTTTCCATGGGAGTTCATGGCAAGACCGGCAGCCGCAATGCGCCGACCGTTTGGAACTCGGCCTTTCATTCAGTGCAATTCTGGGATGGCCGTGCCGTGCTGCTGGAAGACCAGGCCAGGGGACCGGTCGCCAATCCCGTGGAAATGGGGATGAGTGATGTCGAGGCGGCCATGGAACGCGTGCGCGCCATTCCCGGTTACCAGCCCTGGTTTGACCAGGCGTTTGGCAAGGATTCCATGACCGTCGAAAATGCGGCAAAGGCCGTGGCTGCCTTCGAGCGGACACTGATCACGCCGAACAGTCCCTTTGACCGTTACGTCAAGGGCGACAAAAAGGCCATGACAGAACAGCAGGTCCGCGGCATGAATACGTTTGCAGCCAGCGGTTGCACCGGCTGCCATTCCGGTGCGGCCTTTAATGGTCCGGAGATGAAGACAGGGGAGGGTTTCTACGCAAAGTTTCCGACCTTCACGGATAACGCGTACGTGTCCAGGTACAAGCTTGCCGATGACAAGGGCCGGCATGATGTGACCGGTAATGCAGCCGATGAAAATATGTTCCGTGTGCCAACCCTGCGTAACATTACAGACACTGCACCGTATTTCCACAATGGATCGGTCAACGATTTACACGAGGCGGTACGTATCATGGCAAAAACACAACTCAACCGTGAGCTGGGTGACAAGGAAGTCGATGATATTGTGGCTTTCCTTGCTGCGCTGACCGGTGAGTACCCGACAATCGTTATGCCGCGCCTGCCGGCAACCGCGGGCAGGAGCCTGCTCATCCAGTAGGTAACCGGAGTTACTCCCGGCTTACTGGCTGGTCTACAGTTAGCACATGAGTCACAAAATGGATAACCGGGTATGAGCAGAATGACGGCCATGCCAGCACCGGAAGCAGCCCTGCCGGGACGTGAGGACTGCATGCCGGTGCCGAACCTGCACTTTGTCAACGGCAACCCGCTGGTGCCACCGTTCCCGGAAGGGCTGGAGTTTTCCCTGTTCGGAATGGGATGTTTCTGGGGTGCCGAGCGCAAATTCTGGGAAGCACCGGGCGTGTTTACCACGGCAGTTGGCTACGCCGGTGGCTACACGCCGAATCCATCCTACAAGGAAGTCTGCTCTGGTATGACCGGGCATAACGAGGTGGTGCGTGTCATCTTCGATCCGGAGATTGTCGGTTACCGGGGTCTGCTGACAATCTTCTGGGAAGCACATGATCCGACCCAGGGCATGCGCCAGGGTAACGATGTCGGGACCCAGTATCGCTCGGGTATCTATACTTATTCAGATGGGCAGAGAGCAGCGGCACTGGAATCGTCACAACAGTTCCAGGGACGACTTGCTGACAGCGGGTTTGGATCGATTACATCCGAAATAATCGATGCCCCGGAATTCTATTATGCCGAGGACTACCACCAGCAGTACCTGGCGAAGAATCCGGCAGGCTACTGCGGACTGGGTGGTACCGGGGTGAGTTGCGCCTGACCATCGTCGGTCCAACCTGCTACTTGATTTTTTGTGCACCGGGACCCATATCCCGTGTATAGAGCAACGAACACAGGATATTGATACTGGCCGGGGTGCTGATGGTGGTTTATCCCCCCTTGCTGTCGATTATCGTGGCGGCCTTCATGATACTGGCAGGCGTGATGGCGATATCCGTGGCACGCTTCAATCGCCAGCACCAGCGTCACTTCGATAACCCGACCGTTGAGTTCTTTTTCAGGTATTAGCCTGCTCCGGATTTCGCTTCGCTTCATCCGGGCTACTCCTTAATCAATCGACGAAAGTGCCGTGCTGTTTGATGGGTTCACGGTGCGGTGCGCCGGTGCATACCATCAGGCGGCAGCCGGATGGTGACAGTACCTGCCAGGTATTACCGGCCTCCAGGAAACAGGCATCACCGGGCTCCAGTTGCGTCTCACCTAGCCGGGCGTCTCCCGAGACCAGGTAGATAAATCCCTGGTGGTCATCAGCTACCGTATTTCCGTAATCCGTGTTCTCTCCCAGTACCACTTCAAGATAGTTAACGTCTGTATGAAGCTGTAATGGCGACCCGTTGCCGACGATGGTGCGGATATAACCGCCTTCAATATCATGTCGGGGAATATCACCAGCCGGGACGCCGGGACTTCCTGGTAATCGGGATCAAGCTGTTTCAGGCGCTGCGGCAGGTTGATCCACAGCTGGATACCCCGGGTGGCCTGTGTCTCCCCCGGCATTTCCGAGTGCTCGATGCCCCTGCCGGCGGTAAAGCGCTGCGCGCCACCGGGACCCACGGTGGAAGTATTACCGAGGTTGTCGGCATGCTGCATTTCCCCGCTGAATACGTAGGTGATTGCCTCGAAACCGCGGTGTGGGTGTGTGGGAAAGCCGGCGCCGGGTTGTACGGTGAATTCATCCCACAGTACGAACGGGTCGTAATGCATCAGGCGGCCGGGCAGGGGAAACAGGCGGTTGACCTCGGCATTGTCGCCCTCTTGGGTGTGGACCGCCTTGTAGCGTATGTGTGTCATGAGCCAGATGCGTTGACTGCTAAGCGCCGGGTTCTCCCCATAAATCTTCCAGACGATTGTCGCGCCCACAGCCATAGCGATAGTACTTGTAGCGAATCGGGTTCTTTATATAGTAGTCCTGGTGGTAATCTTCTGCCGGATAGAATGCCGTGGCCGGAGTAATGCCGGTTACCACGTCACCGGTGAACGGCTTGAGTTCGATCAGGGCAGCTTTCGACTGTGCTGCCAGCTGCTTTTGTGCATTGTCATGGTAGAAAATCTCGCTGCGGTACTGGCTGCCCTTGTCACAGAACTGTCCATGGGCATCTGTCGGGTCAATGTTGTGCCAGTAAACGTCCAGTAGTTCCGCGTAGCTGACCCGCTTTGGGTCATACACGATTTGTACCGCCTCGGTATGACCGGTTCCGCCGCGCGAAACTTCCTTGTAGGTCGGATCCTGCTGGTGGCCACCGGTATAGCCGGAAGTAGTCGAGATGACCCCGTCGAGTTTGTCGAACGGAGGCTCCATGCACCAGAAACAGCCACCTGCAAAGGTGGCTTTTGAATATCCGGAGTCTGTGTCCGGGTTGGCAGCGCCACCGGCGAACGGGATGACTAGCAGCAACAGCAGGGCTGACCAATAAACGGGTTGCGGGAATTTCATGACAGTATCCTTTGTTCTCATGGATGAGCACAGCTAATGGACCGCGTGCAGGGCAGATCGTTCATGGAATATATATGATATATATCAATATGATACCGCGTATTCAGTGCACACTTCCGGTGGCCGATAAGGTCTATACAGGTATGACCACGATAGCGAGGCCGCTGCGATGGAAAACGGTTACCCCAGTCCACAGGAAGCAGGTATCAGGATCCCCTCCCATGTAATGAAAGACCGGTTTTGCGCCGGTTTCCGCCATGGTTTACAGGGCAGGCATCTCGACAAGGTGGAATACCTGCGCCTGTCATTTCGTGAAGGTTTCCGCGCTTCAAAACTGTACTTGCGCGCACTGCGCCGATCACGCGGTATTCTTGAGTTTCCGACGCGCTGGCGTGTGCGCATGAAGGCAGCCTGACCAGCTGGCTGAACCTGTTCGGTGTTACTGATTACCGGGTTTGTCTGCTTCGTGCTGCCCCGGGCGCGGGTTCCGCAGTTGGTGTCCGTTATCCGTTGACCTTTGCGAGGACATTGACCTGGAAGGCGATCTGCTCGAGAAATGCCTGGGTGTCGCGTGCGCCGGCAGCAATGTTCATGCGAATCCGGTGCGAGTCCTCATCCAGTTCGCCGGCTGCACCGAAGACCTGCCACCCGGCGAAGCTGGCGACACCATCCGTCCGTGCGCCGGCGATGGAAGCGGTTGCGGTTACCTTGACTACCTCATCATCACCGGTATAGGTGCGCCCAAGTTCAAAACACAGGACTTCCAGTGACCAGCGCGGGTGCGGCAGTCCGCCACAGAGCTCGACTTCGGCCATGCCGTTGTAGATGAACAGGCGGTTGGCACCATCGGGGCCATTCACGTGGATTTCCATCTCCTGCATATTTGTCAGGCGCTTGGGCTCGATCACATTCGAATTGGGCATACCGTGTCTCCAGGGAGATTAATACCGGGTTATCCAGGCCGCTGTC
>QIFB01000125.1 GCA_003230545.1 Gammaproteobacteria bacterium | reverse complement strand
TCCTTAGCAGGATAATTGTTATGGAAAAGTTTGAAGTGTTAAATGGGCTGGTAGCCCCGTTGGACCGGCCCAATGTCGATACCGACGCCATCATTCCCAAACAGTACCTGAAGTCGGTCAAACGCACTGGTTTCGGCCCCAACCTGTTTGATGACTGGCGTTACCTCGAGCCAGGGGAACCGGGTCAGGATCACAGCAAGCGCAAGCTGAATCCCGACTTTGTGCTTAACCGGGACCGCTACGCGGGCGCACAGATATTACTGGGCCGGGATAACTTCGGCTGCGGTTCATCGCGTGAACACGCAGTGTGGGCACTGGAAGACGCGGGCTTTCGCGTAGTGCTGGCACCGGGCTTTGCGGACATCTTCTTCACTAACTGTTTCAAGAACGGTGTGCTGCCCATTGTGCTGGATGCCGGGGTAATGGATCGCCTGTTTGCAGAGGTTGAGGCCAACGAGGGTTACTGCCTGAAAGTGGACCTGGAGGCGCAGACGATCACTACGCCGGACGGCGAGGTGATCGGTTTCGAGGTGGACGCATTCCGCAAGTACTGCCTGCTCAACGGCCTGGATGATATTGACCTGACCATGCGGCACGTCGATGTTATTCGCGCCTATGAAAAACGCCGCCGGGTGGAAGCGCCGTGGCTGTTCGCTTGAGTTAATTCCAGGATAAACCACTATGAAAAAAATTCTTGTTCTACCCGGTGACGGTATTGGTCCGGAGATTGTTGCAGAAGCAGTGAAGGTGCTGGACAGGTTGAAGGCCGATGGTCTTGCGGTGGCGCTTGAACAGGGTCTGGTGGGTGGCTCGGCCTACGATGCCAATGGTCATCCGTTGCCTGAAGATACGCTGAATCAGGCGCGTGCAGCAGATGCTATCCTGCTGGGCGCAGTCGGGGGGCCACAATATGAAGCGCTGGATCGCCCACTGCGGCCGGAGCAGGGTCTGCTGGGTTTGCGTGCCGAACTGAAACTGTTCTCGAACCTGCGCCCGGCCATTCTGTATCCACAGCTGGCGGATGCATCCACGCTGAAACCGGAAGTGGTGTCCGGCCTGGATATCATGATCGTGCGCGAGTTGACCGGTGGTATTTACTTTGGCCAGCCACGCGGCGTGCGCACGCTGGACAATGGTGAGCAGGAAGGATTCAACACGCTGGTGTACCGCGAGTCGGAGATCGAGCGTATCGGGCGTTCCGCTTTCGGGATTGCGCAGCAGCGCGGCAAGTGCCTGTGCTCGGTGGACAAGGCCAACGTACTGGAAGTAACTGAACTATGGCGGCAGGTCATGTCGCGTATTGCGGAGGACTATCCGGATGTCGAGCTCAGTCACATGTATGTTGACAATGCCGCCATGCAGCTGGTGCGTGCGCCCAAACAGTTTGATGTGATGGTTACCACCAACATGTTCGGCGATATTCTCTCTGACGCGGCCGCAATGCTGACGGGTTCTATCGGTATGCTGCCGTCGGCTTCGCTGGATGCCAATGGCAAAGGCATGTATGAGCCCATCCACGGCTCGGCGCCCGATATAGCCGGGCAGGGTGTGGCGAATCCGCTGGCCACCATTCTGTCTGTGGCCATGATGTTGCGCTACAGCTTCGGCCAGGCCGAACCGGCCGATCGTATTGAAGCGGCAGTGAGCAAGGTGCTGGACCAGGGGCTGCGCACCCCGGACATCGCCGCCGGAGGCCAGGCGACAGTCGGCACGGCGCAGATGGGCGATGCTGTTGTAGCAGAGCTGGATTGAAACACTGCCCGTCATGATGTGGAGTCTGCCGGTTAGAGATTGCCGCGCTGCGCGACCGTAGCGAAGCGTAGGAAGTACTTGTGAACCGCCGCAGGTGGTGGTGGAGTGCTCGCAATGACGGCGGGCGCAAAGATTTCCCTGAATTGTTTAAGGAACAGGAGTCATTATGAGTCGTACATTTAATGTGGCCGTCGTTGGCGCTACCGGCGCGGTCGGTGAAGTTATGCTGGAGATCCTTGCCGAGCGCAAGTTTCCGGTGGGCGAGGTTTACCCGCTGGCCAGTGAACGTTCCGCCGGCAGCAGGGTACGGTTTGGCGAGCGGATGCTTAAGGTGCAGAACCTCGCTGATTTCGATTTTTCCAGAGCACAGATCGGCCTGTTTTCCGCCGGCGCGACTATATCAAAGGACTACGCCCCCAAGGCGGCCGCGGCAGGCTGTGTTGTGATCGACAACACCTCGCAATTTCGTTATGACGATGAGATTCCACTGGTGGTGCCTGAGGTGAATCCGGACAAGATCGCCAACTACAAAGACCACGGCATCATCGCCAATCCCAACTGTTCCACCATTCAGATGCTGGTGGCGCTGAAGCCGATTCACGACGCGGTGGGTATCGAGCGTATCAATGTCTGCA
>QIFB01000100.1 GCA_003230545.1 Gammaproteobacteria bacterium | reverse complement strand
AGTAGTGGGTGTAGCCGGCAAACAGTTCATCGCCGCCATCACCGGACAGCACGACCTTGACCTGTTTGCGGGCCAGCTGTGAAACCAGCAGTGTGGGTACCTGTGAAATATCGGCAAATGGCTCGTCATAGATGGCCGGTAACCGGCCTACGACATCCAGGCATTGTTCCGGTGTTACATAGAGTTCATGGTGGTCGGTGCCCAGGTGCCTGGCGATGGCGGCCGCGTGTTCTGCTTCATTGAAGCGTGGCTCGGCAAACCCGATTGAAAAGGTCTTCACCGGCCGCTCCGCCTGTTGTTGCATCAGGGCGACCACGGAGGTCGAGTCGATGCCTCCGGAAAGCAGCGCGCCGAGCTCTACATCGGCCACCATGCGCCTGCCGACGGCCGCGTGCAGCAGTGCGTCCAGCCGGTTGGTGGCAGCTGCGTAATTGCCTGAAAATCCGTTATCACTGGCGCTCCGGCAGGCCTCATTGGCCCGCCAGTAGTATTCCGGTTCAGCCGCCCCCGCAGCGCTGCCGGTCTTGATCTGCAACAGGCAGCCGGGCGGCAGTTTCCGGATGGAACTGTAGATAGACAATGGTTCCGGGATCCAGCCCAGGCGCATCAGTTCGCCGAGGGCACTCCGGTTGATGGTGGTGTCGAAAGCCGGGTGTCTTGCCAGTGCCTTGAGTTCCGATCCAAACAGGAAGGCGCCGTTGCACCAGCCATAATACAGGGGTTTCTTGCCAACCCGGTCCCTTGCGAGTGTCAGCGTGTGCTCCGACCGGTCCCACAGCGCAAAGGCAAACATGCCGCTGCTGCGATCGAGTGCGGTGCGCGTGCCCCAGGTCTCAATAGCGGCGAGCAGCACCTCTGTATCGGAATGCCCGCGGAAGGCATAGCCGGATTTCATCAGTTCCGGCCGCAGCTCCGTGAAGTTATATATTTCACCGTTATAGACCATGACATAACGGCCGCTTGCGGAGGTCATCGGCTGACTGCCTGCCGGTGACAGATCGACAATGGACAGGCGCCGGTGTCCCAGGGCAATACCGGTATCATCATCACGCCACACCCCGCCGGCATCAGGGCCGCGGTGCAGCAACGCGTCTGTCATTGTGTTAATGACAGTTTCGGAGTCAGGTGTATGGTGAATAAAACCGGTGATACCGCACATGAGAGGTGCCTGATGATAGCCCGCCAGGATAGCTGGCTATCATACGATGATCCATTTGACTTGCAACCGGATGGCTGCCCCGGGCGCGGCTGGATTATGGCCGTGCCCAATGTCCGAACACAGCGGTCGAGGTATTTCTGCAGACTGGAAATCAAGGTATAGTTTTACGGTCATTATCAGTAGTGTTCTACTGCACCGGCAGTGCGGAGTCCTGTCATTTAAAATTCTGTTTCTGGAGCTTGCGATGACGCGCCGTAAAGTGTTTTGTGCCGGTCTCGGCAAGACCGGAACGACCAGCCTCAAGGAAGCGTTGAGAATGCTGGATTATCGCACCATTCGCCTGCCGCTCGACTGGCGGGGCATCACCGATTTTGATGCTGCGCTGCCCGGCGTCAGTGCCGCCATGTACCCTGAGCTGGACAAGGCGTTTCCGGGCAGCCGGTTCATCCTGACCGTGCGTGACGTCGACGGCTGGCTTAAATCCATCGAGCGTGACATGGGCCGCAAGCAGAATGTGCAACGGGATCGTGCAGATGAACGCAATCGGCTGCTGGAGATACTTTATGGCAGTCCCGTATTTGATCAGGAGCGATTCCGGCAGGCATTCCATGATCACCAGGCCAGGGTCAGGAATTACTTTGCGGGCCGGGTGGATGATCTGCTGGTTCTGGATGTGACAAAGAGCTCCGGTTGGGATGAACTTTGCAGCTTTCTGGATGAGCCGGTACCCGATGAGCCATTCCCGTTCGTCAACAAGGCATCTGAACTTGACGAGTTACTACTGCGATTGCTCCATGTAAGCAATGATATTGAAACGGCCAGCAGGATTTCAAAATACTCGATAGCCTATCTGGAGAAGCTCGCTGCCAAACGGGATGTCGAAGGCTATGACATGCAGCGTCAGCTAACACTGAAGGATGACAGAAGGATCAACAAGGTTCTGAAGCGTGCCGGCAAGTATTTTGGTGGTCCCTCAAAGGCAGCGAAGCTGCTGAATTTGCCGGAGACCGCTATTCGGGAAGGGATCAAGCGGCAAAAACAGCATGCCCGTGCCAAGCGGAGCAACCGCCAGGCACTGATGTGGCTGCGGTCATTGATTGGCCGGAAATAAGCCTTGCCAGCGAGGGAAGCGGTGGTAACCGGGACTCAGTAATCGAGTGCCGCGCCTATCCTATGAGAATGCCTCGATATTGATGGTCAGGGTTTTTCGCATTGCATTTGAACCAGCGCCGGTCATTGGGCGTACCGAGTGCCAGGAATTGAA
>QIFB01000064.1 GCA_003230545.1 Gammaproteobacteria bacterium | reverse complement strand
ATGCACTCGAATTATATATCCCGGCCAACCCCTTCAAGGTGCTTGCCAATACCACCGTGCCGGCAGTCGTGGTGTTCAGTATCGCCATGGGGCTCTCGTTGATCGCGGTGCCGAACAAGGACACGCTGTTGCAGGTATTACAGAATGTCAGCGATGCACTGATGAAGATGGCTTCGTTCGTTGCCAAGCTCGCACCGATCGGAATATTTGCCCTGTCCGCCGCCGCCGCGGGAACGCTGGACCTCCAGTCGCTGGCACGCTTGCAGGTCTACCTGTGGGTCTATACCGGCGCCTGGCTGGTGCTGACCTTTATCACCCTGCCGCTGTTCGTTGCCTGGGCGACGCCCTTCAGTTACCGGGAAGTGATGCGCACGGCCGTCCCCGCCATGGTGACCGCCTTTGCCGCCGGTACCGTGCTGGTGGTGTTGCCGATGATCGTCGAACGCTGCAAGATCCTGTTGCGCAGACACCGGATCAAGAGCAAAAACAGCGAGGCCGCCACCACGATCGATGTGCTGGTGCCGACGGCCTACAGTTTCCCGAGTGTCGGTACACTGCTGGGAACCGGCTTTATCCTGTTTGCCGGGTGGTTCGTCGGCTCGCCGCTGGATATCGAGCAGTATCCCGGCTTCGTAGTAACCGGCGCGGTGTCGGCATTCGGCACCATGGCCGTCGCGCTGCCCTTCATGCTGGATTATTTTCACCTGCCATCGGACCTGTTCCAGCTCTACCTGCTGGGCAGTGTCATGACCGCACGCTTCGCCACCGTGCTGGCTGCCATGCATGCAGTGGTCATCAGCTTGCTGGGTGTCAGCGCCATGCTCGGGCTGCTCAGGAAGAATGGCCTGCTGCGGGTACTGGGCATCAGTGTCGTTGCCATGGGCCTGCTCATGTGGGGTCTGGGTACCGCCCTGACCCGCTTCATACCCTACGAATACGCCGGCTACAAGTCCTTCGTGTCGATGACGGCACTGGAAACTGTTGATGTCGAGCGCATCATCAAACAGCCGGAAAAGCTCGACGACAGCCTGATCGCCAGCCCGCGCCTGGATGTCATCGAACAGCGTGGTACGCTGCGCGTCGGGTTTCCGGCTGATTCACTGCCCTTCGCCTTCTTCAACGACCAGAGTAATGCGGTCGGCTTCGATATTGACCTGATGCGCATACTGGCACAGGAACTGGGCGTTGGCCTGGAACTGGTGAAACTTGACGAGCAGCAGGCCGGGGCGGCACTAAATGACGGCCGGGTCGACGTGTTTGCCGGCGCCCTGATCGCCACCACGAAGCGTGCCCGCATGTGGACGTTGAGCAATCCCTATTTCTATCAACATATCGGCTTCCTGGTACCCGACTACCGCCGTTCCGGGTTCTCCTCTCTGGAAAAGATAAATAACCAGGGGCCCCTGCGTATCGGGGTGTTAAGCGTCTTTGAAAAGCCGCTGTACGGGCCGCTCATCAAGCGGTATTTCGAAAATATTGAAGTGGTTTCCCTCGATTCACCCAGGGACTATCTGACCGGCAAAGTGGATATCGATGCCATGGTCTTCCCGGCCGAATCGGGTTCTGCCTGGACGCTGATCTATCCGGAATATTCCATGGTCGTCCCGCAGGGCATGTCGGAAAAGGTGGCACTGACTCTGGTGATCCCGCACAACCAGCCGGATTTCAGAAACTACCTCAACCTGTTCATCGAGGTAATGGAAACGAAAGGCGAGCTGGACATACTGAAAGACTACTGGGTCTACGGGCGTATTGGAAAGGAAGAAAAGGAATGATCGAGCTGAATACCGATGGTTGCATGGCTGCGATTCACGCAGGCAAGACATTTCATGCCAGCGTCAATGAAGGCGCCTTCACCATCAAGGTCGAGGAGTACACGCACTTCGTGTGCACGGCGATCCACAACGGCCATCGCCTGCGTGCAGGCCTGGTTGAGAACTGCGCCATCAGTGAACCGGAACGCCTGCACGAAGAAGACCCGTATACCGCCGACGTTGCCGCAACCATGCCGATCACCATGGTCGCAAACGACTCCCGCTACGAGTACGACCTCAATCGCGCACCGGAATCCTGTGTCTACGAAGAGGCCTGGGGACAGGCAGTGTGGAACGAACCGCTAAGTGATGCGGAGAAGTCGGCCTCGCTGGAAAAGCACACCGCCTTTTACGCGGTACTCGGCGCCCTCTACGAGAAGCTCGAATCCCTGCACCCGCTGGTGCTCGCTTATGACGTCCATTCCTACAACTACCGGCGCCCCGGCATGGGCGATGTGCCACTGTTCAACATCGGCACCGAGCAACTGGATACGCAGCGCTGGCAGAGTATCATCGATCAATGGGCCGAGCGGCTGGGCAGGATTCGCTTGCCGGGCATTGATGTCCGGGCAGCCATCAACGAGGTGTTCTACGGCCGGGGTTACCAGGCAACGTTCGTGGGCAAAAACTTCCGGGACACCCTG
>QIFB01000153.1 GCA_003230545.1 Gammaproteobacteria bacterium | reverse complement strand
ATCATGTCCCGGGTAGACAAGTGTATTTCCCGGCAGGGTAAACAGGCGCGTGGTGATAGAGTCAAACAAGGTGCCGGCATCACCGGATGGATAATCGGTACGTCCACAGCTGCGGATCAATAATGTGTCACCGGTGAACACCATGCCCGGAATCGTGTAACTGACATTACTGTCGGTATGTCCCGGGGTGTAGATGACCCCGATTCTGCCATTACCCAGCGGTATCCGGTCGCCGTCTTTCAGCAGGACATCGTGACACTTCGAGCGGCTGTTTTCATGCACAAGTACCATGGAATCCATGGCACTGCGTAACATGCCCGATCCGGTGACATGGTTTGCATGGATATGGGTTTCCAGCGTGTAGCGCAATGTCAGGCCCAGCTTCCTGATCAGCTCGATGTCACGCCCAACCATGTTGCGTACGGGGTCTATTAACGCCGCATCCAGGGTTTCTGCATCCCATAACAGATAGCTGAAGCTTGAACTCTCGGGATCAAATAGTTGACGTATTTTCATTGTTCTCGTATTTAAAAGGTTCATTATTTAAGCATGTACTTATATTCTATCCGGAACAACGGGAATAGCAAGCGTTTTTGTGAGCGCAAGCTGAAACGATAAATTACGTAGCTAATTGATTTATTGGTATAAAAAAACAGTTTCCGTGACGTAATCTTGACGCGGTTTACCGCTACCCGAGCGGTGCACCATACCGCCTGCCACCTCAAGGCCCCGGTATCTTTCGGGCAGGGCGGGGTCATCTGTACAATGCCGGTTCCTTGCATTCACCATTGATCCCGGGCCCTGCGCCAGGCCCGGGACACTGACCGGAGAGCACCATGGCAGACAGGCTAAACCGCTACAGTTCGCGCATCACCCAGCCAAAATCACAGGGCGCGTCGCAGGCCATGCTGCACGGTACCGGGTTGACACGCGCAGACATGGACAAGGCAGAGGTGGGGATTTCCAGCGTCTGGTATGAGGGCAACACCTGCAATATGCACCTCAATGATCTTGCCACGCGAGTCCGGGAGGGAGTTCAGGCCGCCGGCCTGGTCGGCATGCGTTTTAATACCATTGGCGTAAGTGATGGCATCTCCATGGGCACCGAAGGCATGAGCTTTTCGCTGCAGTCACGCGACCTGATTGCAGACTCCATCGAGACGGTCATGAGTGCGCAATGGTACGACGCAAACATTTCACTGCCCGGCTGCGACAAAAACATGCCAGGCTGCATGATTGCCATGGGGCGTCTCAACCGGCCGTCACTGATGATTTACGGTGGCACGATCAAACCCGGACATGTCGATAGCCAGGCACTGGATATTGTCTCGGCCTTCCAGAGTTACGGTGAATTTATCGCCGGCAAAATTGATGATGAGACCCGTCAGGACATTGTTGACAATGCCTGTCCGGGTGCCGGCGCGTGTGGCGGTATGTATACGGCCAATACCATGGCGTCCGCGATCGAGGCCATGGGGATGTCATTACCCTACAGTTCCTCGACACCGGCGGTCGATCCGCAAAAGCTCGAGGAGTGTTTTCAGGCCGGCGCGGCAATCCGCAACCTGCTGGAGCGGGATATCAAGCCGCGCGATATCATGACACGGGCGGCTTTCGAGAATGCCATGGTGATTGTGATCGCGCTTGGCGGATCGACCAATGCGGTCCTGCACCTGCTGGCGATGGCGCGTGCCGTTGGTGTCCCGCTGGAGATCGAGGATTTTCAGGCCGTCAGTGACCGGGTGCCGTTTCTCGCGGACCTCAAACCCAGTGGCCGCTATGTCATGGAAGACCTGCACAATGTCGGCGGGACGCCGGCGGTGATGAAATACCTGCTGGAGCAGGGCCTGCTGAACGGGGGCTGCCTGACGGTTACCGGCAAAACCATCGGGGAGAACCTGCAGGACCTGCCGGGACTGACCGCCGGGCAGGAGGTATTTCATGCACTCGACAACCCGATCAAGCCAACCGGCCACATCCAGATTCTCCGGGGCAACCTGGCCCCCGGCGGTTCGGTGGCCAAGATCACCGGCAAGGAAGGTCTGCAGTTCAGCGGCCCGGCGCGGGTATTCGACTCGGAAGAGGATATGCTCAAGGCACTGGAGGAGAACCGGATTAGCAAGGGCGACGTGGTCGTGATTCGCTACGAGGGCCCGAAAGGCGGGCCCGGTATGCCCGAGATGCTGACCCCGACGTCGGCCATCATGGGTGCCGGCCTTGGCCAGGACGTGGCGCTGTTGACGGACGGGCGCTTCTCGGGCGGCTCCCACGGTTTCATCATCGGGCATATCGTGCCCGAGGCGCAGGAAGGTGGACCGATTGCGCTGGTCCGTGATGGCGATGTCATCACCATCGATGCCAATACGCGCAGCCTGGCGGTCGCTGTCGATGAGGCGGAAATGGAACGGCGGCGCAGGGACTGGGTCATGCCCCCCTACAAGGCGGCCAACGGTACGCTCTATAAATATATCCAGCTGGTGAAGAA
>QIFB01000188.1 GCA_003230545.1 Gammaproteobacteria bacterium | reverse complement strand
CACAGTCGCTGAACCTGGAACTGCGGCGGCGCCACGAGGCCGAACAGGAACTGCAGGAAGCGCACGCGGACCTCATCAGCTCGCACCGGGAACTCAAGCAGACACAATTGCAGCTGATTCACGCGGCCAAGATGGAATCAGTCGGCCGGCTTGCGGCCGGCGTGGCGCACGAAGTGAAAAACCCGCTGGCGGTGATACGCCTGGGCATGGACTATATTGCCGGAGAGATGCGCAGCGACCCGGTACTCGGCGATGTACTGGCGGACATGGAGACTGCAGTGCGGCGTGCCGACAGGGTCACCAACGGCCTGCTGGATTTTTCCAGGGAAGGTGAGCTGAGCTGCCGGGAAGTACGCATCAACGACATCATAGAGAACTCGCTGCACCTGGTCCGGCACGAGTTGGTGCAGCACAGCATAGATGTCGTCAGATCGCTGGATCCTGAACTGCCCATGATAAACTGCGACGCAAACCGCATGCAGCAGGTTTTCGTGAACCTGTTGATGAATGCCATCCAGGCCATGAAAAAGGATGGAACTATCACCGTTTCGACCTATCTGACCGTGGTGGGGGAGCAGCGTGACACGCAAGCTGTATCCGGTATACGCTTTGAAGCGGGCCAGTCCGTGATTGTGGCCGAGGTGTGTGATACCGGTCCCGGTGTGGCAGAGCATGCGTTGGAAAAGATGTTCGATCCGTTCTATACGACCAAACCCGTAGGCGAAGGCACCGGGCTTGGTCTTTCGGTCATCAGGAATATTGTCGATCTGCACCGGGGTGCAATCGAGGTGAAGAACCTGTTGCCGCGAGGACTTTCCGTCAATATCCTGTTGAAGGAGTACTGAATATGTCGACACAAAAAACAAAGGTGCTGGTAGTGGATGACGAGGCCAGCATCACACGCATGATCAAGCTGAACCTGGAAAAGACCGGCGACTACGAGGTATGGACGGAAAATGAGGGGTGTCGTGCCATTAAGGCAGCTCGCGAGTTCAAGCCGGACATCATATTTCTCGACGTGATGATGCCGGATATGCAAGGTAACATAATTGCCGAGCAGCTTGACCAGGACGCCGGGCTAAAGCACATTAAGCGTGTGTTCCTGACCGCCATTGTTACCCGCGACGAGACGGCGGATGGCGGCAACGAGATAGGCGGCAACCATTTTCTCGCCAAACCGGTCAATACCCAGGACATCATCCGCATGATCGAGGAAGTCCTGTAGGATCGGCACTCTAATACGCGCTCAATCAGACGACCGGCGGCGGTCAAACCCGCTCTTGCCAATGCACAAATCACCCACACCCGGCTGGTAATTACCGACTACCACCAGGTGCCTTGATTTGAGTCAAATCACATTGGCGTGTCTGGCGATAGAATCCACCATGCAGAAAGTAACCAACTCCCGCCGTTATTATCCCGCGCAAGACGCGGGTGGGTAAACGCTGAGTGTCTATGCCATCATTACCCCCTGTTTACGAGGGTGCACACCTGGCCGGTCCAGCGCAGCTGTTAACCGACCGGGTGAATACCTTTGGCCGGGCTATGTTGCGCCATTACGGTGAACGTGTTCACAAACTGGCGCTGGATGCGAGCTTTAACTGCCCCAACCGTGATGGCAGCAAAGGCCGCGGTGGCTGCACATTCTGCAATAACATCTCTTTCAGCCCCAACGGTCGACAACCCGCGCCGATCAGCGAACAGATCGAAGCCGGCCGCAGGGTGGTTCGCAAGCGCACCGGTGCGCGCAAATATATAGCCTATTTTCAGGCCTACACCAATACCTATGCCGCCGTGGACCAGCTTGCCCGTCTTTATGAGCAGGCGCTTGCCGAACCCGACGTCATCGGGCTGTCGATCGGCACCCGACCGGACTGTGTTCCGGACGAAGTGCTGGATTTGCTCGCGGACTACCAGTCCGGCGGCACCGACGTCTGGTTGGAGCTGGGTTTGCAGTCAAGCTTCGATACAACCTTGCGGCGGGTAAATCGTGGCCACGGGTTTGCGGAGTACAAAAGTGCAGTACACCGCGCGCATGCGCGTAACCTGCGGATCTGTACCCACCTGATTATCGGTCTGCCGGGCGAGCAGGGTGCCGACTGCGAAACCAGCCTGCTACGGGTGCTGGATCTCGGTGTCGAAGGCCTGAAACTGCACCCCCTGCACGTGGTGAAGGGTACGGTGCTCGCCAATCAGTGGCGGCGCGGGGAGTACCAGCCGCTCTCGCTTGACAGCTATGTTAGTACAGCTGCCGACCTGATCGAACTTACGCCACCGGAAGTGATCTTTCACCGTGTCACGGGCACCGCAGCCGCCAATATTATTCTGGCGCCGGTGTGGTGTTCGACCAAATGGCAGGTCATTAACAAAATCAGCGCTGAACTGGCACGGCGCGATGTTCATCAGGGTTCAAGGGTGCACAGTCCGGCCTACGCCAAGGGCGAAAACCTGAATTTGCCAGGCCGCTGCCGGCACAGCACCGGCGCCGATAATCCACACGAGATAACAAGGTAGTCATGCCCGCATCCAGCGCAAAAATGGAACTGGTCTGCCCGGCGGGCAACCTGCCCGCCCTCAAGGCGGCCGTGGACAGTGG
>QIFB01000162.1 GCA_003230545.1 Gammaproteobacteria bacterium | reverse complement strand
AATGGCGGTTCGCTGGCCTGGTTGTTCAACGGCGCCACGCCGGGTGAGCAACTGGTGGCGCGCTATGGCGAGCCGGTGTTTGTACGTCGCTATAACGACCTGCCGGCGACCGAGGATTGTTTTATTCCTTTCGGTCTGCCTTACACCACCATCCACCTGCACAACGCCCACACCGCGTCTGAAAGTGACGGTTATCCCGAAGACTTCGTGGGTCCGGGTGAATTCTGGGACCACCACTACGCGATGATGTATGCGCGTAACGATCCCAACGAGGCCCTGGGCAGCCTCTGGTACCACGATCACATGCTGGATTTCACGGCGACCAACGTATATGCCGGCCTGTCGGCGATGGCTACTTTCTACGACGAAAAAGACTCCGGTGATGAAAATGATCCCAATTCGGAGGCCCTGCGCCTGCCGGGTACCTACGGCAAGTATGACATCTCGCTGATTATTCACGATGTGCGTTTCGGTCTGGACGGCCACCCGACCTACAACGTGTTTGACACCGATGGCCACCTTGGCGACGTGATCACGGTCAACCGCAAAGTCACGCCTTACCTGGAGGTTGAGCCGCGTAAGTACCGTTTCCGTGTTTACGATGGCGGACCTTCGCGTTTCTACGAACTGGGATTGGCCGATGAGTCGGAAATGTTTGTCATTGCCAACGACGGTAACCTGCTGGAAGAACCGGTCAGTGTCACCAGTATCGTAATTGGTCCGGCCAACCGCCATGACGTGATCATCGACTTCTCGCGTTATGCGATCGGCGACAGCATCAACCTGCTCAATATCATGGAACAGATCAACGGCCAGGGCCCCACCGGCCGGCGTCTGGAAGGCCCGGACAGGATGGCGGTGATGCAGTTCCGCATCAAACCGCTGGAAGGCCCGGACAACAGCCGTATTCCGGACTTCCTGCGCAAGTTACCGCCCATCAATCTCAACGAGGTCGTCGCCGAGCGCGAGTGGATCTTCGACCACGACATGGGTTTGTGGACGGTCAACCATGAATTCATGGACCCGACCAAGGTTTCGGCAGCGCCCAAACAGGGTACCGCGGAAATCTGGACATTCCGTAACGCCGGCAGCTCCTGGGCTCACCCGGTACACGTTCACTTCGAGGAATTCCAGGTACTGGAATGGAACGGCAGACCGCCGACCGGTGTACTGCGCTCACGCAAGGACGTTGCGACGCTGGGGCCTGGCGATTCAGCCCGGGTATTCTACCGTTTCGACGACTTCCACGGTCGTTACGTCATTCACTGCCACAACAATGTGCACGAAGACAATGCCATGATGGCGCGTTGGGACATCATACCCAACGGTGGTGACAGCGACGATGACCATTAAGCCGGTGAACCCTGTGTCAGTGAATTACACGACCGGAATTCCAAGGAGTCTATGATGAAGAAGACCACAAGAAGAACGTTCCTGGCAGGTGTCGCTGCGGCGGTCCCGCTGGCGGCAACAGCCGCGGTGGCGCCAGGTTCGGTTAAAGACAACCCGGCATTCAAAACCTGTCCCCGCGCCCGGGGTGGCAAGAATGCCAGTCGTTTCCCCCAGGTGATCGTCCAGGACCAGAACAAGCAGAAGGCCTGGTTCTACGAGGATCTGATTGCCGACAAGCTGGTGCTGGTGAGTTTCACCTCGGTGAAAGGGGAGAACTACTACCCGTTGCTCAGCAACCTGGTCAAGGTGCACCAAATGATCGAGGACCGGGTCGGTAAGGATGTGCAGATGTACACCGTGACTACCGATCCCTACCACGACACACCTGACGCGCTCAAGGCGCTGGCCGATAAGTATGGCGCCAAGTGGCGTTTCCTGACGGGTGCTCCCGAAGACATTCGGGAAATCCTGGCCTCCTTCAACGCACGCGGCAGCTTGTATGCCTTGACCTGGATCGGTAATGAAAAGACCGGTCGCTGGCTGAACAAGCCCAGCCGGCTGCAACCGCTGTATATCGCGGAAGCGGTGGCGCGTCTCAGTACCGGCAAGCAGCACAAGCCGTTCCTGGTAGACATGCACAGCGTCTGATGGCGACTGTTCAGAGGAAACTTATCTGGTGATACAACAACACAATATCCCCTGCAGCGCGCATGCACACAGGCCGCAGTGTTGGGGAGGAGGTGAAAAAGCAATGAAGCACAAGAGACCACTTGTTAAAGCACGCCTGGCCGCGGCACTTGCTGTGCTCGCCGGCGGCATGAGCCTCGGCGGCACAGCCCAGGCGGAGTGCGAGTTTCAATTCGATCCGTTCCTGACCAAAGCGACAGGTTCGCCGAACCCGGTATTTAAGTGGCTGGGGCATCCGTGCGCACAACCGGAGGCGGGACTGTCACAACGATCGGAATCTCCCGACGGTACAACCACAATTATCAATACACCGCCAGGTCAACACGCGTCGGTGGACCCGTTTGCGAATCCTCCGGGCAGCAACTTCCTCACAACCGTGTACGAAAACCTGAGGGACTACGAAAACAGGGAAATGCCCAATACCCTGCCGTCGACGCCGGACAATCCGTACAATCTTCACGATGGACCGGTGCTGACCGCGGAGATCGATAAGAAAAGTCCGGACGATGATCTGGATATGGTTATCGACAAGATCGA
>QIFB01000148.1 GCA_003230545.1 Gammaproteobacteria bacterium | reverse complement strand
CAATGATTCGAACTCTCATGGCATCACTGGTGATCGTGCTGCTGCCGGCGGTGTCGCAGGCCTATCCCCTGGACGGATATCCGGAGACCGGGATTCGCCGCGTGGAAGGTGCGCGCCTCGCCAATGAAGGTATTGTTCCCGGGCGCAAACAACCGGCCGGCGCCCTGCTCTCCACGGCCGATGTGGACCTGCGCCTGCTTGATTACCCGGATCTCGACCTGCCGGCACCCGACCCGGTATTCACCCGGCAAATCCTGAAACTGCTGGGCACCAATACCGGCCGCTACGGGGTGGCCGTACTGGATCTGTCGGACCCGAAGCAACTGCGCTATGCGGAACACCGGGGTGATTACCGCCAGAACGTCGGCAGTGTCGGCAAGCTGGTGGTGGCGCTGGGCCTGTTCCAGGCGCTGGCCGATGCCTGGCCGGACGACCTGGAAAAACGCCGGCAGGTCCTCAAGAACACCATGGTCACGGCAGACGAATTCAGTCACTGGGATCACCACAAGATCCGCCTGTTTGACGTGCAGGCTCGCAAGCTGACGCGGCGCACTATGAAAGATGGCGACCAGGGTTCGCTGTGGGAGTATCTCGACTGGACGCTGTCCGTCAGCTCCAATGCCGCTGCTGCCATGACCATGCGCGAGGCCATGCTGTTGCGCCACTACGGCAAGGACTATCCGCCGGCGGAACCGGAAATTCAGCGTTTTTTTAATGAGACCCCGAAAAAACAGTTGACCGAACTGTTTCAACGGACCTTCTTCGAACCGATTACCCGCAACGGCCTGGACCTGGAGAAACTACGCCAGGGCAGTTTCTTTACCCGCGAAGGCAAGCGCCGTGTGCCCGGCGGCGGCAACAGTTATGGCACGGCCCGGGAACTGATGAAATATGCATTGCGGATGGAACAGGGTCGGCTGGTGGACGAGTTTTCCAGTCGTGAAATCAAACGTCTGCTGTATATGACCGAGCGGCGCATTCGCTATGCGTCTGCACCGGCACTCAGGGAGTCTGCGGTCTATTTCAAGTCCGGTTCACTCTACAGTTGCAAGCAGGAGGAAGGTTTCAAGTGTGGCAAGTACATGGGTAATGTGAAAAACTATATGAACTCGGTCGCCATTGTCGAGACCTCGGTTGGCAATCAGCGCCTTTACTATATGGCCACCCTGATTTCCAACGTGTTGCGCAAGAACTCGGCCGTCGATCACCAGACACTGGGGACACGGATCCACCGGCTCATCGAGAAGGCACATCCGGAACCGGCTTCAGCAGAACCCGCGCCCCGCGGGGAAACGCCTTCCCGGCCGGGGGCCGGTCCTGCTAACGAACCTGCCATGTAGGACCCGCGCCCCGCGGGGAAGTCTTCCCGGCCGGGGGCCGGTCCTACTGGATCCTGTGCTGTACGACCGATTTCAGTTCGGTGACAATCTCGCTGAGTGAACGCAGTCCCTTGCGGCCTGCATCACTGGCACCGAGGTGGTCCAGCAGCTTGTTGTAGAGGTCCGCCGGCAATACATTTTCCAGGTACTCCAGCGCCGTGCCGCGGAGATTGGCATCGGTACTGAAAATTGCCTGCCGGGAGATATGCACCGCATCGGGATCCAGCGTGAGTGCCAGCAGGGTAAACACATGCTCCAGACCGCGGTGGAGATGCAGGTTGCCGGGCGCATCATCCGTGGTTTCCTCCGGCTGCAGTTCCAGGTCGTGGCCTTCCCAGGTTTCTGCGCTGACATCAAGTTCCCGGCGAATGGTTGTAAACACCTGTTCCCGCGGTATCTGCAGACCAGTGTCTCTGGAACGCATACGCCCCAGTGCCCGGGCGCAACTGAAGCGTACATTGAAGGATTCATCAACCATGCCCTGCAACAGTCCGTTGATTGCCCTGGTATTGTGACTGACTTCGAGTACACCGGGCAGACGCTGGCGTGCCAGTAACGGGATATCCGGATCCAGCAGCGCATCGGTCAGCTGACCGATGATCCTGGGAGTCAGCCAGCGTAACTCGGTGCGTATATCCTGGACCACTTCATCATTTTCCAGTAGCGGAATAATCCAGGGCGACAGACGGATATCCATTATCGAGCTGCTCAACGCACGGCGTATCCTGTCTGCATCCCCCGAGCCGAGGTCATTTACGGCCCTGGCAAACCAGGCGGCATCGCTCCCGGTGCCGGTATTACCCGCAGCAGTCGTTTCATCCTGGTGTTCCAGCATGGTATCGATTCTTGATTGCAGGAACTCGCGTTCGGACCCGTTGTCGGTTTCCGCCAGGATTTGCCGGGTTGTCGCATCCATGATGTCATCCTCATCGATGCGTACTACGCCCTTGCGGAGGCTGTGTGCGAGCTGGCTGATATAGCCGCTGTTGAGTCGGTTGACCACGTACAGCGCAAGCAACGCAATTATGACTGCGCTGGCGGCGATTACCGCTGTTGACAGGTCTGGTGACAGGAGCAGCAACAGCAGTATAAAGCCGCCACCGATCATGTCACCGAGCCGGTCACTCGCCACATCAATGATGGATTTCGTCGGCCGCTTCTTGTGTGGCGGCAACGGCGTGTACAGCAGTTCGAAGGCCGATCGAAAAAAGGAATTTACGAATACCGCGTGGCCGCCGCGCAGCAGGGTCATGGACCACA
>QIFB01000202.1 GCA_003230545.1 Gammaproteobacteria bacterium | reverse complement strand
AGCTGGCGGGCGCCAAATCCAACTATGACCGCGCGAAAATCGAGTATGGCCGGGCGCAGACTCTGTATAAAAAGAAGGCCGGCGCCGAGGCTGACGTGGTGAAATGGCGGGTCGAAAAAGAACTGGCGACTGCAGATATCCTGCGTGCCGAGGCCAAAGTCACGCGCGCGGAACTGAACCTGGGCTACACCCAGGTAACGGCACCACTGACCGGGCGTGTTGGGCGTAACGAAGTCGACATCGGTAACCTGGTCGGTGAAGGCGAAGCCACCGTGTTAACGGAAGTCACCCTGTTCGATCCTATCTATGTCTATTTCAACCTCAATGAACGTGACCTGCTGCGCGTCAGGGATACCTATAAGGAAGCTGTTGAAGCCAAGGGGCTCGACACGGGTACAGCCAGCGACAAGGAACTGGAGATACCTCTGTTCCTCGGGCTGGCTAATGAAGAGGGTTACCCGCACGAGGGGTGGTACGATTTTGCCGAATCCGGTGTTGATCCGGAGACCGGGACACTCCAGTTGCGCGGGATTTTAGATAATCCTGGCGCAACACCGGCCCTGCTGCCCGGCCTGTTTGCCCGTATCCGCATGCCGCTCGGTAACCGTCCGGACATGCCGCTGGTTACCGAACGGGCCATCGGTAACGACCAGAGCGGTACCTTCCTGCTGGTTGCCAATTCGGAAGACGTGATCGAAAGACGCAGTGTCAAAACCGGTCAGCGCAGGGATGGCCTGATCGTTATCGAAGACGGTCTGTTGAAAGGTGATCGGGTGGTCGTGAACGGGATACAGCGCGCACGTCCCGGTCGCAAGGTTGCACCCGAGCCAGTCAACATGGAAACCCTCACGGCCTCCGCCATGCGAAAGGCGGCACAACAAGCGGAGCAGGACGCACAGATGAAGCGTTCAAACCCGGCTACAGAAACCGGGGACTGATCGGCCATGTTCTCGAAGTTTTTTATCGAACACCCTATTTTCGCCAGTGTCATCTCGATACTGATCGTACTGGCGGGCGCGATCTCGGTTGGCCTGTTGCCGATCGCCCAGTTTCCGGATGTTGTACCGCCCACCGTCTCGGTCTCGGCCAACTACCCGGGTGCCAACGCCGAGGTGGTTGCCGAAACGGTTGCCGCCCCCATCGAACAGGAAGTCATCGGCGTCGAGAACATGATCTACATGTCCTCAGTCAGCTCCAGCAGTGGCACCTATACCCTGACCGTTACCTTTGAGGTCGGCACCGACCTCGACATGGCCAGCATACTGGTACAGAACCGGGTCACGCTGGCGGAGCCCAAGTTGCCCGAAGAAGTCAAACGCCAGGGCGTGAACACCAAGAAAAAATCACCCAGCATTATTCTCATCACCTCCCTGTCTTCCCCGGACGGGCGTTTCGATGAACTCTATATGAGTAACTATGCCACCCTGCGTATCAAGGACACGCTCAGCCGTATCCCCGGTGTTGGCGACATCGGTATTTATCCCGAGAGCGATTACAGTATGCGCATCTGGCTGGACCCCAACCAGCTCAAGTCGCGCCGCATGACGACCAATGAAGTCATCAATGCCGTGAGGGAACAGAATGTCCAGGTCGCCGCTGGACAAATAGGACAACCACCTGCGCCCGCCGGACAAAATTTTCAGTACACAGTGAACGTACTCGGCCGGCTTGCCGACATCGAACAGTTTGAAAATATCATTGTTAAAACCGGCGAAGGTGGCCGCATCACCCGTCTCAGGGATGTTGCGCGTATCGAGCTCGGCTCCAAGAACTACAACATCACCTCGCGTCTCAACGGTGCGCCATCCGCCAGTATTGCCGTCTACCAGCTACCGGGTTCCAATGCCCTGGACGTATCGACACGGGTGCGCGCCGCCATGCAGGACATGAGCGCCTACTTCCCTGAAGGTCTTGAATATTCTGTCCCCTACGACACGACCATGTTCGTGGCCGCCTCAATCAAGCAGGTGTATATCACCCTGTTAGAAGCCGCGGCGCTGGTGTTCCTGGTGCTGTTCATCTTCCTGCAGGACTGGCGCGCCACGCTGATCCCGGCCGTGACCATCCCGGTATCACTTATCGGTACGCTGGCAGTACTGCTGGCGATGGGTTTCTCACTCAATATGCTGACCCTGTTCGCGCTGGTGTTGGCCATCGGCATCGTGGTGGATGATGCCATTGTGGTGGTTGAGGCGACCGTCACGCACATGGAAAACGGCCTGGATCGCAAGGCCGCAGCCATTCAGGCCATGAGCGAAGTCTCCGGGCCGGTGGTTGCGACCACCCTGGTGCTGCTGGCGGTGTTCGTACCGGCAGCCTTCCTGCCCGGCATCACCGGTGAACTGTACAGGCAGTTTGCACTCACTATCGCGGTAGCGACTGTATTCAGCTCCATCAATGCACTGACCATGAGCCCGGCGCTGGCGGCGCTGGTACTGCGCCTGCCGCCGGAAAACAAGAATGCCTTCTTCCGCGGCTTTGACCGCATCTTCACCCGCACCGAAAAGCGCTACGGCACCATGATCAAGACACTGGTGCGCCGTACCACTCTCATGCTGCTGCTGGCGCTGGGTCTCACTGCCGCTGGCAGTTCACCAATCTGCCGACCGGCTTCCTGCCGACCGAGGACCAGGGCTACATGCTGGTGCATGTCCAGTTGCCCGACGCCGCCTCGCAGGAACGCACCAACGAGGTGCTCGACAGGATCGATGCCGTAGTAGGCAGCACGGAGGGTGTCGCAGACTGGGTCATCTTCGGTGGTTATAACCTGATCGACGGCACGGCATCCTCCAACACGGCCATCGTCTTTGTCTCCCTCACTCCCTGGGATGAGCGCAACGAGCCTGCACTCAAACAGGAAGCGATCCTGGCCAACCTGCAAGGACGCTTCAGCCAGATTCAGGACTCTATTATTTACGCTTTCCTGCCACCCGCCATCACCGGTCTGGGTGTCGCCGGCGGTTTCCAGTTGCAACTGGAAGACCGTGCCGGTATTGGCCTGCAGGAACTGAACGCCATGCTCGAGGAAACTCTCGAGGACGGCAATGCACAGAGCGGGCTGGCCGGCCTGAATTCGACCTTCAGTATCAGTGTGCCCCAGCTGTTCGCCGAAGTCGACCGCACCAAGGCCAAGACACTCGGCGTTCCACTCGATGAGCTGTTCGGCACCCTGCAGGCTTACCTCGGTTCCGCGTATGTCAACGACTTCAACAAATTCGGCCGCACCTGGCAGGTTATGGTGCAGGCCGACAACCAGTTCCGCATCGAGCCGGAAGATATTCGCAGCCTCGAAGTTCGTAACGAACAGGGCAGTATGGTTCCGGTCGGCACGCTGGTGGATGTTGAGCAGACCGTAGGGCCACAGACCATCCTGCGCTACAACCTCTACCCGACCGCCTCCATCACCGGCTCGGCGGCGCCCGGCTACAGTTCCGGACAGGCACTCATCCTCATGGAACAGCTGGCCAGTGAGAAACTGCCCACCAGCATGGGCATTGAATGGACCGGGATGTCCTACCAGGAGAGACAGGTGGGGTCGGAAGCCATCATGATATTTGCGCTGGCCATCATCCTGGTGTTCCTGGTGCTGTCCGCCCAGTATGAAAGCTGGAGCAGCCCGGCAGCGGTCATCATGGTGGTTCCGCTGGCAGTGCTGGGCACGGTCGTCGCGGTGATGATGAAAGGCGCCGACAACAACGTCTATACCCAGATTGGTATCACGCTGCTGATCGGCTTGGCGGCCAAAAACGCCATCCTGATTGTCGAGTTTGCCATGCAGGAAAGAGAGAAAGGCAAGAGCATTCTGGATGCCGCCGTGGCTGCGGCGCGGCTACGCTTCCGCCCCATCCTGATGACTTCGATCGCATCCATCGCCGGCTTCATGCCGCTGGTAATCGCCTCCGGCGCCGGCGCCGCCAGTCAGCAGGCCATCGGCATTGCGGTGGTCGGCGGCATGGCGGCGGCGACGATCATGTCGCTGACCTTTACACCGGTGTTCTATGTAGTAATGAAAAAACTGGGTGAACGCGGCGGCGAGTCCAGACCGGATAACGCAATGCCTGCTACAGGAGAAACCCCGGACCAGACGTGAATCTCCATTTGTGGAGCCCGGCGCATAGCGCCAGGCTCCACAAAGATCTATTTAGAGTCCCCGTATATGGGATCCGCAAACCCCCCGCCTTCAGGCGGCGGACAAGTAGGTTGGTGCTGAGCGCAGCGAAGCCCAAAACAAACGCATTGCCCATACCAGGCGGCCAAATGGCGTGCAGGTGGCCTGGAGCTATGGCCAGGCTATTCGCGGCGGCCCGTTGGGCTTCGCTGCGCTCTGCACCAACCTACGGTTTTAATCAGCCGAAGGGCCGATCGATCCGGGTTTTAGCCGGTGGAGTATTTACCACCTGTTTGCTTTTATTCGGGCAAATCAGGCGCAGGTTCGCCGAGGAAAAACCCCTGCGAGTAATCCACGCCCAGGGCAACCACTTTGTCCAGCACCGCCTGTGAGTCGACAAACTCGGCAACGGTTTCCATACCGAGCCGGCGGGCGAAGTCTACCAGGGTGCGG
>QIFB01000161.1 GCA_003230545.1 Gammaproteobacteria bacterium | reverse complement strand
CAGTGAGATGATAGAAGAACCCTCCATCTCCCGTGAACACCACCACCGGCCGCTCAGGCACCGCCGTCTTGGCTCCTATTGCCGCCGGAAACGCCCACCCCAGGCTCCCCTCGCAGTGCAGGCAATTCTTCCCCGCCGGAAGATCCATGAAGACGCCGGCCCACGTGCCCGCATAGCCCGTATCCGTAACGTAGAGCGTGTTCTCCGGACATGCCTTCACAAGCTCGATCGCCAGTTGTTCCGGCCGAATCGGTATCGCATTCCCAACTATGTGCGGATGTTCCCTTTCACGCCACTCCCGCAGCCCTTTCTGCGCCTTCGCCACCCACGTGCTGTGCACACCCCGCTCTCCCAAACCTGCGACCTCCAGCATCTGCTGCAAGACCGTCCGCGCATCACCCACAAGCGGCAATACATTGGGGTAGTTCGCGCCGGGCTGCGCCGGATTGATATCAATGTGGATGGCCCGCACCCCCGGCTTCGGCATCTTCCTCATGTTCGTCGTCGCCCCGCCGTGATGCCCCCCCACATAGAACACCAGATCCGCTTCAGTGACCACCTGGTCGGTCGACGGCCGACGGTAGGAACCCGTCACACCCAGCGCCAGAGGATGCTGATCATCGATGCTCCCCTTGCCACCCAGGGTCGTGGTAACCGGTATATCCAGCTGCTCGGCCAGTGCCGTTACTTCCTCCCATGCGCCCGAAACGACCGTCCCTCGACCACAAACCATCACTGGACGCTCCGCACAGCGAAGCTCCTGGACAGCCTGTTCCACCAGATCATCGTCCGCTCGTGGACGGAACGCCGGATAGGAAAAGTAGCGCCGGTCCAGATGCCGGAAATCGAATTCCGCCTCCTCCGCTTCCAGCGCGCCATCCAGGTACAGATGGACCGGCCGCGGTACCCCCGTTGTCATCTCCCTGTAAGCCTTGCCAAAGAACTCCGCCATCCGGTCAATCGCCCGCACCTCTGCGTCGTACTTGGTCACCGGCCGGAAGTCCACATAGGCCTCCTGATAGGAATCACCCTGGTAACTCGAACTCGGAATGACTGGGGTCACCGCGAGCAGCGGCGTATTGCTCTGCCAGGCATCCACGAGTCCGGCATACAGGTTCGTCGCTCCAGGACCACCTTGCGCAAACACGATCGCCGGCGTACCCGACGCCTGTGCATAGCCGTCTGCCATATAGCCCGCGGCCTTCTCTGAGTGACACAAGACGCGCTTGATCGGATCCTCCGCCAACTCCACAAGTGTTGGATACAGGAATGTCGGGACAAAAAATACCGCCTTCGTGCCCGATCTGCGCAGCAACTCCGCCAGGAATTGCTGACCCTTCATTCTCTGCAGAGGCTCGCCGGGTTCCTGCTTGCCTGTGGAAGAATCTTTTGGTCTATCTGAATTTTCCACCGAAACTCCTTGCATTAAGATACTCTCACAGCCTACGTAGCTATTTACGGACTATCCACACGCTGTCCAGCTTGCGAGTAGCCCACGCGTTGCTTGCGACCTGGCCTGTACAGAAAAAATGCGGATTCTGAACCACTTACGGCCCTGTGTCCAATCCAGCAAAAACAGGGCTTTTGGTCATTTCGGCTTTTGGGAAACCCAGGTATTGCCATGCCTTTACTTGATCTGTGACCATTCGGATGTCCTCAGGTTCTTCCGCCCTTATGCCTCCATCGTGTATACGTCACCGACACTTCTGTACCAAAATATGATTTCCCTATGTTGCAGGAGGTGGATCTTACTATTGAGCCCCTCGACCAAACCGAGACTGACCCTGCGACTGATCACGATCCTGGCGAAGCTCCCGGGCCAGTTCCACCATCTGCTGATAAAGACGCTCCAGGTCTTCATCCGGGGCATCCTGGCCGTAGCGCTTTTTTACCCCGCGCTCCTGCAGCTGCACGTAGCGGTCAGGCTCCACGCCATGGCGCTTCAGGCAGCTGCGGACACAGGCCAACGGGCAACCGTCCAGCGCGAGGATCGGCCGGCCTGAGGCGGCCTGACGCACAAAATTCGGTACATCACCGCCCACACCGGCGATGCAGGACATCTTCGCTTCGCCGCTTCGATCCAGATGCAGGGCCAGTGTATTGGCAAGCTGGGCGGCACTGGAGCACCCTGAGCAGCTGTAAACCAGTGGGAGTTTGACGGTCTGTCGAGTCATAAAGCGTTAAGCCAGTAAATTCTACGCCGGCTCCAGCCAACGTTCAGAAATCTCAGCCTGTAAGGTGTCGTTCGCATACGCCTCGGGATAATCCGGCCAAAGGTCTTTTTGCCTGAAAATCAGGCTGTAAAACCATTCGGGTTTATCGAGGTGGCCCCAGGCCTCGTCTTCCGGAGCAGGGCTTTCATAGACTAGCTCGGCCACCGTAGCAGACATGCCTCGAGTGTAAGTCGGGGTCTGGGTATAAAAGACATCGGGTAAATCCCTGATCTTCACACGGTCACCCACCTTGAACCTGGGTGGACTGCCGGCCCTGCCTTTGTAACACTGGGGATCGCCCACCCCCGCAGCTATTTCAGCGTGGTAGTAAATTTTACTCATAACGCTTTTTCACCTCGTCCATTTTGTTGATCAACTCAGTAAGCGTGACGTGCTCCTTATCGACCATGACCCGTGCAGCAGAAATCAACCAGCGACCGTAATAGGGCAAACTAAGGTACTGCGTCT
>QIFB01000046.1 GCA_003230545.1 Gammaproteobacteria bacterium | reverse complement strand
GCGGGTCTGGCCAGGTAATCCAGTGACGCGAACTCCTCCCAGACATGACCTCGCACGTGGTTGGAGTGCAACGCACGGCAGGTATAGGTGCCCACCTCGGAAACCAGGGTGGCCTCGTCGTTGCCAAGAAAGTCCTCGCGCAAGCCAGTGTCCGCCGAAACCTTGCGAAAATCGTGCGAGCGGGACGGCGGGTCATCGGCCGTGCTCGAATGACAGCGCGCGCAGTTCTCGATAAACACGCCCTGTCCGCGCGCGACCGCATTCTCGCCGAACTCCTGATTTAACTCGTCGACCAGGTCATCGAACGCGTAGGGGGCAGCATCCGGGTTCTGATTTTTGTTTTCATTCGCCCGCGCAACGTGCAGGTCGGTTGCCGTGACATTCTTTGACAGCAGAAAATTGACCACATCAGGCAAGCGGTCTTCGGCAGCGCGGAAGTTCGCGCAGTCCCGTCGGCACTGGCCAATATTGAAGGGTGTCTGGCCGAAGTTGCGCTGCGTGGGATCAAGCTGGCGAAGATCGCTCAGGTGGTTCACCCAACACTGCTCCGAACAGGAACCGATATTGATCCACACCCGCTGCAAGGCCTGGGCGACACCGATACTGTCACCGCCACCCTTGAGAACGTGGTGTACGGTTTCCTCTTTTACGCTGCGTAACCAGCACTTGTTATCACGACCGGGTTCGCACCAGCATTCGTCCTCGGATTGATACCCTTCACAGGATGACGCCTTCCGCCAGCGCAGTACCCTCTCGTTTTCGAATACCGGACGCTGACGGATATTGATCAAGGCGTTCATGGTGCCGGGATTGTTTACCTGGTCGGTCGGCACCGCCGAGGTATCGGTGGTTCCCGGCCGGGCATGGGCGAACACCTGCCATTCCAGACTGCTGGTAGGCATACCCGAGGCCATGATCTCTGAAAACCGCGCATACTGGTTGCCGATCATGCCCAGCAGATTTTCCCATTTGGGGTGGGCGGGATCGTCAGGCGGGTTCAGGGGATTAAAGGCAATGTGACAGGCGCCACAGGCCATACCCACCAGGAACGGCGGTTCGATGGAGGCATCCGACAGATGACTCACGTCAGCGTCGGAAAGCTCTGCCCGCACGGTCAGACGCCGGTTGTAGCCTTCCCAGGTCCCCAGCTTGCCACCGTTGAGTTGTTTCCACTTGTTCGCGTCGAAACGCGGGTTGGGAAACTTGCGCAAGCCCAGCACGCCACTGGAACCACCGAAATCAAGGTCGCAGGGCGACTGGCGCTGATCCCCGGGACCGTGCGGGTCATTCACTGCAATGGGTACATCCTGCAAATCACAGGCGGGATCGCGGAAACCTTCCTTGCCCACGTACTGCAGCAGGGTGTCATCACCCGGACACCAGTCAAAACCGTAGGTCTCTTCCATGCTTTTTGCCTGGCAGCCTTGCGTACCGGGCGCGCAACAATCCGGGTCGTTGATCAGGCCCCAGGCACGGAAACGATCGTCCCGGGCGTCGCTGCGCAATACCCGGTACCAGTCGATGAGCACACCAACCCGCTGTGGAAACACGTAACTGTGAAAACGATCATTACCGACTGTTGCCTTGTACCAGATCTCCCGACCGACCTTTTCCGACTGTGTCAGGCCAGCCTCTCCGTTACGAAATCCGGTATTGTCATAGTAGGTGGGAACGTCGGCCATCAGAGGTGTCGCCGAAAGGCAACACCATGCGATAACCAAACCGCCCAGACGGCGGCAAATCGTAGACTGCTCATCCATGCAGCGATCCTCGCTTCATTATTTTGATCAGACACTTGCATTCCGGACCGTCCACCCGGGCATGTGTCGCTTTCAGAAGTCTAGACCAAAATGTGAACATGACAAGGTAAAACAGGCCTGTAACAAGCAGGGGCAGAGACGAATGGCACTTGCTTAAGCTGCTACAGCGTCTTCATATACTCCACCAGCGCCCGCTTGTCCGTCTCTGCCAGCCCGAACCCAAACTCGTGTCCGCCATTCCCGTTCGAGCGCTGTGTCGTGTCAAACGGCGTACCGATACGCTCGGCCTCCTTGCCCTGGCTGATGAAGCCGACATTTTCCTGATCGTAGACATCGTAGCCCCGCCAGAACAGTGCCGGGCGTTCGGACGCCGGTCGCAGCAAATCCATCAGAGTAGGCACCGAGCCGTTATGCAGGTACGGCCCGCGCAGCCAGATACCGTCCAGGAACGGCACGACGTAACCGATCGGATCCTCCTCGACCAGACCCAGGCGCTCAATACCCATTTCGCTCGCCACCTGGTTTGCCTTGACGGCATATTCCTTCGTCCAGGTCTTAAGGCGCTCGCCATCGGTATTCACATCCTTGAGTGGCATGGGAACACCGGTTTTGTCACTGGCATGACAGCGCGCGCACTCGGCGTCGAACACGCCCTTGCCGCGTTGCGCGAGCTGCGCATCGACAGCAAATGGATATTCAGGCGCGGGATAATTGCCAAGGTACTCCACCAGCCAGTCAATCTGGGCCATGAAGTCGTCATGATCGCGGGGCTCCGCCCCCAGCAGGCCAAGCGCCGAGTCCATAATCACGGATCGGGCGTGCCGGTATTTTTTCAGGTTCCACACCGATGGCATGTCGGTAGGGCCCAGCGTATCGTCCATCTTCTCACCGATCATAAAGTACTTGGTGAGATTCATCGCATCGTCCCTGCCCTTGCCCCACTCCGGGAAATCCTCGCGGTAGATCCACGCGAACTGTTGCTCCCGTTCCAGCAGGCGTTTTCTGGTGATTGGAATTATCAGAAAGCGATAGGACAGCCGGTCGATCCAGTCCAGATCAGTGACCTGGTTGATCTCGCGCATCAGGGTGTCCGCGTTGAAACGCGGGTCCCTCGCAGTGTCCACCAACAACCGGAAGAAAGCCTCAAGATTAAGGGTGTGATTGGGCCCGGTCACTACCATAGTCGGCGCCTCGTCGGGCTTGCTGCGGTAGCTGGCAACGTGACAGGAGGCGCAGTTGTTGGCCAGACGCGGAAAGCCGATGGTCTTTTTGGTGAAACCAACGGGCAGCTCACGACCCTGCTCCCAGACCACGCCCAGCGAGTCATAACCACCGGGCCCGGGAAACTTGTCCGGGAATACCCGCGGTAACACGTAGAAAATCCAGTACGGTATGCCGGCATCGTACTCGGCGCCGATCGAGCCGTATTTGAAACGCATCTCGTCCGATTCCATGACCCAGTCGGGTTGTGGATACTCACGGAAAAAAC
>QIFB01000118.1 GCA_003230545.1 Gammaproteobacteria bacterium | reverse complement strand
CAGCGCTGTTCCTGCCCGTGGTATCGCGTATCTCGGCGCGCTCCGGGCTGCCGATGTCGCGCCTGCTCATGCCGATGGGGTTTTGCGCCATACTGGGCGGTACCGTGACGATGGTCGGGTCCAGCCCGCTGATCCTGCTCAACGACCTTATCCTGACATCCAACAAGGCCCTGCCTGCTGATCACCAGATGGCCGCCTGGTCGCTGTTTTCGGTGACACCTGTCGGACTTGCGCTGGTTGCCACCGGTATTATCTATTTCATCCTGGCGGGACGTTTCGTACTGCCCAGCAGGCAGGCCAGGGGGGCAAAAGCATCCAGTGCCCTGGATTATTTTCGCCAGACCTACGGCGTTGAATACGACGTGCGCGAGATGGTGGTGCCCGAGGACAGCCCTATTGCCGGTCAGACGCTGGATGACATCGAACATAACGGCCGCGTGCGGGTCATCGCCGTACAGCGTGGCAGCGGTGACATTCGTATCGGCGCAGGCGGCCTGGCGCGCGATATCGGCATTGAAGCCGGTACTGTGCTCGGTGTCATGGGAGCACGCGAAGCCTTACTGAGTTTTGCGGACGAGTACGACCTTCAGGTGCGCGACCGTTTCGAGAGTTTTGAGGAAGCGCTGGCGCCAACCAGGGCGGGTATTGCAGAGGTGGTTATCCCGCCGGGTTCCCAGCTGGTCGGTAAAAGCGCCCGTGATGTATGGATGCGTAAGACCTACGGTATCTCGCTGGTGGCGCTGCACCGCGTCGGTGACACCTACCGCGAGGGAGAGGGCGTGCGTGACATGCCTTTGCAGGCGGGTGATACGCTGGTTGTGCACACTACCTGGGATGCGCTCACACGCTTGAAAAACGACCGCAATTTTGTGGTCGTCACCACGGAATACCCGCACGAAGAATTGCGCCCGCAAAAAGTCGGATATGCACTGCTGTTCTTCAGCATCGCACTTTTCCTGGTGCTGTTTACCGATCTACGCCTGTCGGTGGCACTGCTTACCGGTGCCCTTGGCATGGTGTTATCGGGCGTGCTTAAAATGGAAGAAGCCTACGACGCTGTCAGCTGGAAAACTGTCTTCCTGCTGGCCAGCCTGATCCCGTTGGGGCTTGCCGTAGAGACGTCGGGAACAGCGGCCTGGATTGCCGAGCGGACCCTGAATCTGCTTGGAGACGTACCAATCTGGGTATTACAGACGGTCATTGCCATACTGTCGACTTTTTTCACGCTGGTCATGTCCAACGTTGGTGCTACCGTCCTGCTGGTGCCGCTGGCGGTCAATATTGCGGTCGCTGTCGGCGCCGACCCGGCAGTATTTGCGCTGACGGTGGCCATTGCCACATCCAATTCCTTCCTTATCCCGACGCACCAGGTAAATGCCCTGACCATGGGGCCCGGCGGTTACCGGGTGCCGGATTTCATGCGTGCCGGCGGCATCATGAGTGTACTGTTCCTGGTGGTCATGATCGCCATGATGAATCTGATTTTCTAACAAGGTGATTTCAACAATGTCAACTGCGTTACCTGCAACAACACCGGCACCCTCACATCTGCAGCGCATCGTCTGCCTGGTAAAAAACATGCTGGCAGTTGTCGCGGCACTGGACAGTGCCGAAGCGATCACTCTGCGCGACAAACGTCGTATCCTGTCCACTCAGCTGGAAGCAGTACATCGGGAGAGCCCCGGCGTTACCGGCCAGGTTCTCGAGTACCCTCAAGAGCGGAACCAGGCACAGGCAGATCTACAAACAGAGCGGCTCGCCAGCTAGCGAAGCCCGGCATGCTGGAGGTCTGGATACGCAAGGGCAGGATTCACCGGCGGATGGCAACCGCTTCCTGCGGCAGCAGTTGCAGCCAGTGCGACCCCCCGCTGCTACCGAAATCTGTATATGGGGGAGGACGATACAGCACCGCTGTTACCCAATAAAAAAGCCTGTCCGCAGGGCGCGGACAGGCTCAATCTCCCGAAACAAAAACGGAACTAGGGAGTGAACGGCTCGATGACAAGATTGCCATCTGCATCAAATGAGTAACGCTCGCCCTGTTCGGTACCGGTCAGTGCCGAGAAACCACCGTCGACATAGATCTGTACGCCCTCATCGCTGTGGAGGAAGTCAACCCACTTGCGGGCCAGCTTCCGGTGCTTCTTGCTCATGGTGGCCAGGAAAGCGACCGAGTAGACAACCGGGAAGTTTACACTGTCCGGCGGCTGGTAACCGCTTACGGCGTCGCCGTTGTTGATCGCCAGTTGCAGCTCGGATACCCAGACCGGACCCACATCGGAGTCACCCGCCAGGATGCGTGAAGGTGTTTCGACGTGATGCACGCGTGTTTCGTGGGTGTTGGCCTTGTTGAGGATGGCGAATTCACACATACGCAGGGTACCATCTATAATTGAAGCATGGCCCATATAGTAGCATTCAGCGTTTGTAGCCAGGTCGAAGTTGGTAGTAATACCTTCTTCAATAGTCCGGGTCTCGGCTGGTGAGCCAGATTGGGGAATACTCACGGCTGCCAGGGCCGCATCCAGCGCTGCAACGTCACCCGGTGAATTCAGGCGAACCCACTCGTCCATGCGTTTGTACATGTTGTTGATGCCGCGATGCACGCCCTCATTGATGTGATCCACTTCAGAAACCCGGACGCCCGGATCCAGCAGGTCCAGCGTTGCATCTGCGATACCGCCCGTACCGATGCCGGAGCTGTTGGTATCGTCGGTCATC
>QIFB01000159.1 GCA_003230545.1 Gammaproteobacteria bacterium | reverse complement strand
TGCAAAAGGAGCTGACAACAGCAAAACAGCTCTACACACCCGAGCATCCAGATGTAAAAATCCTCAACCGCCAGATCACTGCCCTGGAAGCCGAAATGCAGGACTCGTCCTCGTCTGCAGCGTCCGAATTTACCCCGACAAATCCGGACAATCCGGCCTATGTCAACATGCAGACACAGCTGGCGACCACAGACAGTGAATTACGTTCACTTTCCACCAGACGTGCCCAGCTTCAGGCAAAGATCACAGAATACGAGGAACGTTTGCTGCAAACGCCAAAAAGTGAGCAGGAATATCGCGCGATTACACGTGATCTGGAACATGCCTCCGCACGTTACACTGACATCAGGGCAAAACAGATGACGGCCGAAGTGGGCCAGGAAATGGAAAAGGAACGCAAGGGGAAATTCACCTTGATTGACCCGGCCATTCGCCCCGAGGAACCCATCAGCCCGAACCGGCCGGCGATTATCTTTTTAAGCCTGGTGCTGGCACTGGGTGCCGGCGTGGGCTCGGCGGCGGTTGCCGAGAGCATGAGTACGGCTGTCCGGGGCAGCAAGGGGCTGGTGGCCATTCTCCAGACCGCACCGCTGGCCGTGATTCCGTACCTGCCGAATGCCGCGGATACTCGTGCACAGGCAAACAAGAAGAGAATGATGATCTTCTCGGTCGTTGCCGGGATAATCATTTTGTTACTGCTGGTGCACTTCCTGTTCTCGCCGCTGGATGTCTTGTGGTTCCGGGGGATGCGGAAGGTGGATAATATGATCGGGGAGTAAGACGGAAATACCTGGCCACGGAAGCACACGGAATGACACGGAAAAAACAATTACTATTACCCATTGATATATAACAGGTTATACTGTTAGAAGCAGGCTACGGACAACACACTATGGAACGCATCAAGCAGGCACTGGAAAAGGCGCGCCAGGAGCGCGAAATCAGGCAGGGCGCCGAACCCTCGGCCCCCCGGGACAGTGCCGGGCGCGCAGACACGCGCAACATCGAATATGGCCAGACCCAGACCATCAACGTGGACGATGCCGTGCTGAAAGAAAACCGCATCGTATTCGGCATGGAGCCCTCCCCGTTCACGGATTCCTACAACCTGCTGCGTACCCAGATCCTGCAGCGCTTCAGGGAAAACAACTGGAATGTGCTGGCGGTCACCAGCCCGGGCAGCGGCGCAGGCAAGACCCTGACCGCCATCAACCTTGCCGTCTGTATTGCCCGGGAAGTGGATTACACCGTACTGCTGGTCGATGCCAACCTCAGGCATCCCTGGATGATGGAGCATTTCGGTCTGGAGGAGCGCCAGGGCCTGAGTGACTACCTGACCAATGATGTACCGATCGAGGAACTGATGGTGAAACCCGGCCGGGTCGACCACCTGGTGCTGCTGCCCGGCGGCAGGCGCCTGGAACACTCGGCCGAAATGCTGAGTTCACCAAAAATGGAACAACTGGTAACGGACATGAAGTCCCGCTACCACAGCCGCATTATCATCTTTGACCTGCCGCCGGTGCTATCCAGTGCTGATGCCCTCGCCTTCTCGCCCTACGTGGATGCCGCCCTGCTGGTGGTCGAGGAAGGCGTGACACAGAAGGAAGACCTCGAACGCGCAGTTGAGCTGCTCAGTTCTACCAACATCGTCGGCACGGTACTGAACAAGGCGGAGCCGTAGCGGCCCCGGGGACACGCTCGATCATGTACGAATCCTTCTACCATTTCCGGGAAAAACCCTTCACCCTGCTGCCGGACCCGGGATTTCTGTTTCTCAGTGACAAGCACCGCATGGCGCTGACGCTGCTGGAGTACGGCCTGATGAACCAGGCCGGCTTTACCGTCATCAGCGGTGACATCGGTACCGGCAAGACCACGTTGATCCGCCACCTGCTGAACAACATGGACCGGGAACACACCGTCGGCCTGATCTCCAACACCCACCGCGAGTTTGGTGAGCTGCTGCAATGGATCCTGCTGGCCTTCAACCTCGACCATGCCGGCATGAACAAGGTCGAGATGTACCAGCGCTTTATTGATTTCATTATTGACGAATACGCACACAGTCGCCGTACCGTACTGATTGTCGACGAGGCCCAGAACATGGCCGCCGAGACCCTGGAGGAACTGCGCATGCTCTCCAATGTCAATGCCGACAAGGACCAGGCGCTGCAGGTCATCCTGGTCGGCCAGCGGGAACTCCGCGACACCCTGCGTCGTCCGGACCTGGTACAGTTTGCCCAGCGCATTTCGGTCGACTACCACCTGCAGCCGCTCTCGGAGGGCGAGGTCGCGGGCTATATCCGCCACCGCGTGGAGGTGGCCGGTGGTGACCCGAAACTGTTCGATGCCGCAGCCTGCCAGGCGGTGTACCGCTTCAGCGGCGGTGTTCCCAGGCTGATCAACCTGCTGTGCGACACCGCACTGGTATATGGGTATGCACAGGAACAACAGCACATTGACAGCACACTGATCAATGATGTCGCCCGCGAAAAGCAGCAGGGCGGTATCTTTCCCACCTATGCCGAGGCCGAACCGCCCCAACCGGAAACCAGTCAGCCCGCGCCACCGGCAGTGGTGGATACTACGACGAAAAATCAACCGGAGCTGACACCGGTACCGGCACCGGAACCCGCACCGGTGAACCCGTGCATGAGATGAAAAATTCATCACCGGCCGGACATCCTGAAGACCCGCAATCCCCCGCACCGGCATTTGGCAACACCCAGGACGCCGCCCCGCGTGATACTGGACACCTACCGGCCGCTACCCTCCCCGCTGACACCGCAACCGCGGAAGTAAAAAAAAAAGCCCCCGCATAGCCGTCGCCTCCACGCGCGCGACCTTGTGCCACTACTTGTCAAGGCTGTTAGAAAGCTATGGGTTTGAGGTCGTCAGTACCGGCCCCCTGAACGAGGAATTCCTGGGCAGCCTGGAGTTGAACCCCCACGACATGCTGCTGGTTGACTGCAACGAAGACACCGAATTCCCCTCGCAACAACTGGAGTCCATGCTCGTCAACTGGAGAGAACCGGTGCTGACCAATGACTCCATGGCCACCGAAATCAGCCTGCAACAGGGCGACCCGGAATTCGGCAACCAGCTCGCCGAGCGTATTCACCGGCTGCTGGCCCGCAGGAAAACGGGGTCAGAGTAAAATTTCCTCATATTGACGTATTATTAGCCACGGAAGCACACAGAAAAACACGGAATCTTCACGAACTATTTCTGTGTTTTCCGTGTATTTCCGTGGCTATTTAACAGAATCAGGGCTTAAGTAAATGCCATTCAACGCTGACCCCATTGTTAACGCATGAATAAACCTGCCATCCTGGTCATCGGCGGTGCCGGTTACATCGGCTCACACATGGTGGCCGACCTGCTGCGTGCCGGTTACCCGGTGGTCACGCTCGACAACCTGTCCAGGGGGCATCGCGAGCTGCTACCCGGCGGGGATTTTATCGAGGGCGACCTGGGCAATTCCGGAGATCTCGACCGGGTATTCAGCCAGTATCCTGTGCAGGCCGTCATGCATTTCGCGGCCTGGTCACTGGTGGGGGAATCGGTTGAAAAACCGCTCGAGTATTACCGCAACAATGTGGCCAATACCCTTACCCTGCTGGAAACCATGCAGCGGCACCGGGTCCCGCACTTCATCTTTTCCTCTACCGCAGCCGTGTACGGCGAACCCGTGGAGACCCCCATTACCGAGGAGCACCCGTGTGCCCCCACCAATCCCTACGGCGCCACCAAGCTGGCCGTGGAGCGCATGCTGCAGGACGCCAGTGCGGCATCCGGGCTGAGTTACAGCTGCCTGCGCTATTTCAATGCGGCCGGTGCCGATGCTGCCGGGAAGATCGGCGAACGTCACCAGCCGGAAACCCACCTGGTTCCGCTGGTGTTGCAGGTGGCTACCGGAGAACGCGATGCCATCCGGATCTTCGGCACGGACTACCCGACGCCGGACGGTACCTGCCTGCGCGATTATGTCCATGTCTCCGACCTGACCCGGGCGCACCTGCTGGCGCTGGAGGCCTTGCTGGGGGGCGGCGGCAACTCCGTTTACAATCTGGGCAACAGCACCGGTTATTCGGTCAGGCAGGTCATCGACACGGCCCGGGAAATCACCGGCCATGCCATTCCCGCAACCGTTACGGAACGCCGCGCCGGCGACCCGGCGGTGCTGGTTGCCGATTCCAGCCGGATCCGTGCCGGTCTCGGATGGAAGCCTGAATACGAAAGTCTGGAAGCCATCATCCGTACCGCCTGGGCCTGGCATCAGACAGAAGCGACCACGAAGTAGTCAACCCCGGAATGTCCCCTGCCCTGCGAACCCTGTTTATAGCCATGGCCATCGGCTGGGCAACGGTCATCTATGTACTTTCCAGCCAGACGGGGCTGGACGTGCCGCCGCTGTTTCCCGGGGAGGACAAACTGCTGCATGCGCTGGTCTTCGCCATTCTCGGGTTTCTGGTCGCTGGCGCACTGCTGCCTGCAGTTCATCAAACCCGTAAGCGCCACATTGTCATGGCCATAGGGCTGATAGCCGCCTATGGAATGCTCGATGAGGTCCACCAGCATTTCGTACCCGGGCGCATGCCGGAGGTACTCGACGTGCTGGCGGACATCAGCGGCGGGATACTGGGGGTCTGGTTGTTTACCCGGTCATTGCACAACGGCTGGCTGGGCCGGTCCTACAGATAGCTGGACCAGTCCCGGCTGGTGTCCCCGATCACCAGGAAAAACGGGTTTAGCAGCGAATCCTTGGTGTTGTATTTCAGCGGCTGCATTTCGGTGTCAGTAACGATTCCACCCGCCTGTTCCACCACGGCTTGTGCCGCCGCCGTGTCCCACTCGGAGGTCGGCCCCAGGCGCGGGTAGATGTCCGCGGCACCCTCGGCCACCAGGCACAGCTTCAGGGAACTGCCCATCCCGACCATGTCGTGATCACCCAGATTTTCCAGAAAACGGTTCAGCGAATCCCCGCGATGTGAACGGCTGCCGACGACCATCACCGGACCTTCCCCGAGCGCACGCACCGAGATGGCCACCTCGCTGCCATCCTGCTCCCGCTTGAAGGCGCCCTTGCCGCGGCAGCCCAGGTAACTGACACCGGTCACCGGCACATGCACCACCCCGAGCACTGCGGCACCATCCTCGATCAGGGCAATGTTGACGGTGAACTCGCCGTTACGCTTGATGAACTCGCGGGTTCCGTCCAGCGGGTCCACCAGCCAGTAGCGCTGCCAGGCAGAACGCTCGGCAAACGGCAGGTCCGCTGATTCTTCCGACAGGATCGGGATGTCCGGGGTCAGTGCGCCTAGCCCGGCCACGATGGCATGATGCGAGGCCATGTCGGCTTCGGTCAGGGGGGACTTGTCGTCTTTCTCCTGGACGGCGAAT
>QIFB01000023.1 GCA_003230545.1 Gammaproteobacteria bacterium | reverse complement strand
GGGCCGGCGCAGATCAACGACTACGTTGCACTGGGGTACCGCCTGGTGGTGATTGGTGATGAGGATTAATCTGTATTCGGTATCTCTGAATCGTGCTCTGACCCCCGGTTAATTAAAGCCTGCCTTGTGCAGGCCATCGAGAAAGTGTTTACGATCGGTTGCATCCTTGAAGGGAAATGCGGTGGCTCCAGGTAGCCTGATTGAATGACCCTGGGCCGGGTGTCAGCCTGGATTGCGTTCGTTGTAACGTGCGGTGTTGAACTTGCCGTCAAACCACCGGTACACCTCGGCCACCGTGCGTGGCCGGTGTTGCCGGGTCAGAAATACACCCTGGTTGCGTGCGGCTGTTTTCGGGAATAACTCGCCAGCAATGGCATCAGGCTCCTCGTCGAGTGTCTTGAGAAAGGTCACCGCGCCGGACGGCCCGAAAAAATGTGACAGGTACAGGTCGGTCCGGCCAGGCTCACGCCGGGTCTGGTTGGACAGGATTTCTAAATTACGCTTGATGTTCTCTGCGACCAGCAGGGTGGACAGGCGTGGATTGAGTCGCAGTGCCAGTACTTCCTGTTGCAGCGGATCGCGTACAATCTGCTGCTGTTCGTGGTCCTTGTCGTCGATGAGCTCCACCCGTGTGGCGTAGTCCTGCAGGCCGTAGTCGGCACCAAAGGTCCGGATCGCCTTCAACCAGGAGTAGCACTTGAACTGGTACAGCCCGGTTGCCGAGGACTTCGGTGCACGTGCCGCCGGATTGAAATTACTCTCGACCCTGGCCAGTTCCATCAGGAAGGAAAAGTCCACACCGGTACGTATGCTGCCGAGCCGTATCGCGGCAAGGACATCACTGCCGATGTTGAAACGTGCCGCATCGGCCCGGGCAAGGTCTGCTGATTTCAGGATCAGTACCGCCAGCGGTTCACTGATCACGCCGTCCTGTGCATCACTGAGCGGCAGGTAAAACCGTCTGAATTCCTGCAATGCCTGCCGGGTCTTGATGCCGAGCTCACCGCCCGGTCTTGCGATTCCCAGGTCAAAACCCAGCGCGATCAGGTTGGCCTGCAATTCCCGGATATCCGGTGTGAACGTCACGGCTTCCTGCTGCGGTTTCTCTGCCTCCTGCTCCAGCGGTTGTTTCCCTGCAAGTGCTTGTTCACCGAAAGTCTGCTTGTTCAGTGCCAGGGTGAGTTCCTTTAGCAGTGCATCCTGGTTATGGATGTGCTCTTTCATGAACACGCGCAAATCACGAAGATCCTGCTCTACCGCGACAAGTTCCTGGCCACTGTCCTGCAGGCCCCGCATGGTGAACACTCCGGTCAGGGTACCGGTTACAAACAATACGCCGGCGATGATCATGAGCTGCAGCAGTGAGTGCTGTGGCTTTTCGTTCCCCAGCAGACGCGTGCCAACCCGGTGAAAGGAACTTGCCAGTTCGGATTGCAGCGTCAGCAGGGACTGCTGCTCTTCCTGCATGTGCGCCAGGCTGGTTTGCGTGGCATGCCGGCTCACTTCCTGCCGGCTGCGTTCCTCTTCGAGCTTTGTCTCCAGCGAATCGACATGTGCCTCTGTGGTTTTCTGGCGCTTCCCGGCATCGGCTAGCGAATGCTCCAGCAATTCAATCTGGTTATGCGCGTTACTGTGTTCCGATTCGATATGCTTCACTTGCTGTCGCAGGACGGCGATCAGCTGCGTATCAGCTTCATGGGTGCGCTGCAGGTCTTCCTGCACTTTTTCCAGTGCTGTGCTAACGGAAGCATGCGACTCGCGGACCGCATCCAGCTCCTGCCGCAGGGCGCGCGTACCCGGAAATGAGTATTGCCGAATGGACTCCAGATATTTTTTTATAGTGCTCATACTATTATTATTGCTTGATAAATACAGACTACACCCGACAGATAGTTAACGCCAGAAACCATCATATGCAGATTTTACGGGTGGACTTCCGGCCACAACCCGTCATTTCGGCAAAGGCCGGAATCCAGAAAGCGGAGAGTGTTGTTGTTCCTGTTCCGGCCAGAATCAGTCATTCCCGGGTGAATAGCGGACGGCAAGAACGCAGCATTTTTCCCATATTCACGGCATGCCTGCATTGGCACTGGCATACGACCTCCGGACAATAGACGCGCGGTCTGTCACTGACCATGCTTATGGTATGTTGAAAATAAACTACATGAAAACACTGCTTGCTACACTAGCTTTTGTGTACCTGATAGCCGCAGGCCCTGTTCAAGCTGGGTTGATGGGCTTCACCGTCGAGTCGCTCAAGACCGAAGATTCGGGTGGCTGCTGAAGTAGATTGACATCTGAGCACGATATATCAGTTCAACGCTGCTGATTCTTCCGTTTTGTTAGGAAGGAAGCTACTATTTTGTAATTGCGTAGACTTTCACCTAACTTTCGTCAAAAAAAACGCCCTGTTTCCAGGGCGTTTTCTCAGACATGGTGTCCTGTATTACGGACGGCATTCTGAAGGACGGTACTTGGCCGGCATGGTGCCGTTCGCCGCACTGCCACTGCCGTCACAGACCCACACCAGGGAACCCGGGTTGCGCGTAGACGGATCCAGTGTGAGGGTCCGGCCATTTGCTGTCGGGCTACCACCCAGGCCAATGGGCTTGTAGGTAATGGTGATGGTGGCTGTGGTATCGGTAATACCGATGGTGGAGACGTAGTTGCCCTTGATGCTGCCTGGCAGCGGCAGCCCGTAACTGGCATTGGCAGCAGCCATGAAGCGACCCTCGCTGTCGAAGGTCTCGGCAACGGCCAGCTTCGCGGAACCCGCC
>QIFB01000147.1 GCA_003230545.1 Gammaproteobacteria bacterium | reverse complement strand
CGAGGTGGCTATCCAGTCGAGGTATTCCGGCAGGCCATCTGTGATTGGGACTGCAATGATCTCCGGAAGTTCGTAGGGGTGCAGGGTTTTGATCCTGTCAGTCAATGTAGCAAATACCGTGCTGTGCGTCTTGATAATCAGCAGCAGCTCCGCGTCTTTCTCAATTGAGTCCTTCCACCGATAAACGGATGTGACTCCGGGAACAATATTAACGCAGGCCGCCAGTTGTTCTGTGACCAGGTTGGCAGCAATGTGTTCGGCCGTTTCCCGGTCAGGCACGGTGCACAAGACAATCTGCGGATCACCTGACATGGGATTCAATATACCTGAGCGGTGCGCGCCGGGTGAAATCAGTGACGCACTGTCGTCCGCCGCTGTCCGGTGTCCCGGCATGGTCATTGGCCGGGGATTCGGTTATGTTGGGCGGAATGGCCCCGTTCCCCGTTTTATTGCTGTTATTCCTGCTGGTTCCGCTGGCCGAGATTTATTTCCTGATTGTTGTCGGGGGCTGGATCGGTGCCCTGCCGACCGTGCTGCTGGTGGTGGCGACAGCCGTCGCCGGGGCGTCCCTGGCGCGTCACCAGGGATTTGCCACCCTGCAGCGCCTGCAGGCGACTATCGCCCGCGGCGAGGCCCCGGCACTGGAGATGCTCGAGGGCGTACTGCTGCTGATCGGCGCCTTGTTGTTACTGACCCCCGGGTTCTTTACTGACCTGGCCGGGTTTGTCTGCCTGGTTCCGCCCACCCGCCGCTGGCTGGCGTTGCGTGGCCTCCAGCGGATGATCGTGCCCCCGTCCGCTCCCGGGTCCGGGCCGCTTGGTCCGGGTTCCGGAAGCGGTCCGCGGACGCTCGAGGGCGAATTCCACCGGGATGATGATTGAAGTTTGACTGGCGGAATAAATTCCGCCCTACAACACCGTTCCTTGTAGGGCCGAATTTATTCGGCCTGTCCCCGATTCCTCATGTATTACTCTTGTAGGTAGGTTGGTGCTGAGCGCAGCGATGCCCAACAGGGAGCGATCATCAGGCGTCGATTGTTGGGCATCGCTGCGCTCAGCACCAACCTACGTGTGCCAATCTGGTCTGTCGGTTCCCCGGTTCCCCGTAGTGCCTTGACAGAACGGATTTCGCCGCTATCATTAGCACTCACTAGAGGAGAGTGCTAACAACGGCGCTCCATTAGCCCTTTCATTTGTAAGTAAAAGTCAGCATTAAGGAGATTTTCAGATGAACATTCGTCCATTGCATGATCGCGTGATACTGAAGCGCATGGAAGAAGAAACCACCTCCCCTGGTGGAATTGTTATCCCGGATTCGGCCGCTGAGAAGCCTGTCCGTGGTGAAATTATGGCTGCAGGAACTGGAAAACGCCTTGAAAGTGGTGAAACAGTCCCGCTGGACGTCAAGGTCGGTGACCAGGTCCTGTTCGGCAAGTACTCCGGTACCGAGGTCAAGGTCAATGGTGATGACCTGCTCGTGATGCGCGAGGAAGACATTATGGGCGTTATCGAGGCCTGAGCCTGCGCCAGCAGTAACGATTTGATTATCCACACAGCATTCAAGAGGAACGTGTCATGACGGCAAAAGAAGTGAAATTCGGTGATGAGGCACGCCAGCGCATGGTGGCGGGCGTCAACATACTCGCCAATGCAGTAAAGATTACCCTCGGTCCGAAGGGCCGCAACGTGGTGCTGGACAAGGCCTTCGGTGCTCCCACGGTGACCAAGGACGGCGTGTCCGTCGCCAAGGAAATCGAACTCGATGACAAGTTCGAGAACATGGGCGCCCAGATGCTGAAAGAGGTCGCTTCCCAGACCTCCGATGTTGCCGGTGACGGTACCACCACGGCGACCGTGCTGGCCCAGGCCATGGTCCGCGAGGGTATGAAGTCGGTTGCCGCCGGCATGAACCCGATGGATCTCAAGCGCGGCCTCGACAAGGCGGTGAAGGCCGTGGTTGCCAAGATCCAGGACCAGTCTGAACCCTGCACCGACAACAAGGCCATTGCCCAGGTCGGCACCATTTCCGCGAACTCGGACGAGACCGTCGGCACCATCATCGCGGATGCGATGGAGAAGGTCGGCAAGGAAGGCGTTATTACCGTGGAAGAGGGTACCTCGCTGGACAATGAACTGGATGTCGTCGAGGGCATGCAGTTCGATCGCGGTTACCTGTCTCCCTATTTCATCAACAACCAGGAAAACATGTCTGCGGAAATCGAGGAACCCTATATCCTGATCTACGACAAGAAGGTCTCCAATATTCGTGACCTGCTGCCGCTTCTGGAAGGGGTTGCCAAGGCCGGCAAGCCGCTGCTGATCGTGGCCGAGGACGTGGAAGGCGAGGCGCTGGCCACGCTGGTGGTCAACAGCATTCGCGGTATCGTCAAGGTCTGCGCTGTCAAGGCACCGGGTTTCGGCGACCGTCGCAAGGCCATGCTGCAGGATATCGCCATCCTGACCGGTGGTCAGGTGATTTCCGAGGAAGTTGGCCTGTCACTCGAGAAGGCCAGTCTGGATGATCTTGGTACCGCCAAGCGCATCCTGATCACCAAGGAAAACACCACCATTATCGATGGTGCCGGCAGCAAGGAAGACATCGAGGGCCGCGTACAGCAGATCCGTGCCCAGACTGAGGAATCCACTTCCGACTATGACAAGGAAAAGCTGCAGGAGCGCATGGCCAAACTGGCCGGCGGTGTGGCGGTCATCAAGGTGGGTGCGGCAACCGAGGTCGAGATGAAAGAGAAAAAGGCACGCGTCGAGGATGCCCTGCATTCCACCCGCGCGGCCGTCGAAGAGGGTGTGGT
>QIFB01000168.1 GCA_003230545.1 Gammaproteobacteria bacterium | reverse complement strand
CGGTTCATCTGCGCACACCCGACAGTATCAATATGACCTGGGCCCTGTTGATTTCGGCAATGGCCATGTACCTGCCGGCCAACATGTTTCCGGTCATGGTAGTCACCTCCCTGGGCAACACCCAGTCCGACACCATTATGAGTGGCGTCATTTATTTTCTGGTAAACGGCGACTGGCCGCTGGCACTGATTATTTTTGTCGCCAGTGTTCTGGTCCCGTTGCTAAAGATGATAACACTGGTATATTTACTGCTATCGGTACAGCGTAAATCACCGCTACGAAAACTGCAGCGTACGAAACTCTATCGTGTGACCGAAGTGGTCGGCCGCTGGTCGATGGTCGATATATTCGTGGTCGCACTCATGGTCGCGCTGGTGCAGTTCGGCAACCTCGCTACCATAGACCCGGGTATTGGCGCCATTGCCTTCGCCGCGGTCGTGATATTGACCATGTTCGCAGCCATGAGATTTGATTCCCGGCTAATCTGGGACCATTAGGACACGAGGGGAGACTGTTAATGGCTGCACCCGACGAACCGGCGATCCCCGAAAATATTTCCGAGGCAGTTGTTGATACCGAAAAAAAGGGTTTTCCGGTGGTATGGCTGCTGCCCCTGGTCGCTGTCCTGATCGGAGGCTGGCTGATATTCAAGACCATATCCGAGAAAGGCCCCGAAATTGTGGTCAGTTTCAAGACGGCCGATGGCATCGAGGCCGGCAAGACCAAGATCAAGTACCGTGATGTGACCATCGGTTTAGTCGAGAATGTCACTTTCACGGAAGACCTGTCGGACGTTCTGGTCACGGTAACCATGGAAGCCGGGGCTAACCGCTACCTGACCGGGAATACCCGCTTCTGGGTGGTGCGGCCGCGCTTCGGCGCGCGTGAAGTCAGCGGCCTCGGTACCCTGCTCAGCGGCGCCTACATTGCCATGGAACCAAGCGAGCAAGGCCAGCATAGTGAAAAGTTTGTCGGCCTGGAAAGTCCACCCGTGATCCTGGCGGACAAGCAAGGCACCAGCTATCGCCTGCACACGAAAAAACTCGGTTCCCTGTCAATCGGCTCACCAATCTATTTCCGGCAATTCGACGTCGGTGAGATTACCGAATACCGGCTTTCCGACGATCACAGCCAGGTGGAAATCGGTTTTTTTATCGAATCACCGCATGATCAGTACATCCAGGAGGGCACCACCTTCTGGAACGCGGGCGGCATCAGTCTGTCAATGAGCTCAGCCGGCGTGAAGCTGGAAATGGAATCCCTGGTCTCCGTAATCAGTGGCGGCATCGCATTCGAGACCCTGCCCGAGTTTGCAGACTCCCCGCGTGCGAAAGCGGACACCCTGTTTGCCCTTTATGATAATCACCAGGAAAGCCTGGAACGTCCCATCACGGTGACCTACACGTTTGTACTCCGTTTCAACGGGTCGGTCCGGGGTCTCAACGTCGGTGCCCCCGTGGAGTATCGTGGTATCCGGCTTGGCACCGTCAAGGGCATTGAACTGGGACTGGACCCAAACAGGCAAGATGTCACCGTCCCCGTAGTACTGATCGACCTGGAACCACAGCGCCTGGCCGCCTTCAGGGATATTGATAGCCCCGGGACTGAACAACAGGATCAGCAGAAGTTCGAGGAACATATGGTAAAACTGATTGAAGAGGATGTCAGGGACAAAGGCATGCGCGCCCGCCTGCTGCCCGGCAACCTGCTCACCGGGCAGTTATATGTTGACCTGGATTATTTCCCGGATGCGCAACCGGTCAAACTGGACAGGCAGAGTGAATACCCGGAGATACCGACATTGCCCAATCCTCTGGCAGGCCTGCTTGCCGGCTTTAACAAGGTCCTCGACAAGCTCGAGGCCGCCAGGCTGGAGGAAACCATGGATAACCTGAACACACTGCTGATCTCGTCCGATCAGCTGGTGTCAACGCTGGGCCAGAATGCTCCGGCGATGGCAGTTGAATTGCAGGCAACGCTGAAAGAGGCCCATGCCGCACTGGCCTCGCTGAAGGCCTCAACCTCGACGGATGGTGAAATCGGTAACGAGTTGTACAACGCCCTTACCGAGATCTCGGCAGCCGCACGTTCCATCCGGGTAATGTCCGAGTACCTGGAGCGTCACCCGGAAGCCTTGCTGAAAGGCAAAGCCGGTAACCCTTAAGGATCAGGCCATGAATAACATTTACTCCTTGCTGCTGCTTGTCCCGGTAGTATTGCTGGCTGGCTGTATTGGCAGCCCGACCAGGCCATCCGAGTTCTATGTACTCAATACCCACCCCGCCACACCCGTGAACAGCACGCTGGCAAAGGATGCGGTGTCACTCGGACTCGGGCCATTGATCCTTCCGGAGATCTACGACCGGCCGCAAATCGTGACCCGCAGCGAGCACAACCGGATTACCCTGGCGGAATTCAACCGCTGGGGCGGCGATCTCAACAAGGACCTGGGACGGGCGTTGGCAGACAACCTGATGTCCCGACTGAATACCAACAGGATCGTGCCCTATCCGTGGTCCAGGCGCTACGACCCCGATTTCCAGGTCACCGTCCGCCTGCTCCGCTTTGATGGTGTACTCGGGGAAAATGCATCCCTGGTGGGAATCTGGCGGGTGCTGGATGTCAACCAGGGCTGCGAGCTGGCGGCTGACCGGTTTTCCTTCGTAGCAGAAACCGATGGGCCGGGTTACCCGGCACTTGTCAGTGCCATGAGTCGTGCCGTTGCCGACCTGAGCCAGGCAATGGCAGAACAGATTGCCATAATTGAACCGGGCTGCCCGGAACACCCGTAGGACCGGCGCCCTCGCCGGGAATGCCTGCCCCGTGA
>QIFB01000219.1 GCA_003230545.1 Gammaproteobacteria bacterium | reverse complement strand
TCAGTCGCAGCTCACTATCCGCCAGCATCGGTTCCAGCGGTTCGCCATAGCGTTCTTCCAGCGTGGTCCTGATAATCCACAGCTCACTTTCCGTGAAATCAGCAATCTGGCTCATGTTCGTGATGATTTGCCGGCGCGCGTGCATGCGCGCGCATGAAAGGCGCCAGATTCTAGCTCAAAACCTGATTTATTTCATGAACTTCGTTGACATCTACCAGCCGTCGGGGGTAGCTTATTCGGTTCTGCGATACGGCCACGCAAGATATTGTCTGTCTGTATTCAAAAAATCTTCTGTCTAACAGTAAGTTAATAAAACCAACATCATGAGGTCGTGACCGTATTATGAGAATCGTACTGCTTGGCGCGCCCGGGTCCGGCAAGGGCACCCAGGCAAAACTCCTGGTTGAGCGTTATAAACTACCGCAGATTTCCACCGGCGACCTGCTGCGGGATGCCGTGGCTTCCGGTTCGGCGCTCGGGCGCCAGGCCAAGGTCGCCATGGATGCCGGGCAGCTGGTCAGCGACGAAATCGTACTGGGCATCATTCGTGAGCGGGTGCTCCTGCCGGATGCGCGTAACGGCTTCATTCTGGACGGTTTTCCGCGCAACCTCCCGCAGGCCGAGGCGCTGGACCAGTTGCTGGCCGGGCTGGGCCGGCCGTTGAACCTGGCGCTGCTGGTCGCGGTGGATGTCGATGCCCTGTTGCAGCGTCTGACCGGGCGCCGCACCTGCCTGTCCTGCGGCCAGCTGTACAACATGTTTTATTCACCCCCGCACATCGATGGCCGTTGTGATGAATGTGGTGGCAAGCTGCGTCACCGCGCCGATGACAACGAGGAGACCATCGGCAACCGGTTGCGGGTCTACGAGACTCATACCCTGCCGGTTATCGAATATTACAAGGATCAGGAAAAGCTCCGAACGGTCCAGGGGGTTGGCGAGATATCGGATATCTTCAAGGCGGTCCGCAAGATCGTGGACGACGTCAAGAAGCACGCAAAATCCGAGTCGCGCTCGGATGCAATCCGGGCAGCCATCGCCAAGCACCAGGCGGCATCGAAAGCAAAATCAAAAAAGGCCGCAGCCAAACCGGCAGCCAAAAAGACCAGGCCGAAGAAGGCCGCCGTCAAAAAGAAGAGTGTGAAGAAAAAGACGGTGGTAAAGAAGAAGAGTCCGACCCGCAAGAAGGTGGTAAAAAAGGCACCGGCTCGCAAGTCAGTCAGTGCCAGAAAGACCGCTAAAAAGAAAGTAGCGGAAAAGAAGACCGTGGCCCGGAAGAAGACCGCGACCATGCGCAAGAAGGTCGTTACCAACAAGAAAAAGACGGTCAGCAAAAAGAAGGCGCCGGCACGCAAGACCGCAACCAAAAAGAAAAAAACAGCCCGGAAAAAACGCTAGTAATGTCCGAATTTTTACCGTTGTAGGGCCGAATTTATTCGGCCAATCATGATTGCATCTGGATGACAGGTTGCGATGAAATGCCGGAGGTCGAATGAATTCGACCCTGCAGCATTGCCTTGTATTCTTTGCACTGGTCGGGAAACCTTTACCTGAAATCCTGACCGCGAAGTTAGCGGGTTGCCTGCTGCCGAGCCGATGTTACGACTGATTACGATCTGGCTGGATCTCTGCCTGCTGCGCCTCGGCCCCCAGGACTTGCCGGCATCCCGGGTGTTGCTCATGCTGTCGCTGGCCGCCTACGTGCTGATTTCATTTGCCCTGTCATTACCCGGTTACCCGTCCGCGGTCGCTGCACAGATGGCCGGTGTGGACATGGTCCTGCTGGTGGTGTTTGTGACGGCGCCCCTGTACCTGCTGAATAAAACCGCACGCATTGGCCAGACGCTGACGGCACTCGCCGGGAGTGGTGCTCTGCTCGGCTTGCTGGCCTTGCCGGTGATCCGGGTGTTGTTCGAGGGGCAGGATAGTGGTGAAGTTCCGCCGTTTGCCGCCATGGTCTGGTTGATCCTGTTTGGCTGGAGCCTGCTGGTGGTGGCCCACATCATGCGCCACGCCCTGTCGGTCGCCTTTGCGGTTGGACTGGGGGTGGCGATCCTGTATACGCTGGTGGCCATGCAGGTAATCGGAACCCTGTTCCCCGCGGAAACCAACTGACATGCATATCCATATCCTCGGGATCTGTGGCACGTTCATGGGCGGTATTGCGCAGCTGGCGCGTGAACGGGGTATCGAGGTCAGTGGTTCGGATGCCAATGTCTACCCGCCGATGAGCACCCAGTTGCTTGACAGCGGCATTGTTCTGCAGGAAGGCTATCAATCCGGACACCTCGAGCCGGTGCCGGATTGCGTGGTGGTCGGCAATGCGTTGTCGCGCGGTAATCCCGCGGTGGAACATGTGCTGGATACGGGACTGGTCTATACCTCCGGTCCCCAGTGGCTGGCCGAGCATATTCTTGCGGACCGCTGGGTGATTGCCGTGGCCGGTACCCACGGCAAGACCTCGACAGCGAGCCTGCTGGCCTGGATCCTTGAAGTTGCCGGCCTGGCGCCCGGCTTCCTGATCGGTGGCGTGCCGGTAAATTTCGGGGTGTCGGCCCGGTTCGGCAGCGGCCCGTTTTTCGTGGTCGAGGCCGACGAATACGACACGGCGTTTTTCGACAAGCGCTCCAAGTTCGTGCACTACCGCCCGCGTACCCTGGTGCTCAACAACCTGGAGTACGACCACGCGGACATCTTCCCGGACCTGGCGGCGATCCAGCGCCAGTTCCACCACCTGGTCCGGACCGTGCCGGGTAACGGGCTGATTATCGAAAACGCGGATGATGCCAACCTCGCAGACATGCTGGCGACGGGCTGCTGGACCCCCCGGGAAACCTT
>QIFB01000140.1 GCA_003230545.1 Gammaproteobacteria bacterium | reverse complement strand
GGGCTGATATTCTACTGAAACGCAACCTAAATGCAAATCATTATCATTTATATCTTTAGCTATTTCGACTCATCCGCTGCACTACGGCCCCGGACCGGCCCCGGGAATTCGTCATTCTGCAGGCCGAAATCCATGTCGTTGAAACTCTGGATCCCGGCATCCGCCGGGATGACGGTAGATGATTAATCAGAGTTTCCCTGGTATTTACTGAAGTATTCCGCAGTGTCCCGGAGATGCCGGACCCGTAGTGCGGTTGGAGCAGGCGGTATTTATGGTTGGCATTCGTTGCGGACAGCGTTTATATTTCTGCTTAAGTAGTCATTTTTTAACGAATCCTGATAACAGCGAGGTTTGTCATGACACAAGCAGCAGTTGCAGAAGTAGTAGGCCTGGCAGAAAGTGATCTGAGCCTGACAGCGGCGGCCCGCGAGAAGATGCTCGAGCTGTTCAACCAGGTCGAGGAAGATGACCTGCAGGCCATCCGGGTCTTTGTATCCGGCGGCGGTTGCGACGGCATGGGCTACGGGATGACCTTTACCGATACGCAGACCGAGTACGATGTGGTGCGCAAGGAAGCAGGGTTCGATATCTACGTGGATGCCGTGGCGCTGAATTTCCTGCGCGGGGTCGAGATCGACTACGTTGAGAAGCCGACCGGCGCCAGTTTTGTATTTAACAATGCATTTTCCATGACCGGCGGTTCCGGAACTTGCGGAGCCTGTGGTGCAGCCGGCGGAGGTTGTGCCTGATACCAGCAGTGCGGAGACTTCCCGTCTCCTGCTGATTACCCCACCGAACAGTTACCGGACTGCTGCCTACCTGGTCGCGGCCCGGCGTCGGGGGGTTCCTGTCCTGGTTGCCTCCGAAGGCAAGTACTCGCTGGTCAGTGAGATTGCCGGCGGGCTGCATATTGACCTGCAGGATCCGGCGGCGCTTGATCAGTTGCTTGCAGCAGACCGGTCCGGTCCGTTCACTGGTGTAATTGCCACCGATGATGCGAGTGTCGAGCTGGGCAGCCGCATCGCCGCAGCGCTATCACTTCCGCATAACCCGCCACAGGCAGCCCGTTTTTCCCGGCGCAAGGATTTATCACGCCAGGCGCTGGCCGCTGCCGGTGTGCCGGTACCTGCGCACCGGGTCATTAATCTGGATCGACCGCTGGCCTCGCAACTTGGGCATGCTGATTATCCCTGCGTGGTCAAACCGGTTGCACTGTCAGCCAGCCGCGGCGTAATACGCGCCGATAATCTCACGGAAACCATCGCCGCCTGCGAGCGCATCCAGCGGATTATCAGTCGGGAGTCCGTGCTGGATTCATTTGAAGCCAGCCACCTGTTGCTGGAGACGTTCATTCCCGGCCCTGAAGTCGCCCTGGAAGGTTTGTTACGTGCCGGACGCCTGAGCGTGCTGGCGGTATTTGACAAGCCGGATCCGCTGGAAGGGCCGTTTTTCGAAGAGACGTACTACATCACCCCGACCCGTCATGACGATACGGTTCAGCGATGCATTGTCGATAGCGTGAGCGCTGCCTGCCAGGCACTCGGCCTGCAGGAAGGACCGGTCCATGCCGAGGTGCGACTCAATGGCAGTGGAGCAGTCATACTGGAAGTCGCCTCACGGACGATCGGTGGGGATTGTGCCCGCTTGCTGCAGTTTGGCACCGGTCATGGCCTTGAAGACCTGGTGATTGCACACGCGACTGGCAGGCCTTTGTCGATTGAACCTCAGGACAGTGCGGCCGGGGTGTTGATGATACCGATCAGTGAAGCCGGTATCCTGCGGCGTATCGAGGGCATAACCCGCGCACGTGCCGTACCTTTTATCGAGGATATCGCCATCAGTATCCGCGAGGGCTATGAGCTGGTGCCGTTGCCCGAAGGTGGCAGTTACCTGGGATTTATCTTTGCGCATGCACCAACACCGGCACAGGCGGAAGTTGCATTGCGCCAGGCGCATGAGGAACTCAGGATAGTGGTGGCACCGGTGATGCCGATGCAGGATTTACGCGCAGATTGACAGGGTAGCGGCTGTCAGCCTGATGCCGGTTGCTTTTATTTCTTTGCACCGGGCGGTTGAAAACCCTCCGGGGTGGCGCCGTGATCGCCTTCACCGAACAGAAACCCCAGCATGTGCTTTTCGATGACTTCGATACTGCCCGTGTCGGCGGTGTTGAGTCCGTTCTCGTTGATAATCATGGTCAGGCGTTCCAGCCACTGCTGCCAGCCTTCCCTGGATACATTCTCGTAGATGCGTTCTCCCAGTGAACCGGGGTGTGGTAGTGCATCCAGCCCCTCGGCTTCCCGCTTGAGCACAACACATTGAACAACTCGACTCATCTGGCATTCCTCGAACAAAATTTACCTGAGTAAATTGTAACCCGTTTTCCCCCGGCTGTCCGCTAACCTTGTCTTTAGAAGGGTTTGACGACGGCCAGCAGGACAATGGCCATCAGCAACAGGGCGGGCACCTCGTTAAACCAGCGATAGTACACGTGACTGCGCCGGTTTGTGCCTTCGCGAAAGTCGCGCATGATGCGCAGGCAGTACACATGATAGGCAATCAGCAGGCCCACCAGCACCAGTTTGGTCACCAGCCAGCTGCTCTGTGCGTATGCGTCCCAGGCATAGGCAATCAGCAGCCAGGTTCCGAACACGGCTGTCAGCACGGCGCCGATGGTCATGATGGCAAACAGCTTGCGTTCCATAACCAGGAAGCGCTGGTGTCCGGTCTCGTCCTTGCAATCGGCGTGATAGACAAACAGGCGTGGCAGGTAAAACAGCCCGGCGAACCAGGTCACCAGGGAAATTATGTGCAGCGCCTTTATCCAGAGCATATTGACATTGTCCG
>QIFB01000059.1 GCA_003230545.1 Gammaproteobacteria bacterium | reverse complement strand
CCTCAAAGCCCATGGCGTAGGCCAGGCGCACACGGTCGAGATCGTCATCCGGCAACTCGTGTACCTGCTGGTCGGCATACGCCTGCAGGCGGTTCTCCACGCGCCGCAGGAACACGTAGGCCTCCGCCAGTTGCAGGGCCACATGTGCCGGCAAATAACCCAGTACTGCCAGTGCATCGAGCACGTCCAGTACCCCGCGCTGCTGCAGCAGTACCTGGCGGCCACCGCGCACCAGCTGGAAGGCCTGCACGATAAACTCGATTTCGCGGATGCCGCCGGGTCCGAGCTTGATATTGTCCTGCATGCCCTTGCGTTCCACTTCACGTGCAATCTGTTCCTTCAGGTTGCGTAACGAGTCGAACGCCCCGAAATCCAGGTAACGTCGATAGACAAATGGCTGCAGCAGCTTCATCAGGCGCGTCGCCGCACGCTTCGGTCCGGCTACCGGGCGCGCCTTGATCATTGCGTAGCGCTCCCACTCACGGCCCTGCAGCTGGTAGTAATTCAAAGTTAGCGACCAGCGGGCCGCTGTCGCCGTAGGGACGCAACCGCATGTCCACCCGGTAGACAAAGCCGTGATCCGTGACAGCATCGAGTGCCTGGATCAGCCGCTGACCGAGCTGCTGGTAAAACTCCTCTTCACTGCCGGCCTGTTTCGGCCACTTGCCGGCACCGTCCGGGTAAGCAAAGATCAAATCGATATCCGAGGAGAAATTCAGCTCGCACGCCCCGAGCTTGCCCATCCCCAGGACGACGAGTGACGGGGTCAGTTTGCTGCCCGGGCGGCCCAGTGACTGCACCGTCCACTGGCTGAGCCGGTCAAGGGCACCAACCACACAGGTATCCGCCAGCTCTGAAAGGTCTCCCAGCACCTCGCTCAGACCGGCCCAGCCGGCAAGATCACGCCAGGCAATCCGCACCATCTCGCGCAACCTGAAATCGCGCAGGACATTACCGAGCATGATTTCGTCTTCGACGCCGTCCAGCTGCCGGTGGAGTTTGCCGGCATATTCGCCGGAGCGGTAATCAGCGAGCAGGTCACCCTCGGCAAGCAGGTCATACAACAGGGCCGGATCGTGCACACAGGCGGTCTCGACAAACTCGCTGCAGGCCCAGACCCGTAACAGGCTGGCGATAAAATCGGGGTCCCTGGGGAGCGGGAACCGGGCTGCCGAGGCTGCCTCGGTAAACACCTCCCAGGAATCAGCCAGCGCGTCTCTCAGCTCTGCTGGCATCCCGGGGGCCTGATGCCGATTGATGGCCATCGGCAATTGCGCATAACCGACCATACCCGGAGCTTAAAAGGTATGCGCCGAAAGGTGAAGGGCCGAACCCGGCCGCTAGTCTTGCAAACGGATACCCAAGCAACACGCCGAGTGCCGGTTTTTATAGTTAATAGCCAAAGAATACTAGCCACGGAAACACACGGAATGACACGGAAATATTTCTTATAAGGCGTGTATTCTTCCGTGTTTTCCGTGTGTTTCCGTGGCAATCATATCTTCTTTATCAGGCTGCAGGAGTACCAGCCCGTTGCGAAACTCAAGTTCACCGTCCGGGCTGTCGACACAGTAATTCATGGAAATCCATCCCGGACAGGAATCAACATGGACTTCAGGTCCTATCTAAAAATCATGGTTGACCAGGACGCATCGGACCTCTACCTGAGCTCCGGCGCGCCCATCAGCGCAAAAATCAACGGGTCGTTGACCGCGCTCGAGGAAACCCGGCTGACCCCGGACCAGGTCAGGACCGTTGCCTACGCGGTGATGGACGCGGACCAGACCGCCGAATTCGAGCACAAGCCGGAGATGAACCTGGCCATTTCGGAACAAGGCATCGGCCGTTTTCGTGTAAATATCTTCCGGCAACGCAACAGCATCTCCATGGTCATCCGCAATATCAAGACCGAAATTCCTGCCTGGGAAGCGCTTGGCCTGCCCGAGGTGCTGACCGAGGTCATCATGGCGAAACGCGGACTGGTGCTGTTTGTCGGCGCAACCGGCTCCGGCAAGTCCACTTCGCTGGCATCACTGATTGATTACCGCAATACCAACAGTGCCGGTCACATCATCACCATCGAGGACCCGATCGAGTTCGTACACAGTCACAAGCAATCGATCGTCAACCAGCGCGAGGTCGGTGTGGATACCGACAGTTATGAGGATGCACTCAAGAACACCCTGCGCCAGGCACCCGACGTGATCCTGATCGGCGAGATCCGCGACCGCGACACCATGGAGCATGCCATCGCCTTTGCCGAGACCGGTCACCTGGCGATCTCGACGCTGCATGCCAATAACGCCAACCAGGCACTCGACCGCATTATCAATTTCTTTCCGGAAGACCGCCGCAACCAGCTGTTACTGGACCTGTCGCTGAACCTGCGTGCTTTCGTTTCCCAACGGCTGGTAAAAACCGTTGACGGCAAGCGCACGGCCGCGGTTGAAATCCTGCTGGGGACACCGCTGGTGCAGGACATGATCCGGCGCGGTGATGTGCACGAGATCAAGGAAGTCATGGTGAAATCCGAAAACCTCGGCATGCAGACCTTTGACAATGCCCTGTACAAGCTGTACCGCGCCGGCATAATTGACCTCGAAGAGGCGGCGCGCAATGCCGACTCACCCAACAACCTGCGTGTGAAGGCCAACCTGAACGACACCACGGCGGCAGAACGGGAATCCAGCATCGACCTGAGCCTGCTGGAGGAGGAAGAAATCGAGGAGGATGACGAGCATGCGTGGCAATCACAACGCTTGTAAATAGCAGGACCCGCGCCTCGCGGGGAATGAATTTCCCGGCCGGCACCCCAATGGGCATAAAGGGGCCGGTCCTGCAATTGAACCTCTACAAAAAAAAGCCCCGCACAAGAGCGGGGCTTTTTTCGTATTACAAGTACCGAGCGACTTACATCATGCCGCCCATACCACCCATGCCACCCATATCCGGCATGGCCGGTGCCCCAGCCTCATCCTTCGGCGCCTCGGCAACCATGGCTTCCGTGGTGATGATCAGACCGGCAACCGAGGCCGCGTTCTGCAGTGCCGCACGCGCTACCTTGGCCGGATCCAGGATACCCATCTTGATCATGTCACCGTATACACCGGTAGCGGCGTTGAAACCGTAGTTACCGCTGTTACTGGCCACATCGTTCAGAATCACCGAGGACTCCTCACCGGCGTTTTCACAGATCTGGCGCAGCGGGTCTTCCATGGCGCGCATGGCGATGTGGACCCCCATGGTCTGGTCATCGTTGTCGCCAGTCAAATCACCCACGGCGGCCCTGGCACGGATGAATGCCACGCCACCACCGGGAACCACACCCTCTTCGACGGCCGCGCGGGTGGAATGCAGGGCATCCTCGACGCGTGCCTTTTTCTCTTTCATCTCGACCTCGGTTGCCGCAC
>QIFB01000191.1 GCA_003230545.1 Gammaproteobacteria bacterium | reverse complement strand
CCGTCATTCCGGAATACACGCAGCGTATGTCCGGAATCCAGTCCGGGTATCCGCTGGATTCCGGCTTTCGCAGGAATGACGATGAGCGCTGGAATGAGATGTAGCTAATGTCCATCCATAAACCAGCGAAAATTTGTAGCCCGGATGGAGCGCAGCGAAATCCGGGGAATCAAGTGGCTGTATTAACGTCTGTTCCCGGATTACGCTGCGCTCCATCCGGGCTACAGGGATTGGTTTATGGACGGGCACTACTAGCGGGTCGTGCGCGGTGGCAGGCCGGTATGCTGGGTGAGCACCTTGCCCTTGCGGGTGCGGCGCTGGTGGGCGGCCTGGGTGTTCTTGCGGCGCGGGGCCTGGTAGGTAGTTTGCGTGTGCGGTTGTTCCTTCGGAATGAGCTGGTGCTGGCCGTCGCCGATGAGGTCGCCTCTTCCCATCTTCTGGAGTGCTGCTCTTAACAGTGGCCAGTTGGCCGGGTCGTGGTAGCGCAGGAAGGCCTTGTGCAGTTTGCGCTGTTCCGGGTCCTTGACGGCTGCCACGCCGGCGCTCTTGTAGGTGACTTTCTTCAGCGGATTCTTGCCGGTCTGGTACATGGCCGTGGCCGTGGCCATCGGCGAGGGGTAGAACGCCTGCACCTGGTCAGCGCGGAAACCGTTCTTCTTCAGCCACAGCGCGAGATTCAGCATGTCCTCATCGGTGGAGCCCGGGTGGGCGGCGATGAAGTACGGGATTAAATACTGTTCCTTGCCGGCTTCTTTGGAGTACTGCTCGAACAGCTGTTTGAACTTGTCGTAACTGCCGATCCCCGGTTTCATCATTTTCGAGAGCGGCCCGTCCTCGGTGTGTTCCGGGGCGATCTTCAAATAGCCGCCGACGTGGTGGGTGACCAGCTCCTGCACGTATTCCGGGTCTTCGACGGCGAGGTCGTAGCGCAGCCCCGAGGCGATCAGCACCTTTTTCACCCCCGGCAGCTTGCGTGCGGCGCGGTAGAGTCTGGTGAGCGCCGAGTGGCTGGTGTTGAGGTTGCTGCAAATGCCCGGGTAGACACAGCTCGGTCTGCGGCAGGCCGCCTCGATTGCGCGGCTCTTGCAGGCGATGCGGTACATGTTGGCGGTCGGCCCGCCGAGGTCGGAGATCACTCCGGTGAAACCGGGCACCTTGTCGCGGATCTGCTCGACCTCGTTGAGGATCGATGCCTGTGAGCGGTTCTGGATAATGCGGCCCTCGTGCTCGGTAATCGAGCAAAACGTACAGCCGCCGAAGCAGCCGCGCATGATGTTCACCGAGAAGCGGATCATCTCGTACGCCGGGATCTTTTCGTGGTTATACGCCGGGTGCGGCACGCGCGCGTACGGCTTGTCGAACACGTAGTCCATCTCTTCTGTGGTCAGCGGGACCGGCGGCGGGTTCAGCCACAGGTCGCGGCCGGCATGCGTCTGCACCAGGGCGCGCGCATTGCCGGGGTTGGTCTCGAGGTGCAGCACGCGGTTGGCGTGGGCGTAGAGCGCCTTGTCATTGCGTACCTTCTCGAACGACGGCAGGCGGATGACGGTCTGCTTGCGGTTGAGTCTGGGGACTTTTAATTCGACCAGCGGCGCGCCGGTCTCGTCCACGCCGAACTGCTGCGCGTTGCGGCGCTGGACTTCACACTCGTCCATGGCCTGAGTGTTGATATAGGGATTGACGATTTTGTCGATGCGGCCGGGGCGGTCGATGCGAGTGGAATCGATTTCACTGAAACCTTCCGGGGTGTCGCTGCGGATAAACGCGGTGCCGCGCACGTCGGTGATGGAATCCAGGGTCTCGCCAAGTGCCAGGCGGTGGGCGATCTCGGCAATGGCGCGCTCGGCGTTGCCGTAGAGCAGGATGTCGGCCTGCGCGTCACACAGAATGGAGCGGCGCACGCTGTCCTGCCAGTAGTCGTAGTGCGCGATGCGCCGCAGCGATGCCTCGATGCCGCCGAGCAGGATGGGCACATCGGGGTATGCCTCGCGACAGCGCTGTGAATACACCAGCGAACAGCGGTCCGGGCGCGCCCCGCCCTGCCCGCCCGGGGTGTAGGCATCGTCCGAGCGCGCTTTGCGATCGGCCGTGTAGCGGTTGATCATGGAATCCATGTTGCCGGCGGTGACGCCGAAGAACAGGTTCGGTCTCCCGAGGACTGCAAACGGTTCGCTGGAATGCCAGTCGGGCTGCGCGATGATACCGACGCGAAACCCCTGTGCCTCCAGCAGCCGCCCGATCACCGCCATGCCGAACGACGGCTGATCGACGTAGGCGTCACCCGTGACCAGGATGATGTCGCAGGTATCCCAGCCGAGCGTTTCCATCTCCGCGCGCGACAAGGGAAGGAATTCAGCGATGCCGTAACACTCGGCCCAGTACTTCGGGTAGTTGTACAGGGCGGTGGCGGCCTGGGGGACGGTGATTGCGGACATGGGGTACTTCCGGTTGAGAGAGGTATTTTACAGGAAAACAGGCCGGGAGACCTGTGTACTGGTCCAGGCAAGGTGTTTATGGATTCCCGCCTGCGCACACTGTGTATAGAGATACACGAGCGGGCGAAATAACAGGTTGTTCAGAAAACGCTTTGAGCGCGATTGCGTGAGGTTTACGGGTCAGTTGTGATTTCTGTCACAAACGGCCAATCAGCCGTCAATCCGGGCAATCCCGTGGTGCCTGTTCAGCCTGTATTCAGCGAACCTTGCCTATCCTGACTGTGCATCATGGGAAACAGGGCCTGTTGCCCTGTCCTGGTACACAACCGCAGCAACAGGAGAATGACGATGAAACGCATACTGACTGGATTGACCATCGGGATCTCGGCACTGGCCTTTTCCGGGGCCGCCGTTTCCGAACATGGATTCATCGGCACGGCAAAGGTCATCAACGCCGAACCGCTGTATGAAACCA
>QIFB01000197.1 GCA_003230545.1 Gammaproteobacteria bacterium | reverse complement strand
TCCGTCCTGATCAACAAACAGTTGCTGGAAACGATCGGGAGCTTTGATGAACACCTGCCGGCATGCGAAGACTATGACCTGTGGTTACGCCTGTGCGCCCGTCACCCGGTCCTGTACCTGGATAAACCATTGACGATCAAGGTCGGCGGACACGCAGACCAGTTGTCGCGGCGTCATTGGGGTATGGACCGATTCCGAGTCTACGCGCTGGAGAAGGTCATCTGCTCCGGTGTGTTATCCAGCGGTGACCACACGGCGGCCATACAGATGCTGCTTGAGAAAGCTGCCATCGTCACCCGGGGCGCAGTCAAGCGCGGCAATTCCGGGCTTGCCCGTGAATACCGGGACATACACGCCACCTATACGAAGTTGCTCGATCCCAGCCCGCCACTTTCAAGGGTAGCGGCCGGATGATCAATATCGTGACGGCCTTCCCGGGCGAGGCGCGCCCGTTGATTGATCACCTGGGGTTGACCGACAGGGACAGCCGCGGACCCGTTAGCCTGTATCGCAATGCAACACACCGGCTGGTGATTTCAGGCGCTGGGAAAACCCGGGCCGCTGCCGCCACTGCCTGGCTGCAGGCAATCGACACGGTGAAAAATGCTGCCTGGCTGAATATCGGCATTGCCGGACATGCCAGCCGGCCCGTTGGCGCGGGAGTGCTGGCCCATCGCATCACCGATCACGGAACCGGAAAAAGCTGGTACCCGCCCCAGGTACACGGGCTCACCCTCGCAACCGACAACCTGATCACCGTCGATAAGCCGGAAACCGCTTACCCGGAGCATGCGCTATATGATATGGAGGCCGCCGGCTTCTACCCGGTTGCCTGCCGGTCAACTTCTGCCGAACTGGTGCAGTGCTACAAGATCGTTTCAGACAACCGGGACAGCTCCGTTGCCGGTATCACACCCAAATCGGGTGCGGCATTGATTGCCGACCGGCTTGCCGATATCACCACTCTGGTGACCGCGCTTGATGAGCTCAGCGACAGCGTCATTGCCCGCCAGGTACCGGGTAACACGCTTGCGCAATTCACCGGCCACTGGCGCTTTACCGTTGCACAGCAACACCAGCTCGAAAAACTGCTGGCGCGCTGGGCTGCGCTGTTACCAAAGCAGCCGCCCTGGTGCGACGAACTGCAGGCACGACAACAGGCCAGCCAGGTGCTGCACTGGCTGGAGCAGCACCTCAACTCCGTACCGGTCCGGCTGGGCTGACAGATGTTCACACATATCTATATTGAGAATGAGGTTGCAGACCATCCGCGCACGCAGGAAATCTGTGCGCGCTATCCACAGGCAACCCGGGTTCCCTGCGAGCGCTACGGCGAGGTATTCAACCCGAAGGCACAGGATTTCCGCCTGCAGAAAGCACAACCGGCCCTGATTCTCGCCAACAAGCATGGCAAGCATGTACTGGAGGCGCCGGCCGGCTACGGGGTTGGTGGCGCCAGCAATTACTACTTCTCCCACATGCTCAACTGCCTGTATGACTGCCGCTACTGCTTCCTGCAGGGCATGTACCGCTCAGCCAACTACGTCCTGTTCGTGAACTATGAGTCCTTTGCAGCAGAAATCAGCCGGATAACACAAACCGGGAACCAGCCCGCCTGGTTCTTTTCCGGCTATGACTGCGACAGCCTGGCACTGGAGCCGGTCTCGGGATTTGCCGCACACTTTCTGCCAGTCTTTGCCGGTCACCCGAATGCCTGGCTGGAACTGCGCACCAAGAGCACCCAGATCCGCTCCCTGCTGAATCGTGACCCGCTGGCCAATGTCATTGTCGCCTTCAGTTTCACTCCCCGGGAAATGCACCAGGCACTGGAGCACCGGGTGCCGACAGTGGAACGCCGTGTCGATGCCATGGTGAAACTGCAGCAGGCCGGCTGGTCAATCGGGTTACGCTTCGACCCGCTGATCTACCAGCAGGATTACCAGGCACAGTACCGGGCGCTATTCAGCGAGATCTTTTCAAGACTGGATACAGAGCAGCTGCACTCTGTCAGCCTGGGCCCGCTGCGCCTGCCGCGCGGTTACTTCAGGACGATCTCCAGGCTCTACCCGGATGAACCGCTGTTTGCCGGCCCACTGGCCGAATCAAAGGGCATGGTGTCCTATCGTCAGGACCTGGAAAACGAATTGACCGGGTTCTGTACCGGTGAACTGCGCAACCATGTCCCGGCGGCGCTGCTGTTCCCCTGCACGGTGGCCGCATAGCTAATGAGTAGCGCAGACACCATTATCGTGACCGGCGCCAGCGCCGGGATTGGCCGGGCAACCGCAGCCCTGCTGCTTGAACACGGCTACCGGGTGATCGGTATCGCCCGGGATTTCAGTAAATGCAATATGGATAACACCGGATTCACGGCCGTCGAACTTGACCTGTCCCGGCTGGATGAACTGCCGGAGCGACTGGAGGAACTTGCCCGGGATAATTCAGCAATCACCGGCCTGGTCTGCTGCGCCGGGTCCGGCCGCTTCGGGTCCCTGGAAGAATTCTCCTTTACACAGATCCGTGAACTGATCGACCTCAACCTGACCAGCCAGGTCTATGCGGTACGCGCCCTGCTGCCTGCCATGAAGCGCCGGCAGACCGGCACTGTCATTCTGATGGGCTCAGAGGCTGCACTGGCAGGTGGCAAGCGCGGCGCTGTCTATTCGGCCGCCAAGTTCGGCTTGCGGGGGCTGGCCCAGTCGCTGCGGCAGGAATGCGCCGCAAGTGGCGTCCGTGTCAGCATCATCAATCCGGGCATGGTCAAAACCGGTTTCTTTGACAACCTGGATTTCCGGCCGGGTGATGCGGATGACAACTACCTGCTTCCCGGGGAAGTCGCCGCGGTGGTGCTCGAGGTGATGGAGGCGAGAAGCGGGACCGTCATCGATGAAATCAACCTGTCGCCCCAAAAGAAAGTCATCCAGTTTAAAAA
>QIFB01000192.1 GCA_003230545.1 Gammaproteobacteria bacterium | reverse complement strand
CCGAGATCGAGGCACTGAAAAAACAGCAGCAAACCACCGAACAGAAGGCGGCTGAAGCCGACGAGAAGGCCGAGGCCGCCGTGGTTGCCGTCGAGGAATCCACCACTGTCACAGGCCATGGGACCCTGCTATCCGAGCGGACCAGCATCGGCGGTTACGGGGAAATGCATTACAACAACCTCGACAGCGAGGAAGAAATCGATTTCCATCGCTTCGTGCTGTTTTTCGGCCATGAGTTCACCGACAATATCCGCTTTTTCTCGGAACTGGAACTTGAACATGCCGTGTCGGGTGACAGTAAAAACGGCACGGTCGAACTGGAACAGGCCTATATCGAGTTTGACCTCAATGAAAATCATCGCGCCAAGGGCGGCCTGTTCCTGATCCCTGCAGGCATTCTCAACGATATACACGAACCGCCAACCTTCTACGGCGTGGAACGCAACCCGATCGAGAAGAACATCATCCCAACCACCTGGTGGGCCGGCGGTGCCGCCGTCAACGGCGAAGTCTTTCCGGGCTGGAGCTACGATATTGCCATTCACGAAGGCCTGAAGACCTCCGCGGCGGACAGCTACAAGATACGCAAGGGACGGCAGAATACCAGCGGGGCCGATGCCAGCGACCTGGCCGGTACCGGCCGGATCAAGTGGACCGGCATCCCCGGGGTGGAAGTGGCCGGAACCGTCCAGTACCAGTCGGATATTACCCAGGGCGAATCCAACGGCGGACATGCCTGGCTGTATGAAGCCCATGCCGACATTCAGCGCGGTCCGTTCGGCCTGCGTGCCCTGTATGCCATGTGGGACCTGGACGGTGACGGCCCGGATGCGATCGGCGCCGATGAACAGAAGGGTTTCTACGTTGAACCATCCTGGCGGTTCAATGACAAGATCGGCATCTTCGCGCGCTATAACCAGTGGGACAATGCAGCCGGTAATGGCTCGGACAGCGAGGAAAAGCAGTATAACGCGGGTGTCAACTTCTGGCCGCATCCGGATGTGGTCCTCAAGGCAGATGTCCAGCAACAGGACAACGAAGGCAAGAAGAACGACAATGGGTTCAACCTCGGAATCGGCTACCAGTACTGAGCTGCTGCAAGTACCCGCAGATACATGGGTCACGGATGACTCGTGTATCCTCTACCTGCTGTGACAACTCTCGTCAGACATCGATTGGCAGCACTGCTTGTTGTGCTGCTCTTTACCAGCAGTACACTGTTGGCGCGTGGCACCTACCAGGAACCGAAAGACTTTCTCAGGGAAGTCTTCGCAGGGTCGCCACCGGAACCGGAAACCCTGTGGTTGACGGGTGATGTAAAAGAATCTGTCACTGCCATACTTGGCCACCGCTACAATGCCCTGCGCATCCGCTACTGGGGCCAGGACCGGCGCACGGCATGGATCCTGGAAGAGATCGGCAAGGACCAGCCGATTACCACCGGCTTCGTTGTGAACGCCGGCAAGCTGGAAACCGTGCGGGTGCTGATATTCCGGGAAAGCCGCGGCTGGGAGGTGCGCCATCCCTTCTTCACGGACCAGTTCACCGGTGCCACGCTCACCGACCGGCAACAGCTTGATCACAATATCGATGGCATCTCGGGTGCCACGCTGTCCGTCAGGGCACTGGAAAACCTGGCGCGACTGGCACTCTACCTGCACACCAGAACCCCGTACGCTGATGACCCGCCATAAACACAAAAAATCGCCGGCAAAACTGCTGCGGTCCCTGTACATCTGGCACCGCTATATCGGCCTGGCAGCAGCCGTGTTTGTCATCCTGCTAACCGTCACCGGGCTGGTCCTCAACCACACGGAAGACCTGTCGCTGGACTCCAGGCATGTCGACTCGGACCTGCTGCTGGACTGGTACGGCATCGATGTACCGGATGACATCACCGGGTACCGCGTTGGTGATACTGTGATTAGCGCCATCGGCAGCCAGGTTTACTGGAACACGACCCGGATTCCCCGGGTAACCGCCCCGCTGCTGGGCGCCGTCGGCTTCGCTGACCTGGTAATCATCGCCGTTGAGGGGCAACTGCTGCTGTTTACCCCGGACGGGGAACTGGTGGAGCGCCTTGGCGGTGCTGCCGGGGTACCGGCCGGCATGCAGGCGCTGGGACTCACACCAGCCCGGGAACTGGCAATCCATGCCGCCCACGGCTATTACCGGACGGATGACAGCTTCCTCGAATGGATTGAAACCGACAACCTGGATGCTGTCTGGTCCGAATCAGCAGAACCCTCACCGGCATTGCGTACCGCGCTGCAGCAGGCCTGGCGTGGCACCGGTGTGACGCTGGAGCGCGTACTGCTCGACCTGCACAGTGGACGCATCCTCGGCAGCCGGGGCATTTACCTGGTGGATGCCGCGGCCGTGCTGTTCCTGGTGCTGGCCATTAGCGGCGTGTGGCTCTGGGGCAAACGCCGCGCAACGGCGCAGGTACACCGCCGCGGCAAACATTCCGGTCGCTAGTTACCTGCCCGTATCAGGCCGCCGAGGCCGCCCTGCTCCAGCACACTGTTATAGAGCTGCCGGATGGCGCGCGGGTCATCCATCTCCAGTGCCTGCTGCAATACATCACATGCCTCTTCCCGGGTAAAACTCCGTATCACCCACTTGACGCGTGGCAGGCTGCTGACCGACATACTCAGGCTGTCTACCCCGAGACCCAGCAGTGCCAGCACTGCTGCCGGATCACCGGCCATTTCCCCGCAGACACTGACCGGCTTGCCCAGCTTGTGCGCCGCTTCCACCACCTGCTGCACGGCACACAGTACCGCGGGATGCAGCGACTGGTACAAACTGGCGACCCGGGAATTATTCCATTGAGTCAGGTCATTCGTCCCGATGGAAAAGAAATCAGCCTGGCGTGCCATGGCCTTCACCTGGTACACCGCAGATGGCACCTCGATCATAATACCAATCGGCGGCCGGTGCACTTGCTCTCCCTCCTCGATCAGCTCACCTATTGCCTGGTTGATCAGGACCATGGCCATATCAAGCTCGGTTACAGTCGATATCATGGGCATCATAATATTGAGATTATTGATACCCGCACTCGCGCGCAGCATGGCACGCAACTGGGTCAGAAAAATCTCCGGATGATCCAGGCTGATACGGATACCGCGCCAGCCGAGGAACGGATTTGCCTCCTCGACCGGGAAGTAGGAC
>QIFB01000021.1 GCA_003230545.1 Gammaproteobacteria bacterium | reverse complement strand
TGGCTTTAGAGCTATTGCCCGCCGAACCCTGGCAGGATACGCCAGCGCTGATGCAAGCACTGGCGGCGGAGACCCAGCAGTGCACCTATCTTACCGGGCGTGTGGAGGAAGCCGACAGTTGGATCGGGGTGATGCTGGAGCACGCCCAATCGGATTTAGCTCGTAGTGATATTCTTGCTACTCGCACTCGGCAGTATGCGACTCTCGGACGCATGGAGGATTCCATCCACTCTGCAATTCAGGGGCTGGCGCTTCTGGGCGTGGAGTTCGCCGATCGACCGGGGGATATGGAGGTTACCGAAGAGCAACGCCTGGTTGAGGAGAATCTTGGCAAACGCCGCATCGCTGAGCTGATGGATGCACCGTTGCTGGAAGATGCGGCCACCCTGACAGCCATGCGCCTGCTGATGGAAATTTTTCCGGCCACGTTTCTTTCCGGTAGCGGTAACCTGTTTTCCTACCTGGTGCTGAAGGCGGTCAATCTCTCTTTACGCCACGGTAATTGTCCCGAGTCTGCCTTTGCCTACGCGGCCTACGGCATGTTGTTGTGTGGCGAACTCGACGAGCCTGCGATCGGCTATGAGTATGGAAAGGTTGGGCTGGCGATCAACGAGCACTTCGACGATCTCACCCTGCGGGCGCGGGTGATCTATGTATACGCTATGTTCGTGCATCACTGGAGTAACCACTGGTCGAGCCTGACACCGTGGTTCCGCAAGGGTATCGAAGCAGGCTACCAGTCGGGCGATCTGCTGTACCTCGCCTATAGTGCTCAGGACTGTGTGATCTGGGACCCGACCCTTGAACTGGAAATGGCCCGCAGGCTACACGCTGAGAATCTGGAGATCGTGCGCGAATGCGCCTACCAGGACTCACTGGATTCGGCCACCCTGTTCCTGCAGTTACAGCGCAACCTGCTTGGCCTCACCGATTCACCGTGCACCCTAAGCGACGACAACTTCGATCAGGAACAGTGCCTTACAGGCATGCACAAGCGCCAGTTCATGACCGGGATTTCCAACTACTATATCTACAACGCCGAGATCTGCTTACTCTACGGCGACTACGATCGGGCCCTGGAGCACGTGCACGCCCAGGATGCGTTGATTAAGTCAGCGATGTCGCTGCCCCAGTTGGTGCGCTTTTACATTACCGCATTTCTGACCCTGGCAACTCACTATCCGGACATGGATGCTGATGATCAGGCGGTGACGCGTAAACGCCTGGAACGCGACCTCGCGCGCATGAAGCGCTGGGCCGACAACTGTGAAGAGAATTTTCGCCACCTCCAGTATTTGATGGAGGCTGAGCTTGCGCGACTCGACGGTGTTCGCGAGGCCGCACTGGAACGTTACGATGCGGCGATCGGCGCGGCGCAGGAAAGCGGCTTTCTCCGTGATGAGGCAACAGCCTGCGAGTGGGCTGCTCGGCATTTGCTCGTCCTCGGTCGCCGACGGGCGGCCGAAGGCTACCTGCGCAGTGCCCATCACCTCTATGACCGCTGGGGCGCTCAGCGCAAGGTGGTGCTTCTGGAGCAGGAGTTCACCGTGTTGCGTGAACTGGCGACGGGCAAACGGGCGTTGACAGTAACGGCTGAGGGAGACGACCTGGACCTTGCCTCGGTCATGAAGGCGTCGCGAGAAATCTCCGGCGAGATTGTTCTGGACCGGCTGCTCAAAACCACCATGGCAATCCTGTTGGAAAACGCTGGCGGCCAGTGGGGTTGCCTGGTGGTCCGGCGGAAGGGTCAGTTGGTGGTGGAGGCGGCCCAGCTTCCTCCGGAGGGTCAGTCGACGGTCGATGCGCCGGCCCAATCGCTGGTACCGGATACCGTTGGAGGGCAGGTGCCACTGCCGGTGACACTCATCAGTCAAGTACTATTGAGTGGTGAGGCCGTGGTGCTCAGCGACGCGGCACGCGAGGGGCAGTTCGTGCAGGACCCGTATGTACTCAAGTTCGGCCCGGCATCGGTGCTTTGTGTACCGATTCGACAGGAGCGATTTGAAGGTGCGCTATACATGGAGAACAATCTGGCCAGTGGTGTCTTCAACGCGGAGTGGGCGGAGGTGATACGGCTGCTGGCTGCCCAGGCGGCGGTCGCGATCGAGAACGCGCGCCTCTACGAGCAGGTGCAGGACTACTCTCGAACCCTGGAAGAGAAGGTGGCTGAACGGACTACTCAACTGGATCAATTCAACCAGGAGTTGCAGGATCTGGCCGATCGCGACGGCCTTACCGGTGTCGCCAACCGGCGGCGCGGCGACGTCTACCTGGAAGAATGTTGGTCACGTCAGTGGCGCGAGCGCAAACTACTCTCGATAATCATGCTTGACGTTGATCACTTCAAGGCCTTTAACGACAGCTACGGCCACCAGGCCGGCGACGACTGCCTCGCGGCATTGGCCAGAGTCCTGCAGGAACAACTGCAGCGGCCGGCGGACATGCTTGCGCGTTACGGTGGTGAGGAGTTCATGATCATCCTGCCTAATACAGACGTCGACGGTGCAGCCGCACTTGCGGAGAAGCTACGCCAGGCAGTAGAAAGTCTGGTAATCGAGCATGCTCATTCGTCGGCAAGCTCTGTGGTAACTGTAAGTTTGGGCACTGCGACTACGCTCCCTGCCTCCGATGTGGGGAGCGAACTCCTGTTACGGGAGGCGGACATCGCCCTGTACAGGGCCAAGAGTATGGGGCGCAACCAGATATATTCGGCGCCTGCAGTTCATATTGAACGTTAGGACTGAAGATTCTTGCCAACTCAAGAGAAAAAAATGACGACATTGACCTGGAAATCTCAACCGGCTACCGGTGAATGGAATACAGCAGACAACTGGACCCCTTCCGGGCTGCCCGCGGAGAAGGCCGAGCACCACGTCGCAGACGGCAATTACGTTTTCAGCAAATTCAGCCAATTCTGCAAAGAGCGACGCCGTGGTGGAGTGCATCGAGTTCGCAAATAACGCGCCCACCTACACCTTTATACTAGGCCCTTCTACCACACCAGCTTTGACAATCACGGGACTCGGAATCATCAATCGTTCCCGTAAACAACAGAGCCTGATTGTGGCCGCCAACAGTAGCGGCCATGAGAACCCGCAGCTCAAGTTCATGAACTCCGCAACAGCGGGCGGTGATGACATGTACTACTGCGCCGGTCCAGTGACAGACCAGGGCTACGGTGGAGGTGTCATTAGTTTCTGCAACCAGTCAATTGCAGCTGCTACTCCACCTGAGCACAGCACTGTCGGCGGTGAGGTCAGCTTCAGCGACTCCACATCGGCGGACGCAGCCCGATTTACTATCTACGGTACTCTTGGCACCGATGGCGATACGTTCGGAAATGTAGTCTTCCACGATACCGCGACTGCGGCCAATGCCACATTTACCAATGTGGGCGGAACGGTTTCCGGTGGTGATGGCGGTAATACTCAGTTTTATGTCAATTCGACAGCAGCTAACGGGGTTTTCTACAACCTGGGTGGAACCCACAGCAAGGCAAATGGCGGTGATGTTGCATTCGATGGAACCTCGAGTGGGGGGCACGGGTACTTCTATAACTACGCTGCAAAGGCTGCCGGTGCATACGGCGGTGTTACAAGCTTCAATAACAACTGGCCAGATGTGAAAAAACAGGGGGCCTCCGCAGGCCACGGCTGTTACTTCAACTACGGCGCGAGGGAAGGTGAACAGGGAGGCGGTGGACACATTGAATTCAGCGCAAAATTCGGTTCTCCAACAGCTGCAAATGCGAGCTTCATCAACTGTGGCAGCACGATTGAAAACAAATCGAGTGCCGGCCATACTATTTTCTCGGTCAGCCTCCCAAACGACAACCACTATTACCCGGAAGCTGGCGACGCTACCATTTGGAATCATCCCGGATTGAGCGAAGCTGGCGCCGCCGGCTTCACGGAATTTGCGGTTTACAGTAACACGACCAAAGCCAGTAGTAATACTGGTAACGGCAAGAAGGATGGAAAATATCCAACCGCTGGTAGTGGCACATTTATTAATCTTGGTGCCAGTGCTTCG
>QIFB01000138.1 GCA_003230545.1 Gammaproteobacteria bacterium | reverse complement strand
GACAACGATGGCCTGCTGGATATTGACGAGGCAACCTACGGGACCGATCCGCTGCTTGCCGACACCGATGGTGACGGGTTCGATGACGGGATGGAAGTGACCTACGGCAGTGATCCGTTACTGGGCAGTGATACGCCGGCCAATAACTACATCAATAACGGCGACATCAACGAGGACGGTAACGTGGATGTGGTAGACGTGTTGCTGGCTACCCGCATTGTACTGGGCCTGCTGGTGCCCACCAGCGAGCAGTTGGTGCGCGCGGACATGGTGCCGGACGGCCAGATCAACGCGGGTGACCTGGTCAGGATCCAGCAAGCAGCACTGAATCTGTAATTTGCCGGTACCGGCAGGCCGTGCACTGCCCGCGGCCTGCTCCGCTCAGTGTTTCCCCGGTGTCAGTGTGGCGCCGCGGTGCTCGTGATTGATGTAGGGGGGAGGTTCGGAGCGGCGTCTCGAGACTGCAACCGAAGTTTGCTGATGGACGCCGTTTTTTGTTTCCGATGCCGGTCTTCAAACCCGGTCAAAACGATCGAGATTCATGACCTTGGCCCACGCTGAAACAAAGTCATGCACGAACTTCTCTTCCGAGCCGTCAAATGCATAGACTTCCGCAACCGCGCGCAGCTCGGAGTTAGAGCCGAAGATCAGGTCGACCGGCGTGGCGGTCCACTTGAGTTTGCCCGAAGCCCGATCACGACCCTCGTAGACGCCATCAGCCTTCGGTGACTTGGTCCATTCCGTAGACATGTCGAGCAGGTTCACGAAGAAATCGTTGTTCAGGATGCCGGGCTTGTCGGTGAATACACCGTGCTTCGAACCGCCCGTGTTCGCACCCAGCGCACGCATGCCACCCACCAGCGCGGTCATTTCCGGCACGGTCAGCGTCAGCAGGTCGGCTTTCTCGACCATCATCCGGGTCTGCGATGCGTAGGCCCTGTCGCTGTAGTAGTTCCGGAATGCATCCGCGGTCGGCTCCAGTACAGTAGCCGAGTGCACGTCGGTCATTTCCTGCGTCGCGTCACCGCGTCCCGCCTTGAAGGGCACCTTGACCTTGTACCCGGCATCACCGGCGGCCTTCTCGATCGCGGCGGCACCGCCAAGTACAATCAGGTCGGCCATGGAGACCTTGCTGCCGGAATCCTTGCGAATCTTATCAAGCTTCTCCATAACGCCGGCCAGTTCTTTCGGGTCGTTGGCCGCCCAGTCCTTCTGCGGGGCGAGGCGTACCCGAGCGCCATTGGCGCCGCCCCGCATATCCGAGCCGCGGTACGTGGAAGCGGATGCCCAAGCCGTCCGGACCAGTTCAGGGACGGTCAGGCCGGACTTGAGGATCTTCGCTTTCAGGCTCGCCGCCTCGCGGTCACTGATGCTGTGCTCGGCTGTCGGCACCGGGTCCTGCCAGACGAACACTTCATCGGGGACTTCACTGCCCAGGTAGCGGGCACGCGGACCCAGGTCGCGATGCGTCAGCTTGAACCATGCCCTGGCGAACGCCTGGTCGAATTCCTTCGGGTTCTTCAGGAATCGCTCGGCGATCTTGCGGAAGCCGGGGTCTTCCTTCAGCGAAAGATCCGTCGTCAGCATGATGGGCGGCTTGCGCTTGTCCTTGACGTGGGCGTCGGGTACCGCGGTGTGCGCCGATTTATCGGTAGGCACCCACACAGTTCCGCCGCCGGGTGACTTCTGCTTCTCCCAGTCGAAGCGGAACAGGTTGTCGAGATACAGGATAGACCACGCGGTCGGCGTCTGGGTCCAGGCGCCTTCCAGGCCGCTGGTCATGGTGTCTTCCGCATTACCCTTGCCGCACTTGTTCTTCCATCCAAGGCCCTGTTCCTCGATCGGGGCGGCGGCAGGTTCCGGGCCCACGCAGTCCGCCTTCCTGGCGCCGTGAACCTTGCCCAGGGTATGCCCGCCGGCGATCAGCGCAACGATCTCTTCATCGTTCATCGCCATGCGCCCGAACGATTCGCGAATGTCTGCGGCGGCGGAGACCGGATCTAGATTGCCGCTGGGTCCTTCCGGGTTTACGTAGATCAAGCCCATCTGCAAGGCGGCCAGCGGCTTTTCGAGTTCGCCCTTCTTGCTGTAGCGCTTGTCGTTGCCGAGCATCTCAGTCTCCGGGCCCCAGTAGACGAGGTCGGCTTCCCAGTCGTCCACGCGGCCGCCCGCGAAGCCGAGGGTCTCGAATCCCATCGATTCCAGCGAAACGTTACCGGCGAGGATCAACAGGTCGGCCCAGGAGACATTGCGGCCGTACTTCTGCTTGACCGGCCACAGTAGGCGGCGTGCCTTGTCCAGGTTGGCGTTATCCGGCCAGCTGCCGAGCGGCTCGAAGCGTTGCTGGCCGCCGTCGGCGCCGCCGCGGCCGTCATGCACGCGATAGGTGCCCGCGCTGTGCCACGCCGTGCGGATCATCAGGCCGCCATAATGGCCCCAGTCCGCCGGCCACCAGTCCTGCGAGGTGGTCAGCGCTTTCTCGATGTCTGCCTTCAGGGCCTTGAGATCGACGCTTTCAAAGGCCTTGGCGTAATCGAAATCGTCACCGTAAGGATTCGATCTGGCATCGTGTGTACGCAGCTGTTCCAGGTTCAGTGAATCGGGCCACCAGAACTGGTTCGATTTCGCCATACCTTGGGCAAAAACCGGGCTTGATGGCAACAGCGTCGACATGGCTACTGCCAAAGCGGCAAGAAAAGCTGTCCAGATTCTGGGCATGTGAGTCATATCCTTAGTGGTATGTCTGTTTTAAATTGCGGAACCTGGCTATCAGGAACGGGACTACAGTAGCTCCAGATAACCAGAGCGACAATACAAGCAGCAGGTTTTTATCTGTCGCCCTGGGTTTCCCGAACTACGTGAGTATCTATTTCTCCTGCCAGGCTGCATTAATGTCTGAGTACGGATAGCGCATGATCGCCCTTGATACAAAGCCATCAGCATTCTTCCAGTAACGGCTGCGGATAAGC
>QIFB01000055.1 GCA_003230545.1 Gammaproteobacteria bacterium | reverse complement strand
GGGTGCAAAACCGGTCCAGGCAACGCTGGTTGACCAGAAGCAGCTCAAGGCCCTTGAAGATAAAAAACTGGCTGAGCAGCGCAAGGTAGAAGAGGTCAAGAAGCAAAAGACCGAAGCAGAGCGTAAGCGCAAGGCAGAAGTAGTGAAGAAACAGAAGGCCGAGACGGAACGCAAGCGCAAGGCAGAAGCGGTGAAAAAGCAAAAGGCCGAGACAGAGATCAAGCGCAAGGCAGAAGCGGTGAAAAAGCAGAAGGCCGAAGCAGAGCGTAAGCGCAAGGCAGAAACGGTAAAGAAGCAGAAGGCCGAGGCGGAACGCAAGCGCAAGGCGGAGCAGGTCAAGAAACAGAAGGCCGCGGCGGAACGCAAGCGCAAGGCGGAAGTGGCGAGCCAGCGTGAGGCGGAAAAGGCATTACAGGCGGAACTGGCAGCAGAGCAGCAGGCCCGTGACCAGGGAGTCGTTGCTGAATACGTCTCCTATATCCAGGACAAAGTGCGGCGTAACTGGATACGGCCACTGGGGAGTTCGGAAGATTTTACCTGCAAGGTGCAGGTGGCCCTGATTCCGGGGGGTGACGTTGCAAAGGCGCGTGTGGTACAAAGTTGCGGGGACGCACTGCTTGACCGCTCGGTTGAGTCAGCGGTATTTAAGGCGGCCCCTTTACCCGTGCCCCCGGATGCAGGCCTGTTTCATTATTTTCGCGAGCTTGATTTTGTATTCAGGCCTGAATGATTTGTTATTGCGAGGAACGAAGTGACAAGGGATAACTTTATTACCATGAAATTATTATTAAGAATAAGTGTGTTTCTACTGTTGCTGCCTGGTGCAGTTGCACAGGCGGCATTGACCATTGAAATCACACAGGGTGTACAAGGCGCACTGCCGATTGCCGTGGTGCCGTTTGGCTGGTCTGGCGGCGCGCAGCCTTTACCGGAAAATATCGCGGCGATTATTTCCGCCGACCTGAGGAGGAGCGGGCGTTTCGAGCCCTTGCCGGACAGGGACCTGGTGGCGCATCCCACCGATGCTGCGCAGGTGCTGTTCAGCAACTGGCGCATGGTGAATGTCGACAACCTGGTGATCGGCAAAGTCACCCAGACCACGGATGGGCAGTACACGGTAGAGTTCCAGCTGTTTGATATCCTGCGCGGCAAGCAAATCGCCGATTTCAGTTTTCCGGCGGAACGCCAGGACCTGCGGCGGGTCGCGCATCATATTGCCGATCTCGTTTATGAAGAATTAACCGGTATCCGCGGCGCTTTCAATACCAAGGTTGCCTACATCACCACCAGCGGCCCCATCAGCAACCGGACCCATACCCTGATGGTCGCCGATTCGGACGGCTATGCCCCGCAAACGATTCTCACCTCGAAACAGCCGCTGATGTCGCCCTCCTGGTCACCGGAAGGTGCCCGGATTGCCTATGTCTCTTTCGAAAAAAAGACCGCGGAGATCTATCTGCAGGAAGTGATCAGCGGCTCGCGCCGGAAACTGGCTTCCTTCAAAGGTATCAATGGCGCACCCCGGTGGTCGCCCGACGGCTTGCGCCTCGCGCTGACCCTGTCGCGTGACGGCAATCCGGAAATCTACACCATGAACGTGAACACGCGCGCATTGACCCGGTTGACGAACAACGCGGCCATCGATACCGAGCCGACCTGGTCACCGGACGGCAGAAGTATCGTGTTTACCTCGAGCCGCGGGGGTTCGCCGCAGCTCTACCGGATGTCAGCGGCGGGCGGCAGGGCCGAGAGACTGACGTTTGACGGTAAATACAATGCGGACGCCGATTTTTCGCCTGATGGACGTAAACTTGCTATGGTGCACGGAGAATCCGGCCGCTACCGGATCGCGGTGCTCGATCTTGAATCCGGGGCCCTGCGGGTGCTGACCGATGGCCGGCAGGACGAGTCCCCGAGTTTTTCACCCAACGGCAGTATCATTATTTATGCAACCGGGGAGGGCAATCGCGAGGTGCTGGCAGCGGTATCTGTTGATGGCAGGTTTCGCCAGCGTCTGTCGTTGCAGGCCGGTAATGTACGCGAGCCTGCCTGGTCCCCCTTTGACGACCGCTAGGGGTTTGGTTACGAATTATCATTTTGAAACACAGGAGTAATGCAATGAAAGTCAGAGTTATCAGATTATTGGCCGTGGTTTTGATTGCCGTGCTGGCGGGTTGTTCATCGAAGGGCGGCCCGACGAATGATGCATCGATCGAGGACCGGGGCACCTCTGCCGAGGATGGCGCCGTTGCCAGCGGTCTCGGCAGCGGCTCCAGTTTCGAGGATTACCTGCGGGAAAACCCGGGTAGCCCGCTGTCGCGCCGGGTCATCTATTTTGAATACGACAGCGCAGAAATAACGGCTGAGGACCTTGACCTGTTGAGCGCCCATGCAAGATACCTCGGTGCAAACCCGGGCCAGAGAATAACCCTGGAAGGGCATACGGATGAGCGCGGCTCGCGTGAATATAATATCGCCCTGAGCGAACGGCGTGCCTTATCCGTGCAACGCATCCTGGAATTTGACGGGGTTTATTCCACCCAGGTGACGGTCGTCGGCTACGGGGAAGAAAAGCCGGCCGCAGACGGCAGCAGCGAAGCCGCATGGCGTCTTAACCGCCGCGTCGAGATCGTCTACCAGGGCCGGTAATCATGACACGACCATTCTACCGGGCTGCCTTAACGGCCATCGTGTTTGTCATGGCGGCGCTGCCTGCGCAGGGCGTGATGGCTTTATCGACCTCGCAACGCCTGGATGACATTGAACGCAAACTGGATTCACGCGGGCTGCTCAACATCCTGAACCGCATTGAACAGCTGCAGCAGGACCTGCAGGAACTGCGCGGTGACCTGGAGGTGCAAACGAAGATGATGCAGGACCTGCAGCGCCGGCAGCGGGAACAATACCTGGACATCGACCGCCGCCTGCAGCAACTGGAAAACCCGGCTGCCGCTGGAGCCCCTGTTGCCGGGGGAGGTGCAGCAACCAAGCCGCCCCCGATGACCACGGCACCGGTCCATGTTCCGC
>QIFB01000193.1 GCA_003230545.1 Gammaproteobacteria bacterium | reverse complement strand
CTCCAGGTGTCCTTTGCGGTCGGCACCGATCTCGATATGGCCAACGTCCTGACCCAGAACCGGGTATCGGAGGCACAGGCCGGTCTTCCGGAGGAAGTCAAACGCCTCGGCGTAACCGTCAAGAAACAACTCTCCTTTCCGCTGCTGCTGGTATCACTGGTATCGCCCAACGGCACCTATGACGAGCAGTTCCTGACCAATTACGGCACCATCAATATCATCGATGAACTGGCCCGCATTCGCGGGGTTGGTAACGCCGAGGTACTCGGCGGCAGCATTACCGAGTACGCCATGCGCGTCTGGATTCGGCCGGACCAGCTGGCCAAGCTCCACCTGACGGTGCCGGATATTACCCGGGCAATCTCCGAGCAGAATGTGCTGGTGCCCGCCGGCACCATTGGTGGCGAACCGGCGCCACCGGGTACCGAGTTTACCTATACGGTGCAGACGGCCGGCCGCTACGAGACGCCAGAGCAATTTGGCAATGTCGTTGTACGTTCCAACACGGATGGTTCACAGGTACTGCTGAAGGATGTCGCACGTATCGAGCTGGGTAGTCAGAATTACCAGATCCAGGCGCGCCTCGATGGCAAGCCGACTGCCGTCCTCCAAATCTTCCAGCTGCCGGACGCCAATGGCCTGGAGGTCGCTGAGAAAATTCTCGCGGCAATGGAACAAGTATCCAAACGTTTTCCCGACGACCTGGAATATGTTGTCTCGCTGGACACCACCAAGCCGATTACTGCAGGCATTCGCGAAATTATCATCACCCTGTTCCAGGCCGTGGGGCTGGTCATCCTGGTAGTCTATATCTTCCTGCAGAGTGCCCGTGCCACGCTGATTCCCGCGCTCACTGTACCGGTATCGCTGATCGGCACCTTCATGGTATTTCCGTTGCTGGGTTTTTCGATCAACACCCTGTCGCTGCTGGGCCTGGTGCTGGCAATTGGTATCGTGGTGGATGATGCCATTGTCGTGGTGGAGGCCGTCGCCCAGAAAATGGAGAAAGGCCTGGCACCGAAGGAAGCGACCATCGAGGCCATGCGCGAGGTATCCGGACCGATTATCGCCACGTCACTGTCGCTGATTGCGGTGTTTGTCCCGGTCGCAGCCATGGGTGGCATCACCGGCCGGCTGTACCAGCAGTTTGCCATTACCATCGCCATCTCGGTCGCCATTTCCTCGATCAATGCGCTGACCCTGAGTCCGGCGCTGGCGGCGATGCTGTTGAAACCACCCGGCGAGCAGAAGAGCCCGTTCCAGAAATTCTTTGATGTGTTCAACCGCGGGTTCGCGGCGGTCACCGACAAATTCATGGTGCTCACCGGTTTCTTTACCCACAAGGTTGTGCGGGCGGGACTGTTGCTGGCACTGTTGATTGCCGGGATTGTTATCCTGTTTCGTGTAGTTCCCGGCGGCTTCGTGCCCGAGGAGGACCAGGGTTATATCCTGGCCACGGTGCTGATGCCGGATGCTTCATCCCTGCAGCGCACCAATGCGACGCTGACGCAGGTAGAAGCAATTCTCGCGGAAGTCGATGCGATTGAAAACTCCACTGTCATTGCCGGCTACAATATTGCCACGAGTACCTTGCAACCCAATGCCGGCATGGCGTTTATCCAGCTCAAGGACTGGGACGAGCGGCCGGATGCAAAAGACCATGCCAATGAGGTCGTCCGGCGCCTGAACGCGGCCTTTGCGGCGCGCATTACCGGTGGCGCCGCTTTTGCCTTCGGGCCGCCGGCGATCCCGGGGCTGGGGACCGGTTCCGGATTCTCCATGATGCTGCAGGACCGCAGCGGCAGGCCCCCGGATTACCTGTTCAATCAGGCGCAGGAATTTATCAAGGTGGCCAAAGAGCGCCCCGAGATTGCCAGCCTGTATACCTTTTTCCGGCCAAACTCGCCGCAGATCTTTCTCGATATTGATGACGCCAAGGCGCTGAAACTTGGCGTGTCGCTGGCAGATCTGAATACCACCATCGGCGCCTTTCTGGGTGGTGCCTACGTCAATGATTTCAATCGCTTCGGGCGTCTTTATAAAGTATATGTGCAGGCCGAGCCCGAATACCGGCAAAAGGTGGACGGTATTCGCATGTTCTACGTGCGCAATAACAACGACGAAATGGTACCCATGGCGACGCTGGTGAGCGACAGCCGCACCCAGGGCCCGGAATTCACCAACCGTTTTAACCTGTTTCGCTCGGCCGAGCTTAGCGGGCAGGCGGCTCTCGGCTACAGTTCCGCGCAGGCGCTGAACGCACTGGAAGCAGTGGCGAAAGAAATCCTGCCCAATGACATGGGCTATGCCTGGTACAACATGTCGTACCAGGAGAAGGCCGCGGAAGGGACCGGCTCGGTGGTGTTCCTGATGGCGCTGGTGTTCGTATTCCTGATTCTCGCGGCCCAGTATGAGAGCTGGTCGTTGCCACTGTCGGTATTGCTGGGTACGCCCATCGCGGTGTTCGGCGCCGTCGGCGGATTGTTTATTGCACGCCTGTTCAGCGAGAGTTATGTCAACAACGTATTTGCGCAGATCGGCCTGGTCATGCTGATCGGTCTCTCCGCCAAAAACGCCATCCTGATTGTTGAATTTGCCAAGGTGGAATCGGAGAAGGGCCGCGATGCCGTCGAGGCGGCCATGGAGGCCGCCAGGCTGCGCTTTCGGCCAATCCTGATGACTGCCTTTTCGTTTATTCTGGGTGTGCTCCCGTTGCTGGTGGCCAGTGGCGCCGGCGCCGAGGCTCGCAAGGTCATGGGCATGACGGTGTTCAGCGGGATGCTGGTCGCGACCATTGTCGGCGTGCTGGTGGTACCGGCCATGTACGTCATTGTAGATCGCTATATTGCCCGTTCAAAACCATCTACGGCGACAGCCACGGCCAGCGAGGACAGATCCTGACATGCGTCTTGCGATGACACTGCTGGCCGGCCTGTTGCTGGCCGGCTGCACACTGACACCGGACTATGAACGTCCAGCGCTGGATGTCCCGGACAAGTACAACGAAGCGGCCATGGACGGACCAACGGTTGCCAACATG
>QIFB01000158.1 GCA_003230545.1 Gammaproteobacteria bacterium | reverse complement strand
CACACCTGATGACTTGCAGTGATGCAATATACTGCCCGAAAAGGCATGAATCCCAAATATATTATTTAGGGACTCTTTGATTAATCCGTCATTCCTGGCGGAGCATAGCGGAAACCCGGAATCCAGGGTTCACGATTCAATCACTTGCTGGATTCCGACATTCGGAATGACGAATAAGAACTGGTCAGGCACGGCCACCGTACGCATAATGTGTCGCTTTCTTCGGGGTAAATTTATGTGGTTCAGGAATCTCCAGATATACCGTCTCGGTCAGACGTTCAACCTGTCGCCGGAAACCCTGCATGACCGTCTGCAAACACAGGCCTTCCAGGGCTGCAGTCGCATGGACATGAGTGCCTCCGGGTGGATCTCGCCGCTCGGACGTCACAGCGACATGCTGGTCCATGCAGCCAACGATTTCCTGATGATCTGCCGGCGCAGGGGCGAGAAGATTATGCCCGCAGGAGTCGTAAAGGAATTGCTGGATGATCGCGTCGCGGAGATCGAGGCGACCGAGTCACGTGAGGTCTACCGCCGCGAGCGCCGCCGCCTGAAAGACGAGATCATCATCGACCTGCTGCCGCGCACCCTGACCCGGCATACCGACCTGTTTGCCTACCTCGACACCCGTAACGGGCTGCTGGTAATCGACACGCCAACGTCCTCGAAGGCCGAGGACCAGATCAGTCTGCTGCGCGCCACTCTCGGCAGTCTCAAGGCAACCCCACTGGATGCAAATGAATCGGCGACCGCCGTTATGACCCGCTGGCTGAAGGGTACGCCATTACCGGCGGGCTTCGAACTGGGGGATACCTGCGAACTGAAACACCCGGACCCGGACGGTGGCCAGGTGACCATCAAGGGCCAGGAACTGACCGCCGGCGAAGTTCGCAATCACGTCAATCACGGTAAATATGCCGTCAAGCTGGCACTGACCTGGAAGGACCGCCTGTCATTCGTGTTACAGGATGACCTGTCGATCAAGCGGCTGAAATTCGAAGACGTGATCCGTGAAGCGGAAGGAGACACGGGAGAGGAAGATTACGCTACCCGGTTCGACCGGGATTTCTCGCTGATGGCGCTGGAACTGGCTGACTTCCTGCCGCAGCTGCTGGAAACCCTGGGTGGCGAGGCATTGCCGGAAGCGGCGTGATTACCGAGCCAGGGAGTGAAGCGTAACCGTGCAGGACATCACCCTGGGCACGGTCGATCTCGTGATCGTCGCCGGCTACTTCGTGGTGGTGTTCGCCATCGGGTTTACCATGGCGCGGCGCACCCGCAGCGCCGAGGACCTGTTCCTCGCCGGGCGCCGGCTGGGCTGGGTGCCGATCGGCCTGTCGCTGTTTGCCTCGAATATCTCCAGCACTACGCTGATCGGTCTGACCGGCGCGGCCTACACCTGGGGCATCGCCGTGGCCAACTACGAGTGGATGGCGGCCCCGATCCTGGTGGTGTTCGCACTGTTCCTGGTGCCGCTGTACCTGGATGCACGCATCGGCACGGTGCCGGAGTTCCTGGAGTACCGCTATGACCGCCACGTGCGCCGTTATTTCTCCCTGCTGACCATTGTCGCGAACATCGTGGTGGACACTGCGGGCACGCTGTTTGCCGGCGCCATCGTGCTCAGCGTATTCCTGCCGGGACTCGACCTGTTCAGCGCCGCGCTGCTGCTGGCGTCCATTGCTGGCCTGTACACGGCGGCCGGCGGGCTCGCCGCGGTGGTGTATACCGATGTCCTGCAGGCGGTGATCCTGCTCATCGGCTCCGCGGTGGTCGCCGTGCTGGCGTTTGCCGAACTGGATTTTTCCTGGGCACAACTGGTGGCCGCGACCCCACCGGAACACCTGTCGCTGATGTTGCCGCTGACCGATGCAAACCTGCCGTGGCTGGGCACGCTGGTGGGGGTGCCGGTACTGGGGTTTTATTTCTGGTGCACCAACCAGTTCATCGTGCAGCGGGTGCTGGGCGCGCGCAACATCGCCCATGCCCGCAGGGGCGCGCTGTTCGCCGGCCTGCTGAAACTGCCGGTGCTGTTCCTGATGGTGCTGCCGGGGGTGATGGCAGGTGTGTTCCTGCCCGGGCTGGAGCAAGGCGACCAGGTATTTCCCGCGCTGATCGGCACGCTGCTGCCAACCGGCCTCGCCGGGCTGGTGCTCGCAGCCCTGGTGGCGGCGCTGATGTCCAGCATCGACTCGACGCTGAACTCGGCAGCCGCCCTGGTGACGCTGGATTTCGTCAAACCGCTGTGGCCGAAACTCACACCACGCCACACGGCCTGGATCGGGCGCACGACCATCGTGGTGTTCATGGTGCTGTCCGCACTGGTCGCCCCGGCCATTGGCGGCTTCGAGGGCCTGTTCCACTATCTGCAGACGGCGCTGGCCTACCTGGTGCCGCCGGTGGTGGTGATTTTCCTGTTCGGCATATTCTGGCCGCGAGCAGGGGCGGGCGCTGCACTGGCCACCCTGTTGGGCGGGCATGCCATCTCCTTGGTGTGCTTTATTGCGACGCTGATGGGTTGGCTGGAACTGCACTTTACCCTGATCGCCGGGTTGCTCTTTGCCGTGAGCGGCGCGCTGTTCTGGCTAACCGGAATGCTAACGGCGCCACCGGCACCGGAGCAGGTCGCCCGGTTCACCTACCGACCGGAGATCCTGTCCAGCACCGTACCGGGTCCGTGGTGGCAGGATTATCGTGTCCAGGCCGCGGTGCTATTGCTGTTAACGCTGTGGCTTGTTGTAGCATTTTGGTAAAACGAAAAATGTTGTCAGGCACATATTCTTCTCACTATTAAGGAATAAATGTGCTGACACCATTCGGCATTTTTTGGGATTAGTCTTCCAGGTCTGTGTTTACCTCGAAACCTGCCGTTCACAGCAAGGTTGGAACCACCAACTGGCATTGTTGCGCAGGGGTAACTCCGGCCATCAATTGCCGTACCCGGACGGCCGGGGAACGGCAACTACGCAGAAATTTCGGTCTTTCATAACGATTCGCTCACCTGGCGCTTTTGAGCGCAGCGAAAAAGCGGTCAGGTGGAGCGTTTTGTTAAGTTTTTCTTTAATTCACTACCAGCT
>QIFB01000076.1 GCA_003230545.1 Gammaproteobacteria bacterium | reverse complement strand
TTGGCCAAAAATACTGCAACGAGATCATCGCCAAGGTCTACAAGATCGGCAACAACCTCGGCCTGCCACAGCCGGCACTGGCCAACACCCTGGAAGGCCTGGAAGAAGACATCGAGGATGAAACCGGCGTCACTGTACGCCTGCCGCTGGATGAAAAAGGCGCCGATGTGCTGGTCGTCACCCCGTCGGCCGACTTTTTTGCCGAACCGCATGTGGATGGCCTCATGGGCTATGCCAAGGTGTTTCACGAGTCCGGCATCAGCTGGACCCTGAGCTCACACGCCAGCGAGGCTGCCAACTTCGGCATGTTCATCGGCAGCTACGAGAACATGCGCAAGGTTTCCCTGCGCATCCGCGAGGCTGCCCTGGACCTGGGCGTCAAGCGCATATCATGGGTGAATGCGGCCATGCCTGGCGCGTCGCATACAGCTTCCTGAATACCCTGGCCGGGCCGTTCGACTTCCTCGATCCTAACTACCCGGTCCCGCAGCACATTCTGGAATTCACACACGACCTGATCCAGCGCGACGCAATAACACTGGACAAGTCAGCCAACGATGACATGGTATTGACCTACCACGATTCCTGCAACGTGGCACGCGCCTCGCGCATGGGACCAAAGCCTGGCGGCCAGTTTACGATTCCCCGCGACGTCATCCGGGCAAGTTGCAACCACTTTTATGACATGCCGCAGGACACGATCCATGACGCAACCTACTGCTGCGGCGGTGGCGGCGGCCTGCTGACAGACGACCTGATGGAAATCCGCGTAAAGGGCGCCCTGCCCCGTATGGAGGCCCTGAAACATGTGGTCGATGAACACGGCGTCACCCACATGGCGGCTATCTGTGCAATCTGCAAGAGCCAGTTTGCCAAGGTCATGCCATATTACGGTTTTACCATGGACAGCATTGTCAGCGTCCACCAGCTGGTGAGTAACGCGATAGTCCTCGGCAGCAAACAATAGATTTGAATCCGCTCAGGTGATACCTGGTCAGATAACTGGAGATAAGGCATGGCAACATCACGAGATGACATGGAAAACGAAGATCTGACATTCCGACGATTTGAAGACGGCGATCATGTATACGCACGCAAGGGCGACGATATCTTCAACGAGGATACGACCTACAAGTGCCCGACCTACGTACACCGCACACCGCCCTGCCAGGGCAGCTGTCCATCCGGTGAGGACATCCGTGGCTGGCTGCAAATTGTCAACGGTATTGAAAAGCCGACCGATGACATGAGCATGGAAGAATATGCCTTTCGCCGCTCCACCGACGCCAACCCCTTCCCTTCCATGATGGGTCGTGTTTGCCCGGCCCCCTGTGAAGACGGTTGTAACCGTAACAATGTGGAAGATTTCGTCGGTATTAATTCCGTCGAGCAGTTCATTGGCGATTCTGCCTATGAACAGAAGTTTACCTTTGACAATTCGGCCCCACTGAGCGGCAAGAAGATCGCCATCATCGGTGGTGGGCCCGCCGGTATGGCCGCCGCCTACCAGCTGCGCCGCCGCGGCCATGGCAGCACCATTTTTGATGAACACGAGGCACTCGGTGGCATGATGCGCTACGGCATCCCGGGCTACCGTACCCCGCGCGATGTACTGAACCATGAATGTCAGCGTATCGTGGACATGGGTGGGATCGAACTGCGCATGAACACGCGTGTTGGCAAGGATATCAGCATAGCAGACCTGGACAAGGAATTTGATGCCGTCCTGTGGGCCGTTGGCTGCCAGACTGGCCGCGCTCTGCCAGTACCGAATGGCGATGCCCCTAACTGTGTTGCCGGCGTGAAATTCCTGGAGGCCTTCAACAAGGGCATATTGAAAGTCACCGCTGACAAGGTTGTTTGTATCGGTGGTGGTGATACCTCTATCGACGTGGTCTCCGTTGCCCGCCGCCTTGGCAAGATCGAGAAAATCAACAAGGAAGACCGCCCGGAACAGGTGATCGGCGGTTACGTTGCCCATGATGCCGCCTTTGCCGCTGCCCGTGAAGGTGCCGAGGTCACCCTGACTTCGCTGTTCCAGCGCGAGGAAATGACCGCAACGGATCACGAGATCCATGATGCCTTGCATGAGGGCGTGCGCATCAATAATGGCGTCATGCCGGTCGAGGTGATCCTGAATGATGAAGGTCGTGCGATAGCCATCAAGATGGCCAAGTGTGAAATGATTGAAGGACGCCCGAACCCGGTTGAAGGCAGTGAATACGAAATTGAATGCGACCTGATCGTATCCGCGATCGGACAGGGCGGCGATCTGTCTGACGGACTGGAAGAACTCGATAACGGCCGTGGTCTGATCGACGCCGATGCGTTCTATCAGATTCCTGATCGTGAAGGTCATTTTGTTGCCGGCGATATCATTCGCCCGCACCTGCTGACAACCGCCATCGGCCAGGCTTCCATTGCCTCTGAAAGCATTGATCATTACCTGAAGCAGGAAGCACCGCAGAAACGTCCGAAGGTCGACGTGCACCACTTTGAATTACTCAACAAACTCCGGGAAACCAACCTTTCTCCGGGTGAATTTGATGCGGAAGAGCGTGGCGATATGCGTGGCACCGATGATGGTAACTGGGCCGTGCACAACTACGAAGACCGTTCCAGCGCGGAAATCATTTCCTCTGACCGCCTGTTCCTGGGACATTTTCCGTTTACGCCGAGAAACCTGCGTTCTTCCAGCGGCCCTTCAGCGGATGAAGTGCTCGGACATTTTGCAGAACGCGGAGTTGGCCTGGTCACGGAAACCGCCGTCGAAGAAGCGGGGCGTTGCATGAGTTGCGGCATGTGCTTCGAGTGTGACAACTGCGTAATCTACTGCCCGCAGGATGCCATCTTCCGGGTCAAGAAGGACGAGGCCACCATGGGCCGTTACGTCGATACCGACTATAACAAGTGCATCGGCTGCCACATCTGCTCGGACGTCTGCCCGTCCGGCTATATCGACATGGCCATGGGCGACCACTAGCACCGGCTGATATGCGAATAACCGTGATCAAGCAGTGGTGTACAGCCCTGTCGCTGGGCCTGTTGCTGGGAATACCGGCCGCACTCAGGGCGGATAACTCGCTCCTGCCGGTAATACCCGAGGCGCAGGGCCGGGTAAGCGAGGCACAGGGTTGCGTGGAACCAACAGAAGAAATGCGCAGGAACCACATGAACTATATCCTGCACCAGCGCGATGAAACCGTGTACCAGGGGGTCCGCACCAGGCAGCACAGCCTGAAAGAGTGCATTAACTGTCATGTCAGCGATGCGCCGAATGCGCCCCGCCATGGCGACTCTGAGCACTTTTGCAGCAGTTGCCACAACTATGCATCTGTACAGATTGACTGCTTCCAGTGCCATACCGACCGCCCGGCAAAAACCAGTGTAAACAACCCCCTTGCACCGGGGATCATGCGCTTGCGTGGCAAGTCATCCATTGGTGAAGATGCCCGGCAGGCGCTTCCAGCCGAGGGGGCT
>QIFB01000060.1 GCA_003230545.1 Gammaproteobacteria bacterium | reverse complement strand
AGACAGGGATGGAAGTGACAACGCAGGCTAAACTGTTTTTCGAAGAGGGTTAATCCATGGAGATCGCTTTCATTTCCCACCCTGATTGCGAGTTGCACGATACCGGTGCCGGTCATCCCGAGTCGCCCGCGCGTGTCAGGACGGTGCTGGATTATCTGCCGACCAGGGAGATTTGGCAGCAGTTGACGCAGCATGAGGCGCCGCTGGCCAGTCGTGAGCAGCTCTGTCGGGTGCACGACAAGGGCTATGTGGATGCAGTGTTCGCTGCTGAACCATCAGAGGGTCGCGTCTACCTCGATCCTGATACCAGCATGGCTCCGCATTCACTGAACGCCGCCCTGCGTGCTGCCGGTTCCGTCGTCATGGCGGTGGACCTTGTTATGTTGGATGGACCGAATCACGCCTTCTGCTGCGTGCGGCCCTGTGGCCATCATGCCGAGGTCGCGCGCCCGATGGGCTTTTGTATGTTTAACAATGTTGCCGTTGGCGCCCGCTATGCACAGGACCAGTACGGTCTAAAACGGGTCGCGATCGTTGATTTTGATGTGCACCACGGTAATGGTACCGAGGACATCTTTCGCGACGATTCATCCGTGTTCTTCAGCTCCACCTTTCAGCATCCCTTCTATCCCGGCAGCGGCGCAGACACCCGGTCCGATCACATCGTGAATGTACCCTTGCCGGCAGGAACCCGGGGAGACCGGTTTCGTGCTGCCTTCGAGGAACAGATTCTTCCCGCACTTAAGGGCTTCAAACCCGAGTTGCTGTTTATCTCTGCCGGTTTCGATGCGCACGATGACGATCCGCTGGCACAGCTTTGCCTGCAGGAAGAGGACTTCGCCTGGGCTACCGGAAAGATTAGCGAGGTTGCCGATGAGTACGCGCAAGGGCGTGTCGTCTCCGTGCTGGAGGGCGGTTACAGCTTGCCGGCACTGGCGCGCAGTGTGGAGGCACACCTGCAGGCGATGTTGTAATTGCAGGAACGATCGCCGGGTGAAATAGCCGGCAATGGGCGTTTATATGAGCCCGAGTGCCTTGGGAAGGGAGTTGCGGTTTACCTTTCCACTGGGGCTGTGCGGAAGCTCGGTGACGATATGTATTTTCACGGGCATCATGAACCGGGGAAGTTTCTTCCTGCACTGGTCAAGAATATCCGCTTCATCCAGTCTGCCGTCCTGAACAACCGCGGCATGGATCGCTTCACCATAGATAGTGTCGGGAACTCCGAATGCTGCTGCTTCCCTGACCCCGGCAATATTAAGAAGCACATCGTCGATCTGTGCCGGAGAAATTTTTTCGCCACCGCGGTTGATGAGATCCTTCAGGCGTCCCAGTAGCGTAATAAATCCATTCTTGTCAATCTCGCCCAGGTCTCCGGTACGGAGGTAGCCATTGCTGAAGGCGTTTGCGTTGGCCTCGGGATTGTCAAGGTATCCGTTCATGACGTTTTCGCCACGGATGGCGACTTCGCCTTTTTCACCGGTTGCCAGGATGTTTCCTTCCGGGCCCAGGATTGCAACCTCGACGCCGGTGCCCTGGCCGACGGACCCTGTGACACGGTCCGCTGGCGGCAGCGGGTTGGATGCAATCTGGTGGGCGGCTTCGGTCATGCCGTAGGCCTCCAGCAAGGAGGTACCCAGCAGTTCTTCAATTCTGGTCCGTGTCTCCGGTGCAAGGAACGAACTGCATGAGCGAACAAAGCGGAACTGCCCTTCGGGTATGTCCTGCATCGCGGCATTGCCGAGGAGAATCTGGTGTATCGATGGCACGGCTGTGTACCAGGTCGGTTGTTCTGCAAGCGTCCATTCAACGAAATGGCTGGCGGAAAATCTGGGTGCGAGGATCACGCGCCCGCCACTGTAAAGCGTGGCAAGGAGGGCGGCTACCAGGCCGTGTACATGGAACAGCGGCATCACCAGCAGTGTCGAGTCATCCGGCGAGAGCTTGTAGGTGGCTATGATGTTGTTAATAGAAGCAAGCAGGTTTGCATGGCTGAGAGGTACCCACTTGGGCGTGCCGGTCGTCCCGCTGGTTTGCAGCAGCAGCGCAATAGTATCGACATCGGGAACCTGGTTCCGGGGCACGTCACCCTCGAGCATGCCGTCAATTCGTAAATCAGGGTGCATACTCCAGCAGGGTATGCCAACTCGTGTAGCCGCCTCACGCAGGGCGCCAGGGCCAGGTGAAATAATGAGTGCACCCGGTTGCCCGTCGTTCATTGGCTCGGCGGCGAGATCTGCCGTCAGGGCCGGGTTAAGTAGCATGGCAGGAATACCGTTCCAGGCAAGCGCAAGAAATGAAACAACAAACTCAGGACAATTCGAGAAGGAGAGGGCTATCGGCCGGTTCTTCGGCCAGTCAACGGTGGCTGGTTGTATTGACTCGGCCGTTTTTATGATCGCATCCATCAGCTGGCCGTAGGTCAGGCTCAGCCCGCCGCCGGGCACGGCAAGCGCAATTTTGTCCGCATTTTTCCGCGCGATTTGTTCAAGAATTCGAAGTGAATGGGTCATGATGTTCTGCATGCATTCTGGTATTTCAGCGTATGTTACCTTCTTGAGCAGACATATTGCAGTTACTAGCCTGGCGCGCTGCAGTGTCGCTCAATAAACCCGGATATTGCCTTGTAGGCGTCCGGGTCCTGGCTCAGAAAGTTATGACCTCCCGCGAAGAAGCGTAATTCTGCATCGGTAATCTGCCCGTGAAGGTTTCTGACAACCTCCGGTCTGGCCTGCCTGTCGAATTCTCCGCCACAAACCAGTGTTGGTACCTGAATGGCCGGCAGGCGATCAAAGGTGTCGTGATGGCTGCGGGCCTCGATCTGGTGGGTGATGCCGGTAATGCCGCCGGGTTCCGAGAGGAAGGGTGAGGCGTTCGCTGCCGCTTCCTTCAGCATACGCCCGGTTTCTTCGGGATTCCCGGCCTGCCAGGACTCGTTGTAACGGTCATCCCCGATCGCAAGCATCTTTCGTGAACGCTCGGGAGGAGACAGGTTGGATAAATCATGGATAGGGTAGGAAGAACCGCCCGCGCCACCTGCCGCGGTACAGCAGAGTACCAGGCTGCGTACCCGTTGCGGATAACGGATCGCCAGTTCCT
>QIFB01000167.1 GCA_003230545.1 Gammaproteobacteria bacterium | reverse complement strand
AGCAACCGCTAATATACTCACTGTGGTTAGTTTGGTCACCAACGTTGTTTGCAGACTACGGATTTTGAACAACAAGTAGTGGTTTTTAAGGCAGTAAAAAGCGCTTTGGTTTTCATTGTTTACGCGCTCACGTAGTCCGGAAAATTCGGTACATTTTGTAGTTTATTTTTAGCTTTACCCTGGCGGTCCGGGGCAAGGCAGGAAAGTAAGGGCTTGTTGTGAATACAGCATCGACACCAACATTGCACGACCTTCCGTTTCGTGCCGCGGATTTCGCGTCCCTGAGCGCGGCGCTGGACTATGCTGCCCGTGGAAATACCGGTGCGAACTTCTATACCGGGCGCGGCAAGTTGTATGCGACGCTTCCCTATTCACAGTTACGTGAAGACGCCAGGACGCTTGCGCGCAAACTCATCGGTATGGGTTTACAGAAAGGTAACCGCGTTGCCCTGGTCGCCGAAACCAACCCTGATTTCCTGAAATTCTTTTTCGCGTGTCAATATGCCGGGCTGATTCCGGTGTCGTTACCGGCGTCAATCAAGCTGGGCGGGCATGCAACCTTTGTAACGCAGCTGCGCGGTTTGCTGGAAAGCAGCGATGCCGAGATCGCCATGGCGCCTGCAGGCTATCTGTCGTTTCTGGAAGAGGCCGGCGAAGGTCTGGGGCTGTCAATGATTGGCGACCCGGAAGCTTTCGACCAGCTGCCTGACAATGAAGCGATCGAGTTCCCTGAATCCGAAGCTGACGATATCGCCTATATACAGTACACATCCGGCAGTACGCGGTTCCCGCGTGGCGTGATTATCAAGCAGGGCGCGGTGATGAGCAACATGGCGGGTATTATTACCCACGGCGTCAAGATGGGCCCGGGCGACCGCTGTTTTTCCTGGCTGCCCTTCTACCACGACATGGGCCTCGTTGGCCTGGTGCTGGTGCCGGTTGCCGCCCAGACATCGGTTGATTACCTGGATACGCGCGAATTTGCCATGCGTCCGCGTCAATGGCTGAACCTGATGACCCTGACCAAGGCGACCATTTCATTCAGCCCGCCCTTCGGGTACGAACTGTGTACCCGCCGTTTGCGCGAGGGTGAAGCTGCCAACTATGACCTGAGCAACTGGCGTGTTGCCGGCGTTGGCGCCGAGATGATTCGTTCGGAAACACTGGAGCGTTTTGCCAAAGCCCTGGCCCCGGCCGGGTTTAACGAGAAGGCGTTTCTTGCCTGTTACGGGATGGCGGAATGTTCACTGGCGGTGAGTTTTGCTCCGCTGATGGGAGGTCACACCACCGATTGCGTGGACGGTGACCACCATGCCGATCACCAGGAAGCCTTGCCGATTGAATCCATGGATGAGCCGGGCCGGCCGCGTTGCTTTGTTGAATGTGGCAAGCCATTGCCCGAGTACAACGTTGAAATTCGTGATGAAGCCGGCAAGGTACTGCCGGATCGCCGCAGCGGCGTTATCTTCGTGCAGGGTCCGAGCGTGATGTCCGGTTATTTCAATGCGCCGGAAGAAACCCGTGCGGCCTTGTCGGAAGATGGCTGGCTGAATACCGGTGATATCGGTTACAGCGTCGATGGCAAGCTGATTATCACGGGCCGGAAGAAAGACACCATTATTATCAACGGGCGGAATATCTGGCCGCAGGACCTCGAGTACCTGGCCGAGCAGCAGCCGGAAGTCAATATCGGCGATGCACTGGCGTTTTCGGTACCCGGGAAGCAGGAAGAAGTGTGTGTGCTGGTCATCCAGTGCCGCGATTCCGACCTCGAGCGGCGTGCTGACCTGGTCAATCGCCTGACGCGACTGGTGCGCCTCGAGCTGGGTATCGACACCTACATCGAGCTGGTGCCGTCACATACCCTGCCACGGACCTCTTCAGGGAAACTGTCCCGTTCCAAGGCGCGCGAGCAGTTTATCGGACGCCATGATCCCGTTAATCTGATACCGCTTGCGGCCCGGGAAACAGCGGCTGATTATACCGGGCTGAATCAAGAGTCCGCCTGACGAGCCGAACAGGATGCCATTCCAGTTCAGGATAACCGGCTTCGGCCGGTTATTTTTTGTCTCAAATTCCGGTGTTTTTTCAATTTCCGTGTCCTTCCGTGGATTCCGTGGCTAAAAAATACTTGCACTCAGCTTAATGACCCTGACACAGACCATCGCCATTACCGGGGCCACGGGTTTCATCGGCCGGACCATCTGCAGGCAGTTGCTGGATGCCGGGTTCCAGGTGCGTGCCCTGACCCGTTCCAGGTCGCGCTCACCCGGCAAGGCGGGATTGCCGCAGTCCGGTAATCTGGTCGAGGTATCCGGTAGTCTCGAAAATACAGCAAGCCTGGAACTGCTGGTGCAGGACACCGCTGCGGTGGTCCACTGTGCCGGGGCGGTGCGCGGTGCGACGCAACAGGACTTTGACCGGGTCAATGTCAACGGTGTCAGGAACCTGTTGCAGGTCCTCGAGGGGCTTGCCGAGCCGCCACGCCTGTTGACCCTGTCATCACTCGCGGCACGTGAGCCCGGTCTGTCATACTATGCGGCCAGTAAATACCAGGGCGAGCAGGTGCTGATCCATGAAGCCAGCAAGGTCTCCTGGCTGGCCCTGCGGCCGCCGGCCGTGTACGGTCCGGGCGACCGGGAACTGCTGCCGCTGTTCCGGGCCATGGGAAGGGGAATTGCCCCGGTGCCGGGTTCGCCCGAGGCGCGCTTTTCCATGGTGTTTGTCGAGGATCTTGCCGGGGCCGTGCTGGCCTGGCTGCGTTGCGAGCGTTTCGCCAGCGGGGTGTACAGCATCGATGACGGCCGGGCAGGGGGGTACGATTGGCCTGAGGTAGCGCAGACCGTTGCCCGGCTATGCGGCAGCAAGGTCCGGCTGCTGCGGGTCCCGGAGTGGCTGCTGGATATCCCGGCCCGGGTAAACCGGCAGGCAGGCCGCGTGCTGGGGTATGCGCCCATGCTGACGCCGGAAAAGTTGCGTGAATTGCGTCACCCTGACTGGGTATGTAACAGTATCAAGTTAACAGAACAGACCGGGTGGCAGCCCACGGTCCAGCTCGAGGAAGGCCTGCGGCGGACACCGGGCTGGTGCGGCTCCCTCCCGGGACCGGTGAATTGATGTATTCCGAGGTCTCACCAGCATTGTAGGGTTAGGCGTACATCAACGGTAAAATCAATCGTAGGACCGGCCCCCCGGCCGGGAACAGATTCCCCGCGAGGCGCGGGTCCTACTCAAATCAGGAAGGATGATGATTGAATGGAACACCTGATCAAACCGCATGGCGGCACGCTTTGTAATCTGCTGGTGGATGATGCGCGCGCCGAGGAACTGAGAACCGGTT
>QIFB01000073.1 GCA_003230545.1 Gammaproteobacteria bacterium | reverse complement strand
CACCAAGCGACAGTCTCTCGAAAATTGGCGCCGGGATAGTATCAACGATACTGGCAGATTATCGAGGCAATATCGCCTTCCGGCTCTGGAACGGTGCACTGGCATACGGGTCCTTTGATGCGCCCTGCACCGTCGTTCTCAGAGAGCCCGGTGTATTGCGTGACATGATCCTGCATCGTGATCTATTGCGACTTGCAGACAGCTATCTCACCGGCGCAATCGACGTTGAAGGCGACATGGAGTCCCTGTTTGACCTCAAGACGCACCTGGTCAACCTGGACCTGTCCCTGGGCACCCGGCTGCACCTGTTGCGCCAGGCCCTGCGCCTGCCAAAGCGGCCCCGGCATGGCTCTACACGCAAGTGGCGTTCAAAAAGGTCAGCGCATCGAAATTCCCAGGCCAGCATCGCGCACCATTATGATGTGAGCAACGATTTCTACCGGCTCTGGCTGGATCCGGAAATGGTGTACTCCTGTGCCTATTTCAAATCCACCGGTCAATCCCTGGCCAGGGCACAGCAGGACAAGCTGGATTACCTGTGCCGCAAGCTGCGCCTCGAGCCGGGACAGACACTGCTGGATATCGGCTGTGGCTGGGGGGCACTCGCTCTGTGGGCCGCACGCCATTACGGAGTAAAAGTGCACGGCATCACACTCAGCAAGGAACAGCAGCAACATGCACAGGCGCGGGTCCATGCCGCCGGCCTGGAGGACCAGGTCCGTATCGAGCTGCTGGACTACCGCGACCTGCCGGAGGATGCAGAATACGACCGCGTGGTCAGCGTTGGCATGTTCGAGCATATCGGGGTCAAGAACTTCCCGACCTATTTCGGCACCGTCCGGCGGGTACTCAAACCCAACGGGCTGTTTCTCAATCACGGCATTACCGATGAGACTGGCTGGAGAGATACGCCGCTGACCCGTTTCATGACCCGTTATATCTTCCCGGACGGCGAGCTGGCGCGTATCAGTGATGTCACCGATGCCATGGAGCGCGCCGGGTTCGAAATGCTGGATGTCGAGGGCCTGCGCCGGCATTACGCACTGACCCTGAGACACTGGGTCGCAAAACTGGAAGCAAAGCGTGACGAGGCGATCCGGTACTCGAGTGAAGTAACGTACCGGTTATGGCGGTTATACATGGCCGGCTGCGCCCACCAATTCGATGAGGGCGGCATCGGCCTGCACCAGGTACTGGCCGGTCACCAGCATGCGCTCCAGCCGGTCCCCCTGCGGCGTGATGATATTTACACCAACGCCGACACGGGCAGAAGCGCATAACTGAACATGAAAACGCCGGTGTCATACCGGCGAGGAGGCAACAATGGAAGGCTTGCTGGGTTTTCTGTTAATTGGGGGTCTGTTCTTTCTGATGATGCGTTTCGGTTGCGGTGCACATATGTCCCACGGAGGTCATGGTGGAGGTCATGGCGCTGACAGTGAAGTAAAACACACCGATCTGGTATGCGGCATGGACGTTGATATGAAACAGGGCTACGGGAAAATGCACGAAGGTCAGCTGTACCGCTTCTGTTCACGGAATTGCCTCGACCAGTTTGAGGAAGACCCCGAGAAATACCTGAACCAGCCTGCTGGAAACAACGGAGGTACACCATGAAAACCGGCGTCTCACTGGTCGCCTTTGGCCACGCGACCAGCCTGCTCCTGGCCATCACCTTCACACTCTGTGTGTTGTGGGACCTGCTCCTTCCGGAGTATGCAATGTATGCTACCTGGCGCGCCCTGTTGCCCGGCTTTGAATGGCTGAGCTGGCAGAGTTTTTTCCTGGGACTGGTTGAATCCTGGGGCTACGGCTGGTTCGTCGCACTGATCTGGGTACCCATCTATAATTTCTTTGCGGCACGCGTGAAGATCGCAACCTGATAAAGCGTCATGTTGAGAGAAGGATCAAATGATCACGAGTCACCCCGCATCGGCGTGGTACTGAGCTCCGGCGGCGTGCGTGGTGTATTTGCGCACACGGGGTTTCTGCAGGCGATACACGACCTGGGAATCCCGGTTACTGCCAGTGCCGGGTGCAGTGCCGGCGCCCTGGTCGGTGGCTTTATCGCCAGCGGCACCCCGCTGGCGGACTGGGCAGCAACCCTGGGGGGGATCACCAGCCGCACTTTCTGGACACCGGACTCACTGCCGCGGTTTATCTGGGAAATGACGGCACACCGGGGGCGCGGCTATACCGGCCTGTCGGATACCGGTGCAGCCCTGCAATTTACCCGCGACAACCTCACCGTGAATACCTTTGAAGAATGCCGGTACCCGTTTCATGTACTGGCCGTCAACCTCGGTACCGGCAAGAAGGTGGTGTTTTCCGAGGGTGAACTGGCGCCCCGCATGACGGCCAGCGCCGCCATGCCCATTCTTTACGATCCCGTCAGGATCGATGAAGAATACTATTGTGACGGTGCCTTGATTGACTTTGCACCGACCGATGCCATTTGCTGCCGGCACCAGCTGGATGTCGTTATTGTCCATCACGTATCCCAGCATTTCGGCATTCACCGTGAACTGGATACCGCCCTCCAGGACTCATGGGCCATGCTGGAAATTGTCAATCGCCTGGTGTTCCGGGAACGGCCCTGGTATTTGTCCGGCGAACCGCTTTCCATGCACCACTGCCCCTGTGGTTGCGGCGCGATAGTGATCGCGATCGAGCCCGACCTGCCGGTGATGCGCTGGCCGGTGATCAAAGACGGTGATACGGCTCTATCCCGCGCGCGCGAGCAAACCGGGATGTTGCTGAAACCTTATTTAAATATGATAAATAGCGATCCTCGCCAACAATTGCCGGTGTCCGGAAAAATCGCGACACACCCGGTCAGCGGCGGTGGAACAAGTGATACCCGTTAATCGTAATAACCTGGCAGGAAGATGGATCATGAAAGCCTTATCAGTAAGAAACCAACCAGGTATCCCGGTCACTCGCGTGCTGATTGCCAGGCCATACTTATTGCAAACAGCACAGAAATTACGGGTGATTGGATAAAGCCAAATGCTTGACGAGTTCATTCACGAACCGCGCATCGCCTATTTCTCCATGGAGATTGCCCTGCGCAACGAGATCCCCACCTACAGTGGCGGCCTCGGGGTACTTGCCGGCGATACGCTGCGCTCTGCCGCTGACCTGGAACTGCCCATGGTGGCCGTTACCCTGA
>QIFB01000119.1 GCA_003230545.1 Gammaproteobacteria bacterium | reverse complement strand
AGATAAATGAGCACTAATTGATTTTCCGGATGATTGCATCCGGGTCGTTGTAGTCGAGTTAATGAACTCTGATCCCAGTGAATATCTGCTGCCGTCAGGACAATTCGCTCCGTGGATGACCTCAATGTCTTGCCAGCGATCACACCTGCGAGGCGCTCCTACAGAACCAGGTGCTACTGTATTACCCATTTGACCTGAACTAACCGGCATTCGTGGAGCCTGAAGCAGGGTTCTAATGCCGGGATGCTGCCATCCTTTACTATATACGCCATTGACGTATATACGTCTCTGACGTATATTTGATATGGTTCTTGTCGAGACCCCGGTTTTCACGCGTCTAATCACCCGTTATATGGATGATGATCATTACCGGGAATTGCAGGGTATTGCGGCAGATTGTGGAGCAGTGGCCATCATGAAAGATGATCTGTTTAATGAATTACTCGAAAGTGTAAAAGAGGCAGATGCCGTAATGCACGGCAGGACCAAGCCTTCCAGGGTCTTTGAGTACCCGGACCCGGAAGTGCGTTCGATTCGTGACCGGACCGGCCTGTCGCAGGACAAGTTTGCCATGCTGATTGGTGTGAACCCGTCAACGTTGCGTAACTGGGAGCAGGGACGCAGGAAACCCACCGGGCCGGCGAGGGCCCTGTTACGGATCCTGGAAGCCGATACAGAGCACGCGATCCTGGCGCTGCATCCGAAGCGCAGTTAAGCAATGATCCGGGTCAGGCTTCTTTAATGATTTGTCGAATGATCGCATCCGGGTCGTTGTAGTTGAGTTGCAGCAGGGTGCAGGTGTCATTTTTCTGGCTATATCCGGATTTCTCAACCAGTGAATTACGTTGATACAGGTGATTCATAGGGGTTATAGCCTACCTCACAGTGTACGCAAATGGCTGGGAATATGTGCAGGAATATCGAGGTCGCCAACGGTTAGGAAGATCATGTCGGCGAGCTGATATTGGCCCCGGGCGCCGTGATGGCACTCCACAAATATTGTTCAAGCATGCGATCGTTGCGCTCTGCCGCGCCGCAGGCAGCGGCCGCCGCGTCCGCGTCCGGGTGGCGTTGCCAGTGATGCCCGCCGGCTTCAGTGGGGTTTGTGCCAGCCACCGACACAGCCTTGCAGTAGTTTGTCCATATCCGGCACGTCCCAGCTACCGGCATGGTAGCGCCCGATGGAGAAGCGGTCTTTCCAGGCTTCCAGCAGCGGCGCCACGATCTCCCAGGATTCCTCCACCTCGTCGGCGCGGGAAAACAGGGTGGCATCGCCAAGCAGGACGTCGTGCAGCAGGGTCTCGTAGGCCTCGGCCACGTCCATGCCATCCTTTGCATAGGGCGCGCGCATCACCATGCGCTGGGTGTCGGTGGTGAGTCCGGGCATCTTGGCGTTCATGCGCAGGAAGATGCCTTCGTCCGGATGCAGACGGAATACCATGGCATTGGGTACCGGCGGCGAGGCATGGGTGTCGAACAGGTTGAAGGGGATCTTGCGGAAACGGATCACGATCTCGGACACGCGCTGTTGCATGCGCTTGCCGGTCCAGAGGATGAAAGGCACGCCTTGCCAGCGCCAGTTGTCGATGTAGAAACGCACGGCGGCAAAGGTCTCGGTGGCTGAATCGGGCGACACATCCGGTTCTGCCACATAGGCCGGGACCTTTTCTCCATCAATGGTACCGGCGGCGTATTGTGCGCCCATGGCCTGGCAGGCCGCGTCTTCCGGCTGGAAACGCCGCACCGCGCGCAACACCTTCAGCTTTTCATCGCGCACCGCGGCATCGGTGAACTCCACCGGTGGTTCCATCGCCACCAGGGTCATGACCTGCATCAGGTGGCTCTGAATCATGTCGCGCAGGGCGCCCGAATCCTCGTAGTATTTGGCCCGGTATTCCACACCCAGGGTCTCCGCGGCCGAGATCTGGATGTGATCGATGTAATTGCGGTTCCACAGCGGCTCCAGGATGCTGTTGGTGAAACGAAACACCAGCAGGTTCTGCACACTCTCCTTGCCCAGGTAGTGATCGATGCGGTAGATCTGGGACTCGTCGAAGAAGCGCTGCAACTCCCGGTTGAGCGCACTGGCCGAGGCGAGATCCATGCCGAAGGGTTTCTCGATGACGATGCGGCGGAAACCCCCGGTCTGATCGACCAGCCCGGCGGCGTGCAGACCGGTGGCGGTGCGGCCGTACCACTCCGGCGGGATGGCGCAGTAGAACAGGGCGTGCTTGCGGCCACCGAGCGTTTCCAGTGCCGCCGCCAGGCCGGTGTAGGTCGCATCGTCGTCCAGGTCGCCTGGCACCATCTTCAGCATGGCGGAGAACCGCTGCCAGCGTGCCGCGTCCATCGCCACCTCGGGCGAGAATTCCTTCAGGCCCGCGTACACCAGCTCCAGCCATTCCTGTTCGCTGCGGTTGTTGACCACGCCGATGATGCGACTGTCCGGATGCAGCAGGCCGCAGTCGATCATCTGGATCAACGCCGGCATCAGCTTGCGTTTGGTCAGGTCGCCGGAGGCGCCGAAGATAACGATGTTGGTGGGTTCAGTGATGTCGCCGGGATTGGGTGTTTCGGTACTCATGACTCCGACTCACCGGCCGGCTTGATGCGGTGGCCGCCAAAACCGGCGCGCATGGCATTGAGCACCTTGCCGGCGTACGCGGGCGACTGTCGGCTGCGGAAGCGCATCTGCAGAGCGAGGGTCAATACCGGGGTCGGCACCGCCTGGTCGATGCTGTCCTGTACCGTCCAGCGGCCCTCGCCGGAGTCGTCCACATAGTCGCTGAGCGAGGCGAGATTGGCGCCCATCTTGCCCAGACCCACCATCGCAAGCTTCATCTCTTTCTCCAGTTGGCCCTGCAGCCGTTGTAAACCGGGAACAGTATACTTATTTCAATCCCCGGGACAGTCTACTCATCGTGATAGTCAGTAGGTCGGGTTAGGCGAGCAGCGCCGTAACCCGACGTCGATGTCGGATTACGCTGCGCTAATCCGACCTACGCTCCTACATGTCCACGGACGCATTGCGACGCATCCAGGCCCAGTCCACGTGCCAGGTCAATCAGTGTTTCGTCATCGGAAGGATTGCTTGCGTTCAGATAATACGCCTCCTGGATGGCAAGGATCATGGCCGCCTCCAGTGCGGGCTGCTGGTGTCTGGTCGCGATGACGGCGCGACACGCCGGGTAGGTGGAGCGGCGTGGCTGGCAGGT
>QIFB01000181.1 GCA_003230545.1 Gammaproteobacteria bacterium | reverse complement strand
GGCTGCTGCCAATCATGTGGAGCCACGGGACCGGGTCCAGCGTCATGCAGCGTATTGCTGCACCGATGGTTGGCGGGATGCTGACCGTGACAGTACTCAGCTTGCTGGTGTTGCCGGTGATTTACGGGCTGGTTCTGCAGTTCCAGGAGCGTGGCCGGAGCAAATAAACGTTTGTGGTTATAACCAATGTGGCAGTTAAGTCTGCCTGTCCGAATAAATTCGGCCCTACCATAAAGCTCTTGCCTGCTGAAATAATTACCGCCCTGCAACACCGTTCTTTGCAGGGCCGAATTTATTCGGCCAGGTGCAGACCAGCCCGACCATGGTGCTCAAAGGGCCGGCAATTGTTGTATGGAAATGTCGGCTATCGCATCATCGAGGCCAACGTGCGGGAATTGCTGCACAATCCCCTGCACGGTGAAGCCAGCTGGTGTTGACAGGACGTTGTGCGTGGCCATAACTTGATCTATATCAATACAGCGCTGCCGGGGTAAAACTAGGGTTCAGCCTGCAATGACGTTTAATATCGAGCTTCTCGAAGCAGGGCATGTCGAGTCAACAGGCAAGCAAGACGATTTACAACTGTGATGAATCTGGTTTTTCGGACATTCCTTAATCTGCTGTTGGCAGTCAGCCTGGCCGCCGCGCCGGTCACTGCTTCGGTAGCATCCGTAAAACCCACCGTCGACCAGACCGGGGGCAGCCTGGATATAACTCACTGCCACCAGGCCGGGCAGGCGCAGGCACCGGCAGACACACAGACACAGTCCCCCGCGACGGCTGATCAAAGTTGTTGCGATGTAGAACGTCATTGCCCGGGGCACGCTGGATGTCATGTTGATGTCGTATCATCCGTCACCGCCCTGCCAACAGGGTTTACTGCTTTACCCCCCATTACCTCTGATGCATTTGCAACCGTCTCGCAAGACAGCTTCAGCAGTCTTACTCCGGGACTGGACTTGCCACCCCCCATCTTATAGCATCCAGCGTGGCAGCATACGGCTGCCCCTCGGCTATTTGCAGGGCACTGGACGGCAAGACCCACACCATTGCGCAGCACAGGCAAACAAGATCATTTTCAAATAATGCAGGAGGAATAACCGTGAAACATTTAACTTCTCAATGGAGACAAACTGCACTGGCGGCTGTCATCGCAGTTGCCTTGCCCCTGAACGCCGCGGCGGACAGCACCGTGGGAGATGATACTTATGAAGCACTCAAGTCGCAGGTTGAAATGCTGCAACAGCAACTTCAGCAGATCCAGGAAACGCTGAAGCAGTATGAACAGCAGACAGTGACCAATGAAGAAGTCCAGGAACTCAAACAGGAACTCGCGGAGGTCGCTTCACAGCAATCCGAATGGAAGAACACGGACTCGATCGTCCACCTCGCCGGTTACGGTGATGCGACCTACTCGGACAAGGAGGGCTCACCCGGTGCCTTTTCCGGCGCACGCTTCAATCCGATCTTCCATTACCAGTACAAGGACCTGCTCATGCTGGGGGCCGAGATGGCGATAGAGGTCGAAGATGATGGCGGTACCTCGACCGAACTTGAGTACACGACCATCCACTTGTTCGCCACTGATTACCTCGCAGTGGGGGGTGGCAAGTTCCTCAGCCCGACCGGGCAGTTCCGCCAGAACATACATCCGTCCTGGATCAACAAACTGCCAACCGCACCGTCCGGCTTCGGCCATGACCAGGCGGCACCGATATCAGAGGTGGGTTTGCAGGGCATGGGTGGATTTCTGGTTGCCGGGTTGAACATAAATTATGGTGCATATGTCGGTAACGGGCCGATTCTGGAGATCGACGCCGTCGATGGCGAAATAGAAGCAGTCGAAGCCGAGGGACGTACCTCCAACGACGACGATAAATTAGTTTATGGTGGCCGGCTCGGCCTGGCGCCCTGGCCAAATTCGGAAGTCGGCGTCTCTTTCGCAACCGGTGAAGTTGCCGGTGAGGATGAGAAGAACAACGCCACACGCGATTACGACGTCTACGGCGCCGATGCCGCCTACAAATGGAGAAACCTGGGGCTGCGGGGCGAATTTATCAAGCAGAAAGTCGGCTCGGCGGGCAGCAGCGCAGCGCCTAATTCTGCCAGTTGGCAGGCCTGGTATGCGCAGGCGGCCTATCGCTTCATGCCGACCAATTTTGAGGGTGTGGTCCGTTATTCCGACTACGATGCAAACCTGAAAAATCAGGATCAGGAGCAATGGGCCCTGGGTATCAACTACCTGTTCGCGCCCAATGCCATGGCAAAGCTGGCCTACAACTTCAATGACGGCAAGAACAATTCGAATGCTGATGATAACGCCTTTCAGGTTCAGTTCGCCTACGGATTCTAAGGGGAGAATGACATGAGACATGCAATATCCAATATATTCAGTGGCCTTGTTTTACCGGGACTGGTGGCAATGGCCGCTGTTGCCTGGTCTGGCGTTGCCTTCAGTGAAGGCCTCAGTACTGGCGGGGTCATGAGCGAGGGTGATGTCAATCGCGGCGCCACCACCTGGGCCAATAACTGCACGCGCTGTCACGAAATGCGCAGCCCGACGGAATTCCGTGATGATATATGGAAACCCGTCGTAGCCCATATGCGCCTCCGGGGCGGCCTGACCGGTGAGCAACAACGCGATGTACTGGCTTTTCTGCAGGCCTCCAATAGCCCGCGCGCGGCACAGGTGTCTTTCGAAGACAGCACACCGGGAACCGGTTTGTCCGGCAAGGATATTTACAGCCAGACCTGTGTGGCCTGTCATGGCGCCAACGGGAAAGGTGCGATTCCGGGGGTACCGGATTTCACCAGACCGACCGGGCCCCTGTCGAAACCTGATGAAGAGCTGTTGCATAACATCATTAACGGTTACCAGGGCCCCGGATCACAGATGGCCATGCCGGCAAAAGGCGGTAATCCGGAGCTGAATGCGGCGGATGTCCGTGCGGTGCTGGAGTACCTGCATGAGAGTTTTGGTCAATAACCTGCCTGTCCGGCCGGGGAAAGGATGCCCCGACCACAGGCGGCCGGATCTCTGCTTATAACAGCGAGGTAATACACGTATGAGTAAATACATTTTCTGGCGGAACCTCGCAGCAGGCGTGATGCTTGCCGGGCTGCTTCCCCAGCCAGCATATTCCGACTCTGGCGGACAAGCAGGGCTTGAACCCATCACTGTCTACAAGTCACCCACCTGTGGCTGCTGCACCAAGTGGGTCAGTCATCTGCAGGAAAACGGTTTCGAGGTGGAACCCATTAACCGGCAAAACATGAACGGGGTTAAAACCGAGGCCGGCATTCCCCGCAAGCTTGCTTCCTGTCATACCGCCATGGTCGGTGGCTACGTAATCGAAGGGCATGTCCCCGCGGCTGATATCAAGCGCCTGTTGAAAGAACGGCCTGAAGTCGCCGGCCTGACGGTACCGGGGATGCCAATGGGTTCACCCGGCATGGAAGGGCACCCACCGAAAAGACAACTATAAAGTGCTGACTTTCACCCGGACAGGCGACACGACGGTGTTCAGTCGTTACTGAACCCGGGTTCGTGCACACTATTGAATTCGATGAAAGAGGAGAACAATGATGTATGGCTTTTCTGTCAATCTGGATGAAAATTTCGAAACCGCCATCGACCGTGTCACCGCGGCGCTGAAGGATGAGGGCTTCGGCATCCTGACAGAAATCGACGTCAAGGCGACCCTCAAGGCCAAGATCGA
>QIFB01000143.1 GCA_003230545.1 Gammaproteobacteria bacterium | reverse complement strand
ACCGGCGATTTGCCGGACGCCGGAAACTACCTCAGCCGCGCCATCGAGATCGATCCGACCCAGGCGAAGCCCTATCTGCACCTGGGTGAAGTGAACGCCCAGATCGGTCGCAGCCGGGAAGCGCTGCGCTGCTTTAAACGCGCGGTGCAATTGCAGCCCGGTGACGTCCATATCCTGAACGCGTATGCGGTGGCCCTGTGGGGCATGGGGCAGCTCGAAGAGGCGTGCTCGTTGTTGCGGCGCGCCCTTGAGATCGATCCGGAAAATGCCTTTACCCGGCGCAACCTGCAGTTGCTAAACAGCCGCCTGGTGGATCGTTGGCACTTTGCCATGGTCAATGATGAGGCGCGTAACCAGCAGTTCGAGACCGCGCTAAAACACGCCGTAACACCGGACAGTGTGGTGTTGGATATCGGCGCAGGCACCGGCCTGCTGTCGATGATGGCGGCCCGCGCGGGTGCCAGGCAGGTGATCGCATGCGAAGCCAATCCGACGCTGGCTGAACTGGCGCGGGAGGTGATCAAAAACAACGGCTACTCGGATCGTATCCGGGTGATAAACAAGCCTTCCCAGCAGCTCAACCCGGAAACCGATTTCCCCGGAAAGACCCGCCCTAATGTACTGGTCGCCGAAGTTTTCGATACCCTGGTCATTGGTGAAGGAGCCCTGGGCACCTTTGAACACGCGCGTCGCTACCTGTTGTCCCCCGATGCCGTGTTGATTCCCAGGCGTGCGGTTCTGTATGGTGGGCTGATCGAGTCAGCCCGTTTGTGGCGGGAAGGCGGTGTGGATCAGGCCAGCGGTTTTGATCTGACACTGCTGAACCGGTTTCGGCCGGATACCATCGCCCTGGAAGCCGCGAGTTTTGCTGGCAGGCTGCTGGCTGAGGAATTCCCCATCTTCAGTTTCGACCTGACCGGCACCGAGCCAGCGCCGGCAGTGGTGCGCCTTGACGTCCCGATCGGTGAATCGGGTGTCTGTCACGCGCTGGTTTACTGGATACGCTTACAGCTGGACGACGAAGCGGCGATAGATAACCGCCCCTCGTTCGATGGCGAAGCGGCGGGCGGTGATTACTGCGCGCACTGGTACCAGGTGGCCAGGCTGCTGGTGCCGCCGGTAGCGGTCGAAGCCGGTATGACCCTGCGCATAGAGGCGCGTCACAACCGGCAGAACGTCGCCGTGGTGATTTACGACCCTGTGACCGGGAAGCCGCTGGGTGACTAGGACAGAGGAATTATCGAGGCGAGATAATTACTGGATATTCGCCAGCCTGTTCGTGCTGTCCGGTATCAGCGGTCTGATCTACCAGGTCGTCTGGGCGCGCAAGCTGCAGCTGGCCTTCGGTGTCAACCTGTTTGCCATCGCGGCCGTACTCGCAGCCTACTTTCTTGGTATGGCGCTGGGTTCATGGCTCGGTGGAAGGTTCAGCGATCGCTCAATGCGCCCGCTTGTCATTTATGCCCTGATTGAAGTCGGAATTGGAATCACGGCACTGATCGTTACGCCCTTTGTCGATCAACTCAATATCGTATTGCAACCCTTCAGTGAACTGCTGAACAGCAACTTTTACCTGCTGCAGGCAGCGCGTTTTCTGCTTACCCTGGGGCTTTTAATTGTTCCGACCACCCTGCTCGGGGCTACAGTGCCATTCATGAACCGTGGCGTGGTCGCTCGTGACGCTCATATTGGCAGCCGCATCGCGACACTGTATGCAGCAAATACCCTAGGTGCGGTCGCCGGGGTTCTGGTCTCCGGGTTTTACCTGATCGAACACATCGGCCTGACACATACCGCACAGCTTGCCGCCGCCCTGTCGATTCTGGTGGGCCTGTTAGCGTTGTGGGCAAATACGCGGGTCGATCCAGTCCAGTCGCCATCCCCCCCGGACCAGAGTTCGGAACCTGTCAGAACGAATCGTGCTGCCCGTGTCGTGTTGCCCATCATGGGGTTATCCGGTGCTCTTGGTCTGTCACTGGAAGTCCTCTGGACACGCCTGCTGATACAGGGCATCGGTTCGACCGCGTACGTGTTTTCGATCGTTTTGGCCCTGTTTCTTATCGGTATCGCGCTTGGCAGCTATGTCGTGCGCAGCCGGGTCGATCGCTGGAAGGATCTGTACTCGGCACTTGCGCTGTCGCAGTCACTGGCGGCCCTGTTCACCCTCGCCGGGGTACCTGCGCTTAACTGGGTTATGCCAGCGATCGTGTCCGGTATCATGGGGCTGCTCGGCATCAATATAGAACAGGCGTTTTTCCAGACCTGGGCACTCTGGGCAACCGGTGCACTGCTGCCGGCGACGGTCGCGTTGGGCGCAAGCATCCCGGTAGCCGCGCGCTTGATCACGGACAGCCGGCACACCGTCGGCCAGAGTATGGGCCGCTTATACGCCATCAATACTTACGGCGGGGTGGTCGGCTCGCTGTGCACGGGCTTCGTGTTGTTGCCGGTGATGGGCGTTTACTGGTCGATCACGGTTATCTCGGCTTTGTACTTGATTGCCGCCGTCGTCCTTGTTTTACAGTCCACCGCCGACAAGGCAATCGGCAAGCGCCTGGCCCAGATCACGGTTGCACTGTCACTGCTTGTCTGGCTGTTCCTGCCACCCAGTCTCGTTCGTGGCCGGGTCACTAATTACACGACCGGTGAGATCATCGCCTACCAGGAGGATTATTATGGTTCGATCCTGGTAACGGAAGAGGGTGATGGTGAAAAGTTCAAACGGCTGTTGGTCAATGGTACTTCCTACTCGGGTACGGGTGCCTATGCCGTGCATTACATGCGCCTGCAAGGTCACCTTCCGGTATTCATGTCGCAGGCACCCGTCAAAAAATCCCTGGTCATCTGTCTTGGTGTCGGGTTGACGGCTGGCGCCATCACGACACATCCGAATACGGAGCTGACGGTCGTTGAACTGTCGCGGGCTATCGTCGGTTTGAGTGACCTGTTCGCCGACGTGAACGAAAAGGTCCATCTGAACCCGGATGTAACGCTGGTTACTGATGATGGTCGAAACTACATGCTACGCAATCCGGACAAGCGTTTCGATGTGATCACACTGGAGCCGCCGCCCCCGGTGCTTGCCGGCATGGCTAACCTGTACAGTCTGGATTTTTATAACCTGGCGAAAAGCCGCCTGACAGATGACGGAGTCGTGGTCCAGTGGATCCCCCTGCACACGCAAAGCAACGAGGATACCCGTATGCTGATCGCGACGTTCCTCAGGGCGTTCCCGAACGCCGGTCTGTGGTGGACGGAAAGCGGGGAGACGCTGGTCCTTGGCAGAATGAGCGACGCTCCAAT
>QIFB01000107.1 GCA_003230545.1 Gammaproteobacteria bacterium | reverse complement strand
AGACACCTGAAGGCTGGCTGGTAGTAACCCACGGGGTTGGCCCGCTGCGGACCTACAGCCTCGGAGTCGAGTTGCTGGACCTGGACGATCCGACCCGAATCATCAACCGGATTGACGAGCCGATCCTGGTACCGAATGCGCATGAGCGGGAGGGGTACGTCCCAAACGTGGTTTACAGCTGCGGCGCACTCATCCACCAGGACGAATTGATCATCCCGTACGCCTCGGGTGACCAGCGCTGCGGCATAGCAACGCTGCAGGTGCCAGAGTTGATGGCCAGGCTGACAGCGCGCTAGGACACTTTCTGAACATCAGGTCGGGCAGGCTCTTCACTCGGAGTAACCCGGTCCCAGCCGCGGTGGTTGTAGACCGAGAGCAGTGCCATGAGCCAGCAAAGCGTGGACTCCGCGCCCTGATTTTCGTTCGCACCCTGCGCTTCCAGCCCGTCCCGGCAGCCTCCGGTAGCGTGGTCGTAGAGTGGAATCCGCAGGTCATTCTCACCCTGGTACCAGTTAAGGCAGCGGTAGGCATACGCGCTCCACTCCTCATCCCGGGTGCAGTTGAATGCTTCAATGCAAGCGTCCACCATTGCGGCTGCCTCAATGGGTTGTTGATCAAATTGTGCTTTTTCTCCACCTTTTGGAAACCAGCCATGATTACCGATGGTGGAGAAGTGGTGGTCCCTGGTGTCGCTCTGAATCTGCTTCAACCAGTTGAGGGCGCGCAGACCCATGTCCAGCATCTCACGGTCGGGAAGCCACTGTCCGGACAGCAGTAACGCCTGTGGCAACCGGGCATTGTCGTAGGCCAGGATATCTTCACACCAGGGCCAGTCTTCGCTAGCGAAATCCCTGAATTTCTGCATCAGCCGGTCCGAGAGCATCTTGCGCATTTTTTTTGCGCGGCTGTCACCGCTGTAGCGACTCAGATATGCATGAATACCGATGATGGCGAAGGCAATCGCCCGTGGGAAGATAAAATGTTCGGTGGCGCCCAGCGCCCGGTGGAACAGGTCGACCGCAAAACCCACCTGTCCCTTGTCCCGACCCAATGCCACCGCAACACCCAGCCCCCACACGGCTCGACCATGGGAATCCTCGGAGCCTGTTTCCTCTAGCCAACAGCGATCATAGGACATGAAGTTGCGGAAGCGGCCGGTCTGGCCATTGAAGGCATGACCCAGAAAACTGAGATAAACGGCAGCAGGGGCGCTCAGTGCTGAATCCAGAGGCTGAAGATCCTGTAGTGTGACGACGACGATCAATGCGCGGGCATTGTCGTCCACGCAATAGCCGTGTGTCCGGTCTGGAACCGTGTACTTGGCGTGTTGCAACATGCCTGTGTCATCGGTCATGCGGCGCAAATATTCCAGCTTGATCTCCGGTAGCCGTTGCTGGCGCAGTCCGAGGGTCTCGAGCTGGCGTTCGGGTACGTTCTTTCGCAATCGCTGGCGTTTGGCGTCTGCAAAGATGTCGAGATAGCGGCGGCCTACATCGCTCCAGACCATTTGGCGGCCGTAACGGTACGCTCTCTCCTGGATGGCACGACACTCATCGGGATGATCAAGAAGATCGATGACCTCCCGCGCCAGAGCAACCTGATCCCGGAATGGAACCAGCCTGCCGCGGTCATCGGCGAGCAATTCCTGGGCGTGCCAGTAGGGCGTGGATACCACTGCCTTGCCCATCCCGAGTGCGTAGGCGAGCGTACCGGATATAATTTGCGCCTCGTTCAGGTAGGGAGTGACATAAATATCTGCCGCTCCGATAAATTCCAGCAAGTCTTCGTCAGCGACAAAACGGTCATGAAAAACGATGTGGTCCGCAACACCGAGTGCTTTTGCGCGCATGTGAAGGCTGTTTCTGTAATCCTCCCCCTGTTCCGCCTTGAGGTGCGGATGGGTCGCGCCCACCACCATATAGATGACCTGCGGGTGGGCCTTGACGATCTCCGGCAGGGCATCGATAACCACTTCAATGCCCTTGCCCGGCGAAAGCAGACCGAAGGTCAGGATGATGTTCTTTTCGGATACGCCGAACTTGTCCTTGTAGGCGTCGGATTCGACAAACGGCACGTCAGGAATGCCGTGGTGTATGAGAGCGATTTTCTCCTCCGGCACCTGGTAGATATCGCGCAGGAATTCGACTGAGCGTTCGCTCATCACCACCAGCCGGTCCGAGAACTCGGCAAGTTGCATCATGATGTGTCGATCCTGAAGGGTCGGATCCTTCAGGATGGTGTGCAGTGTCGTCACCACCGGCATCTTGAGATCACGCAACAGCTCGATGATAAAGCTGCCCCGTTTGCCACCGAAAATGCCATATTCATGCTGCAGGCAGACCGCATCCACCTGGTTGAGGTTGCATAAGTCAGCTGCCAGGCTGTATTCGTTCAATTGACTCTGGTTGATCTCGAAGCGCACCTGGGACGGGTAGGCATAGCCTGCTGGCCGGTCGTTCATCGCGATGGCCCAACAGGCCTTGTCTGGCGCATTCAGCGCGATTGATTCAAGCAGGTGGGTGGTGAACGTGGCGATACCACATTGCCGGGGCAGGTGGTTGCCGATGAAGACGATGGACTTGAGCGCCTCCCATTCCGGTTGTGAGCCTGTCGTACCGAAGTTCTCCATAGACGCCTGTGTTAGCCAGTATTGTTGTGGGAGCGGGGTCATTCAAGACCTGACCCCATCGGTATTCTACAACAGATACCAGGTGCCCAGGCTCAGGAATGCCATAAAGCCAACTACGTCGGTGACGGTGGTGAGTAATACGGAACCTGCCAGCGCAGGATCGATGCCCAGTCGTTTCAGTGCGAGCGGGATACTGACGCCGGCCAGCGCGGCGCATACCAGGTTGATGGCCAGTGCAGCACCGATAATCAGGCCGATCTCCGTACTCTGGAACCAGCTCATGGCGACCACAGCCACCACCAGGGACCAGATCAGACTGTTCATCATGCTGACAAGAATTTCCTTGTACATCAATGTCCTGGAGTTGCTTGGGCCGACCTGTCCGAGGGCCAGTCCGCGGATCATGATGATCAGTGTCTGGCTGCCGGCGATGCCGCCCATGCTGGCGACGATGGGCATCAGTATTGCCAGTGCCACAACCTTTTCCAGCGTGCCTTCGTACAGACCGATGACCCAGGAGGCCAGGAACGCCGTGGCCAGATTGATGCCCAGCCAGACCGAGCGGCGCCGTGCACTAAGTATGGCGGGCGCAAAAATATCACTTTCCTCATCCAGGCCGGCCATGCTCATCAACGAGTGGTCAGCCTCGTCGCGGATAACATCCACCACATCGTCAATAGTGATACGGCCCA
>QIFB01000110.1 GCA_003230545.1 Gammaproteobacteria bacterium | reverse complement strand
CTGGCCTTCTTGCCACCGCCACGACGACCCGCAGCCATTTTCTCGATCTTGTCGATGATCATGTCCAGATCGTCTTCCGGGTTGGTCGGATTAATCGATCGGGTCAGTACCGGCCCATCGTGCAGGTTATACGGGTTTTCCGGCGTCGAAGGCAGGGTATTGGGCATGTCCCGACCACTCAGATCCTTCATGTCCTCATATACCGTCATCAGGAAGTTGCTTCCCGGCGGTTCTGCAAAAGGGTCCTGCGGCGGGAACTGGCCTTCCGGTGTAACAACGAACGTGGTCATCCCGTCCGGCGACAGGGTTTGTATGGACGGCCCCGGATGCGGTTGTGCGCAGGGGTGGCCCATGATCGGAAAGACATCCATCCCCATCATACTGGACAGGAACGGGTCGAAGGTCGGCTCGCACCCGGCCCAGGCTATACTGCCCGAACCCATACCACCGGCGAGCAGGCCAAGCGTCGCAGCAACACGTGCTTTAACAAATGCTCTCTTGTGTTGTTTCATTGATTTTTCACCTCCTCCCGGACAGCTGCCAGTAACTGTGTACCAGGCACTCCCCGGGATATTGTGTTTTTCACCAGCATGTCCACCAGGAACGGCTTGTGCTGTTTACCGGTACTGAGACGGCCCACCGCTTCCGCTATAAACAACGGCTGCAACTGGCTGGGCTTTTTCACCCAGCGTCCGGTTCGCTCATTGCCGATCCAGGTCAGGCCGTACAAGCTGCCACGTGCGTTAAATGACGCCAGGATCTCCCGTATATCCTCCGGCGCCCCGGTCAGGAAACGCCATTTGGCGCCGTACTTGTCAGCCAGCGCCTTTAAATCCTCCGGCGTATCGCGGTACGGATCAGTGGTGACGGTGTACATGTGCACATCTTTACCCACACGGTCTTCGATGATTTCACGCGCCTTGACCAGGTTGCTGAGCATGGGGTAATAGTCCTCCCCCTTCACTGATGTGAAACTCACCATCACCAGCTTATCGGCGAGGAGGTCCTCGTAAAACCAGGCTTTCTGTTTGTACTGGTCCTGCACCAGCACCTGCGGGAAACGGTGTGCATTCTTGCCCCCGGTTGCCCGCGGACAGGTCTTGAATGCAGGATTATCTTTTGCTGCATCCGGCACAACCGCTGCTGTCGCCACCACCGGGACGGCTGCAGCAACACCTGCCAGAAAAGTTCTTCTCGTAGTCTTTTTCATGTTAGGACTCCCTGGAAATTCCGCTCATGTGATTCACTGTCAGGGTTCACCGGGATTAGCGACGCCATTTGCTGTCGCCGCCGTGGTGACCACCCTTGTTGGGCACAATGTCAAAGCGTTTCATCATGGCGTTGTCCTCATGCACATTGTTGTGGCAGTGAATGGGGAAACGACCGAGGAAGTCGTCAAAGCGGTAGAACGCCTTGCAGACATCGTTCGGCCCCAGCATGGCGACGTCCTTGCGCGAACGCAGTACGCCGGTTGCCGGCCGACCGTTCCATTCGAGCACCTGGAACTCCTCGAAGTGCACGTGCACCGGATGTGCCCAGGAACTGCCCGCATTGCGGAATGTCCAGATCTCCGCTGTACCCTGCTGGGGCGAAGCATCGATCCTGGTCGGATCAAAGAATTCGTGGTTGACAGTCCACAGTCCCATGTCGTGATCGAACACCCATTCGCGTTCGGCGACCACTTCATTGAGATTAATGGGCGGCAGCGCACGCAGGAAATCGGGTATCCGGCTGTTGTCCGGGCCCTCCAGCGGCTTGATACGGAACTGCATCACCGGCATGCGATCCGGGCCTTCCAGACGCCGTCCGGTCGGACCCTGGCCGTTGATCTGCTCCATAATATTGAGCATATTGATGGTATCGCCCGGACGGTAACGCGAGAAGTCGATGATCACGTCATGACGGTTGGCCGGCCCCATAACCAGGCTTTTCGAGGCAACGGGTTCTTCCAGCAGGTTGCCGTCGCTGGCAATCACGATCATCTCGGCGCCGTCGGAAAGTACCAGCTCGTAGAGACGAGAAGGTCCGCCGTCGACAATACGGAAGCGGTATTTACGCGGTTCGACTTCCATATACGGCGTGACCTTGCGGTTGACGGTAATGAGATCACCCAGATGACCATCGGTATCAAACACGTTATAAGCCGGGTTGCCGTTCTGATCGAAACGCACGTCGTGCAGGATCAGGTAGTTGTCATACTTGCCATAGGTACCAGGCAGGCGCAGCGCCTCGGGGTTCGGATCGTTCTCGTCGCCCGTATCAAGATCGTCGTAGAAGATCGCCATCGCCGACAGACCGGCGTACACATTGGTGGAAGTAAAGTCGACCATGTGGTCGTGGTACCACAGGCTGGCCAGAGCCTCGCGCGGATCGTTACGCGCGTACATCATGGCGTAGTGATAGTCCCAGTATTCGCCCGGAGCGAAAAAGTCCATCGGGTAACCGTCGCTCTCCGATGCCGTGTGGGCGTTATGCAAGTGGGTGGAGGTATAGGGCAGACCGATCGGCATGTAGGCATTCTCGGTCGACGGCAGGTCATTGTAGCGGCGCACGAACACCGGCTCGCCGTAACGCGCCACCAGGGTTTCACCCGGTGTTGCGCCGTTCATCATCCATGCAATAGATCCGAATCCGCCGAATACAGCGTTCAGCGGGTTCAGGCGTGACAGGTCCGGATGATAGTTCCACAAACCTTCGGTAAAGCGCTGAACATAGTGTTTCGCGGGCTGAAACTCGTCAAAGCGCTGGTGACGGTTGGGATCGGGCGGCGGCGTCAAGGTTGCCGGGTCGACCGGCTGCATGGCCGGTGGAATATACAGAGGCTCCGTGTAGTTCCTTACCGGCGGACTGTCCGGCTCCGTGAGCGGACTGCGAATACCTTCCGGGCGGCAGAGCTGTGCCTGTGCCATGCGCGGCAGCGCAGCTCCTCCGAATATCGCAGGTGTGCTGGCGACTGCCATCGCCCCTGCTTTGAGCAGGTCTCTTCTCTTTGCCATTACTCCCTCCAGACTTCTGGATGATCAGGATGCAACGGCGACCGGTAAAATTTCCGATTCCTACAACCCGGTTCGCTAAATCGCTCTAGCGGGCCCTGGTTATTTATTCGGGCAACTAAACCGGCAACCGTTCATTAATATTTCTGATTAATTTCAGAAAAACAATTGCTTATCGATCTAGTTGGCTAGTAAAACCTGTATCTTCTTCTTCCCGTATTACCCAATACACGCCTGAAATACAGGGCATATTTTATAGTCATATTATATGTAGGCGTATATTAATACGGGTTAACCCGTACTGTATGTAGTAAAAGACACACTGGATGCAATTTTTTGGCGCCGTTATTTCGGCACCTGAACATTACTCTCCCGCAACATGTAGGCCACCGCGCCCTTGAGTTCTGCATCACTGCAATTGAGACAGCCACCGCGTACCGGCATCAGGCCCTGTTTGTAGCCATTGATGACGTGCCCCATCAGCACGTCCATCCCTTTGTTAGCCCGCATACCCCACTCGATGTCGTCCCCCGGCATGGGCGCACCCTGGGTGGTCCTGTCATGGCAGGCGGCGCACCGGTAAGTGTAAACCTGCTTACCGGTACGTGGCGGCCCCTTGTAGGGTTCGGGTGGGCGATTTATTTCATCCCTGTAACCCTGGGTCCCTTCGACGGGTGGTTTTTTTGCCGTTTCTCCGGACGCCGCGAATACATTCATTGCGGTACCCAGAATAAATATGGCGAATACGGTTTTCTTTTTGGTATCCATAATCCTTTTCTCTTCACACGCACCATGATTGATCAGGATCGACTGTGTCAGGGCGTGCCAGGCCCTCTTTAATCAACGCGCTTCCCTGGTCGGTCAGCAGCGCAGACACTGCTTCCTCATCTGCACTGTTTTCCATCCGCATATCCTCAACATAGAGTTTCTCAGCGCCGCCAAGGAACGCCTCGGTAAAGCCCAGTGCCCGCTGCGCAGCTGCCCGCTCACATTTATCAGCCTGTGGAGTATCCGCGGCCACAACGATGCCGGGTAACTGGATACTCAACGTGCGGAAAAATCCTGTCGCGTCTGTATTAAAAGTAACCCGGGCACGATCAGGCGCCTCCACGCTGACCAGCGTTACCTCGCGTTTTCCTGGGTAGGGCACAAACTCAGCCGCATACGCCAGCGACGCTGAAAATATAAACAAAATAC
>QIFB01000061.1 GCA_003230545.1 Gammaproteobacteria bacterium | reverse complement strand
GCTGAATCTCCTGCAATGATATCTGCCAGACCTCCACTGTGCTGTTTCCTTGTCGCGGTCGTGTTTTGGCTCATAGTTTGGCTCCTGAAAATATGGGTTAGCCGTCAGTCGTCGTTGTGCCGATCCTTATTATGTTGCGCATCCTGCGCCAGCTCTGCCGTGTGGTAATCGAGCAGCTCATACAATTCCTCACGGGTCTGCATGCGATCCAGACAGGCGGATTGAGTGCCATCTGTACGTATCGCGGCATACAGCGCTGCTACTGCTTTACTCATGACCCGGAATGCGCTCAATGGGTAGAGCAATATACTGACGCCGTTCAGCGCCATTTGTTCACGGTCAAATAACGGCGTTTGCCCGAACTCGGTCAGGTTGGCCAGCACCGGCACCCGCACGGCCGCGGTGAACTGGCGATATTCATCAAGCGAAGTGAGCGCTTCCGCGAAGATCATGTCGGCGCCGGTTTCGACATAGGCCAGACTGCGGTCGATGGCAGCCGCCAGTCCCTCGACAGCACCGGCATCGGTGCGCGCCATAATGACAAAACTGTTATTCTGCCGCGCCGCCAGGACAGCAGCCAGACGGGCCTGCATTTCCACTATTGACACCAGCACCTTACCAGACCGATGACCACAGCGTTTCTCGTCCACCTGATCTTCGAGTTGCAGTCCGGCGGCACCTGCCTGCTCCAGCTCCTGCACACAATCCGCTATCTCATCCCCCCACCCGGTGTCTACATCGACCAGCAGTGGCAGTGAGGTAACTGCCGTGATACGACGCGCCTCTTCAACGACTTCGGCGCGCGATGTCAGGCCTAGATCAGGGCGGCCATACGCGATATTAGCCACGCCTGCGCCGGACAGATATATCGCCCGGAACCCGGCCCGTTGTGCCAGCAACGCGCAATACGCATTGGGTACACCAACCATCTGCAGCGGCCGTTCTTCATCGACGGCCTGACGTAAACGTTGACCAGCTGCAGCTGTACTGGATGGCGACGGGTTCACTGTAAATTTTCCTTATCGAATGTGCTCATAAATATTGTGCTATATTGATCTCGTTAGCTAATCCCTGCACGCCAATCACGTCTTGATCCTCCAGGGGGCGTACACCACGGCCCTTCGATCCAGTTTAATAGACTACGTTTCGCGCGTGACTCAATAATGCGCCAGTAGCTGGCGCTAATCAAACGGGCGGCCGCGGGTTCATGGGACCCATGGGGTCCACTCCTGGCAGATGCGATGCAGCCACCTGGTCTGTGGAGAAGGAAAAATCAGGCAGCGAAACGCTAAGGAAAATTTATTGTGAGCCCATCGCCATCCAGTCCAGCTGCAGCTGGTCAGCGTTTACGTCAGGTCGTCGAAATATATGAGCGGGTTTGGCGATTGATTTTTATTTCGCTGCCATGCACATGTCGCCATCCAAATGGATGACCTCGCCAGTTAACATTTCGTTTACAATAGTAATGGGCACGATGGATAACGACGCGGTAATACCACGACGCAACTTCCGAAGTGATTATCCTGCACGGTTACTCGACTATGCTCAGTCCGCAGGTATTTCCCATGGATCTGAGCTGGATTAAATGGAGCAAGAAAGTGTAAGTTGTGACCCGCAAGCACAGAGGATACAAACGATCATGCAGAACGACAGGAGGGGCATTTTGAAGATCTGGTTGCGATATGCTTACGAGCCGAGCATAGTCTGGAGGGCAACCAAGTACGCTTTTTTCGTGGGGATCATCCTGATCCTCATCAATCACGTGGATCATATTTTCCAAGGAGAAATAACGGACGTCAGTCTCATCAAAATGGGGCTGACCGTGCTGGTACCGTATCTTGTATCTACCTGTTCCAGCGTCGGAGCCATCTTAGAGCTGCAGGCGAATAAACGCCACGGGAGCGAAGGTTAAGAAGCTTAATGCATATGGCCGCATCGAATCTCACAGGAGTGGACCCCATGGGTTCCATGAACCCGCGGCCACCCGTTTGATTAGCGCCAGCTACTGGCGCATTATTGAGCCGCGCGCGAAGCGTAGTCTATTAAACTGGATCGAAGGGCAGTGGTGTATACGTCCACTGGAGGATCAAGACGCGGTTTAGCGTGCAGGGATTAGCTAACGAGATCAATATAGCACTTTATTAATGAGCACAATGGATGACGATGCGGTGAAACCACTACGCAACTTCCGCGTACTGACGTTGGCACTGAACGTTCTAGCGACAGCCCGGCTGACCCGGCTGGGAGCCAGTGTCATTAAAATCGAACCACCATCGGGCGATCCATTAGCGACGGCCTGCCCTGCCTGGTACCAGGCCTTGACCCGGCATCAAGAGATCGTCCGGCTCGATCTCAACTCTTCTGACGACCGCACCCGACTTGAGCAATTGCTTAAACCGTGTGATTTGTTGCTGACGGCCAGCCGCCCCAGGGCACTGGCGCAGCTTGACCTTGACTGGCCCACATTGCACCAGCGCTACCCCCGGTTATCACAGGTGGCAATCGTCGGCTTCCCCGGAAAACAGGCCGAGTTACCGGGTCACGATCTGACCTATCAGGCACACTTGGGGTTGCTCAACCCGCCGGCACTGCCCCGCATCCTGGTCGCGGACCTGGCTGGCGCCGAGCAGGCCGTGGGCACCGCACTCGCATTGCTGCTTGCCCGTGAACGTGATGGCACAGGCGGCTATCTCCAGGTCGCCCTGGCGGAAGCTGCCGCCGCCTTTGCCGAACCGCTGAACTACGGTTTGACCACAGCCGGCGGAATGCTCGGCGGTGGCCTGCCCGAATACAATCTCTATCAGACCCGGCAGGGCTGGGTTGCATTGGCGGCTCTGGAACCCCACTTCTGGCAGCGCTTGCAACAGGCGCTAAGATTAAACCAGCCGGAGCAAACGAAATTGGTGCAAAAGGATCTGGCGCAGTGCTTCCTGACTCGTACCGCATTGGATTGGGAGCGTTGGGGCGAAGATCACGATCTACCCATCGTAGCCGTGAAGGAGCCGCCGATTAAACCATCAGCCAGTTTGGTACTCTAACTGGTTAACGAATGACAAAGAGAACATCAATGAACGAAGCAGTCATCCTGGGCGCGGTTCGGACGCCCTTCGGAAAACGCGGTGGCGTTTATGCCACGACCCGTCCCGATAGTCTGTTGGCTCACACCCTGCAGGCACTGACAACGCGGGTGGGTATCGACACCGGCAAGATCGAAGACGTCATCACCGGAAATGTCACTCAGATCGGGGAACAAGGGGCAAACATCGCTCGCCAATCGGTTTTGCTCGCCGGTTTTCCCGTTACTGTGCCCGGTGTGAGTCTCAACCGCATGTGCGGATCCGGCCAACAGGCAATCCACTTCGCAGCCCAGGCCGTGGCCGCCGGTGACGTTGATTATGCGATCGGTGCCGGTGTGGAGAATATGACGCGTGTGCCCATGTTCAGTGATCTGGGTGGCGGATTTGAAACCCTGAATCCAGAACTCCTTGAACGCTACGAGTTGATCCACCAGGGTGAAAGCGCGGAACGTATTGCCGAGCAATGGTCGCTCACCCGGTTGCAACTGGATCAGTTCGCGGCGGAAAGCCATCGTCGCGCGAGCGTTGCCATCGCCGCGGGTCGCCACAACGAGATCGTTCCGATGCCCGGCAGCGACGAGGCGGGCAACCTAATCAGCATAACCCGTGATCAGGGTGTGCGCGATCACCTCGACCTGGACAAGATGGCGCAACTGCCCACCGTCTTCCGCCCTTCGGGTAACGGCGTCATCACCGCGGGCAACGCCAGCCAGATTGCCGATGGCGCCGCGGCCTGTCTGGTGGCTCGGCGTGAGATTGCGCTGGCGGACGGGTTTCGAGCGCTGGCGCGTTTCCGCGCCCGGGTCGTCGTCGGTGATGATCCAACCTTACAACTCATGGGGGTGGTGCCGGCCACCAAAATGGCGTTGGCCCGGGCGCAACTGGCATTGACCGACCTGGACTGGATCGAGATCAACGAGGCCTTTGCTTGCGTGGTACTGGCGTGGGCACAGGAACTGGGACCAGATATGGACAAGGTGAATCCCTGGGGTGGGGCCGTCGCCCACGGTCATCCGCTTGGTGCCACGGGTGCCGGCCTGATGGCCAAAATGCTCACCGGCCTTACGGCTACGGATGGGCAGTTCGGTTTGCAACTGATGTGTATCGGTCACGGCATGGCGACCGCGACTATCATCGAGCGGATTTAGCTGGAACACACACTTAAAACCCAAACAGGAAGGTAAGCGACGATGGACATTGCAGAAAAAACGTTTCTGATCAGCGGTGGCGCGTCAGGCCTGGGAGCAGCCACCACTCGCATGCTGATTCAGCATGGGGCCAGGGTAGTAATCGCCGACCGTAACACCGATGTCGGCAAGGCCATCGCTGACGAGTTAGGTGAGCACGTACGCTTCGTCAAAACCGATGTGACGGACGAGGACAACGTACAGAATGCCGTTACTCTGGCGCTCGAAACATTTGGTGGCCTGCACGGCGCCGTTAGTTGTGCCGGTATCGGTATCCCGGAAAAAATCATCGGCGACGAGGGACCCCATTGCCTGGCCACCTTCGAAAAGGTGATCCGGGTGAATCTGACCGGCACCTTTAATGTCATCCGGTTGGCGGCAAACGCCATAGCCAGGGGCGAGGCCCAGCCCAGCGGCGAACGGGGCGTGATTATCAACACCGCTTCGATCGCGGCCTTTGAGGGCCAGCTCGGTCAGGCATCCTACGCCGCCTCCAAGGGTGGTATTGTCAGTATGACCTTGCCCATCGCGCGCGAACTGGCGCGTGCTGGAATCCGTGTCATGACCATAGCCCCGGGGGTTTTCGATACACCCATGCTGGCCGGTCTATCCGATGAAGTGCGCGAATCCCTGGGCAAACAAATGCCTTTCCCCTCACGTCTGGGCCGCCCGGATGAATACGCCGCGCTGGTACGGCATATTATTGAAAACGAGATGTTGAATGGCGAGGTCATCCGTTTGGATGGCGCCATGCGTATGGCAGCGAAATAACAATCAATCGCCAAAGCAGCTAGCATATATTTCGACGGCCTGATGTAACCGCTGACCGGCTGCAGGTGGACAGGATGGCGAGGAGTTCACCGGGCAGATTCCATACAAATTCCCTGAATCAAACCAGGCAGCGCAGGGCTGTCCATCGGGTCGGCCTGGTCGACGAACAGGCAATAATACAAATCAACAAGCAAACCCTTTTGTGACTCGATGTTCTGGCCGAGTTCCCAGTCTAGCTCGAACAGTAGACTCAGGTAATTGTTGAGCACGCACATGTGATCAACAACGCTGCGAATATGCAGGCTGGCGTAATCGGCCTCGCTCGACAACAGTCGCTCGATACGTGCCGCCATGTCGTTCAGCAACAGGGCCGCGCGAGAATGATGCGCCTGCAGTGACGAATGTGTGATTGACGAGAGCACATCACTCAAATCGGCCAGCCAGGGATGATGCAGATTACGCGTGGCGAAATCACGCAATACCTGGGCACACAGTGTATTATGCGTACCCTCCCAGCTTTCCAGCACAATGGCATCACGGTAGAGGCGCGGCAGCACGCTAAATTCCTCAA
>QIFB01000096.1 GCA_003230545.1 Gammaproteobacteria bacterium | reverse complement strand
GACCTGTCCGAGTGGGAACAGGTCAACCGGAACCATGAATCACGCGCGGGCGAAGTGACCGTTGTCATGGTCGGCAAGTACGTCGACCTGACCGAGTCCTACAAGTCACTGTCCGAGGCCCTGATCCACGCGGGCATCCACACGCGCACCAACGTGAACATCCGCTACGTGGATTCCGAGAACCTCGAGACGGACGGTACCGGGAGTCTCGAGGGCGCCGATGGTATCCTGGTGCCGGGCGGATTCGGCGAACGCGGTGTGGAAGGCAAGATCGCTGCCGTGCAGTTTGCCCGCGAGCACCACATCCCCTACCTGGGCATCTGTCTCGGCATGCAGGTGGCCGTGATCGAATATGCACGCCACGTGGCCGGACTGGACGGCGCGCACTCGACGGAATTCGAGTCGCAGACCAGGCATCCCGTGATTGCCCTCATCACCGAGTGGAGCCGTACGGACGGCGGCACCGAGCAGCGCTCGGAGGCGTCGGACCTCGGCGGCACCATGCGCCTCGGGGGCCAGACATGCGAGCTGGCGACCGGCAGCCTGGCCCGCGAACTGTATGCCAGGGACCGCATCGTCGAGCGCCACCGCCACCGCTATGAATTCAACAACAACTACCGCGAGGCTCTGGCGGACAAGGGCCTGCTGCTGTCGGGCATGTCCCGGGACGGCAAACTGGTCGAGGTGGTCGAGATTCCGGACCACCCGTGGTTCCTCGGTTGCCAGTTTCATCCGGAGTTCACCTCGACACCGCGAGATGGTCATCCCCTGTTTACCGGTTATATCCAGGCCGCACGCGCCTATCACCAGGGTGGACTTGAAACGACGGCCGCGGTTGCGGCAAACGCGGACGCCTGAGTCCGCGTATCATCCAGAATCCAACCAGCAGATTCCCGGGAGTTAGCAGCTAATGGAATTGTGTGGATACGAGGTCGGTCTGGACCGGCCTTTCTTTCTGATTGCAGGGCCCTGCGTCATCGAGAGCGAGGCACTGTCCATGGATACGGCCGGACAGCTGAAAGAGATTACTGCCGCGCTGGATATTCCGTTCATTTACAAGTCCTCCTTCGACAAGGCCAATCGCTCCTCGCACAAGAGCTTTCGCGGGCCGGGCGTGGAAGAGGGCCTGCGGATCCTGCAGAAGGTCAAGGACGAGATCGGTGTGCCGGTGTTGACCGATGTGCACGAGGACACTCCGCTCGACGAGGTAGCCGCGGTGGTCGATGTTCTGCAGACGCCGGCGTTCCTGTGTCGCCAGACCAACTTCATCCAGAAAGTGGCGGCCCTGGGCAAACCGGTCAATATCAAGAAGGGCCAGTTCCTGTCGCCATGGGACATGAAAAACGTTTCCGACAAGGCGCTGGCTGGCGGCAACCGGCAGATCATGGTGTGCGAGCGCGGCGCCTCGTTCGGCTACAACAACCTGGTCTCCGACATGCGCTCACTCGCCGTGATGCGCGACTGCGGTGTGCCGGTGGTGTTTGATGCCACCCATTCCGTGCAGCTGCCCGGCGGGCAGGGCGCGAGTTCCGGCGGCCAGCGCGAGTTCGTCCCGGTGCTGGCACGCGCGGCCCTGGCAGTCGGTGTGTCCGGGGTGTTCATGGAAACCCACCCGGATCCTGCCAAGGCGCTGAGTGATGGCCCGAACGCCTGGCCGTTGCAGCGCATGCGCGAGTTGCTCGGCATCATGAAGCAGCTCGACGCCACCGTGAAGGCACAGCCGTTCCCGGAAAGCGATCTGATGTAAGCCAGCCGTCCGGCTCCGCCGGACTTCTGAAGTTTTCGAAGAGTTAACCCCAACTATCTGGATACTGGAGAGAAAATGTCAGGTATATCTGATGTAGTCGGGCGCGAGATCGTGGATTCGCGCGGTAACCCGACGGTCGAGGCGGAGGTTACCCTGGAATCGGGTGCCACTGGCCGGGCGGCTGCGCCATCCGGGGCATCGACCGGTACCCGGGAAGCGGTCGAGCTGCGCGATGGCGACCCGCAGCGTTACGGCGGCAAGGGCACGCAAAAGGCCGTCGGCCACATCAACGGCGAGATCCGCACGGCGGTTACCGGCATGGAGGCGCGCGACCAGGCGGCCGTCGACCAGGCACTCATCGAGCTGGACGGGACCGACAACAAGGCTCGGCTCGGTGCCAATGCCACGCTGGCGGTCTCGCTCGCTGTCGCGCATGCCGTTGCCCGTGAGGAAGGCTGTGGCCTGTACCGCCTGCTCGGCGGTGACGGTCCCATGCAAATGCCGGTACCGATGATGAACATTATCAACGGCGGGGTACATGCCAATAACAGTGTCGATCTGCAGGAATTCATGATCATGCCGGTGGGCGCGGGCAGCCTGCACGAGGCTGTGCGTTTTGGCGCCGAGATATTTCATGCACTGAAATCGGTACTCAACGGACGTGGCCTGAATACGGCCGTGGGTGACGAGGGCGGTTTTGCCCCCGACCTGCCCTCCAATGAAGCCGCCATCGAGGTCATCCTGGAAGCGATTGACGCGGCCGGCTTCAGGGCCGGGCAGGATATCTACCTGGCGCTGGATGCCGCGAGTTCCGAGTTCTACCGGGATGGCCGCTACGTGCTGGCATCCGAGGGTCGGGACTTTGATGCCGCCGGCTTTGTCGACTACCTCGCCGCGTGGGTCGATCAGTACCCGATCCTGTCCATCGAGGACGGTCTGGATGAAGGTGACTGGGACGGCTGGAAGATCCTGACCGACAAGCTCGGTGACCGCGTGCAGCTGGTCGGTGATGACCTGTTTGTCACCAATACCCGCATCCTGCAGGAAGGCATCGACAGGCACATTGCCAATTCCATTCTTATCAAGCCGAACCAGATCGGCACACTGACAGAGACGCTGGCGGCCATCCGCATGGCCACGGCGGCCGGTTACAGCTCGGTGGTCTCACATCGCTCCGGCGAGACCGAGGATGTCACCATTGCCGATATTGCCGTGGCGACCCCGGCCACCCAGATCAAGACCGGCTCGCTGTCACGCTCGGACCGGGTTGCCAAGTACAACCAGCTGATGCGCATCGAGTCCGAACTCGGGGATGCCGCGGGCTATGCCGGGGCTGCCGCCTTCAAGCAACTGGCCGTTGGTTGATCAAATCGCGGGCCCCCAGCTGCACCCCCCGTGAAAAAGCTGATTGCGTTTCTGTTTGTGCTGCTGGTGATCCTGCAGTATCAGCTCTGGATCGGCGACGGCGGCCTGAGGGACCTCTGGAAATTGCACCAGGAAGTGAAGGCCCTGAAGCAGGAAAATGAACGCCTGCAGGAACGTAACGCCGCGCTCAATGCGGAAGTGCTGGACCTCAAGCAGGGTCTCGATGCGATCGAGGAGCATGCGCGCGAGGACCTTGGCATGGTCAAGGAAGGCGAGACCTTCTACCAGATCGTGGAATAGACGATTTTGT
>QIFB01000063.1 GCA_003230545.1 Gammaproteobacteria bacterium | reverse complement strand
TGGCAAGATGTTGCATTTACGCAACATTTTTGTATATTAATGTTGCACATAGGCCGATGAATGTGTAACCTACTCACTGGGAAGAGGAATTATAAATCTAAAACCGTTACTTCTGAGCAACGGTACTTACGGGTAGCCGCATGAATAGTAACAAGACACCGGTACTGCTTGGCATGATCCTGGCCGGGGGGATCTCGATGGCGGCACAGGCCGATGTCGCGGTCTTTGGCCATCTCGATGCCAGTCTCGAGTATTTCGACCGGGATGACGGTACCCAGGGTGACAATGGCGTTGGTGACGACGCCCACTTCGTGTGTACCACCTGTTCCATCGGCTTCAAGGGCAGCGAGGACCTGGGTAACGGCCTGAAGGCCATTTTCAAACTCGACTTCCAGTTTGACATGTTCAATCGTAACGGCGGTGGATTCAGTGGTTCCATGATCGATCGTGACCAGTGGCTGGGCATGGCCGGCAACTTCGGCCAGCTGCGCGTTGGCACCATTTCCACCGTGTACAAATCGCACGGTGCAAAAGTTGACCCGATCTATCGTACCGCCCTGCAGGCGCGCGATCGTGGCCTGCAGTCCAATATGCACACCGGTGCCGGTGAAGAGGGGCAGGGCCGTGCCGACAACACGGCGCGTTATGACTCCCCGAGCTGGAACGGCCTGAAGCTGGGTGCCACCTATACACTCGACAGCGCGGATACCGACGAGGATGACAACCCGTATGGCGTCGCCCTCAGTTACGAGAATGCCGGCATCCTGCTGTTCGCGGACTATCTGACAACGGATACGGGCGACGATGACGAGGCCTACAAGGTTGGCGGCAAGTGGACCTTCAACAACCTCGCCCTGATGGGACAATATGAATTTGATGAAGGCCTGATCACCAGCAAGACCCCGGGTACCGACGGCAACGGGGCGGATACCTGGTTCCTCGGCGGCAGTTTCACGCTGGGTAACAGCATGGTGTTCGCCAGCTATGGACGCGCCGATGGCGGTGATCTGCTCAGTAACTACTCAACCTGGACACTGGCCGGAACGTACAGCATGAGCAAGCGCACCAAGCTGTATGCAGGCGCCAACAGCATTGACTGTGATAACCAGGACACCAATGTCTGCAAAGATGTGGGTGACAAGGGCGGTGAAGATGAGCAGTTCAACTTCGGTATGAAACATATTTTCTGACCAAGCCCGTACTATTCTGAAAAAACGGGGCCTGTCGGCCCCGTTTTGTTTTGCCAGGACCGTGACATGCATGCTGCAATTCCTGAAATTCCTGTCAATACGAACGATGCGGACTAGCCCCGAATCGTGCTGCCGGTTGCTGCCGCTGCTGGCCATCTGCTTGCTGACTGCCTGTGCTGCGCGGCCACCTGTCGAGCAACCCGCGGTGATCCATGCAGGCGTGCACAGTGGTGGCAGTGTGGTGAGGTTCAGCCAATCCGGCAAGCTGCTGGCCTCGGGTGGCTGGGAAGGGGCCATTCAGCTCTGGCAGCTGCCGGACGGGTCAGCGGGGCAGCGCTGGCAGGCCCACCGGGGCTCGGTCAACGGCCTGGCATTCAGCAATGATGACGGGACGGTGATTTCGGCCGGCTATGACGGTGAACTGGTGGCATGGTCGCTGGGCGGCAAGGCCGCCAGGCGTGTGGTCACACCGGCACCGGTGATACACATGGAGGCAAGCCCGCAGCTTGACCGGGTATTGACCGGTCACAGCGACGGCCGTGTGCGACTGTGGCGACTCTCCGATTTCACCTTGCTGGATGAACGCCGGCTGCATCGTGGCCGGGTCAAGGCGGTTGCCATCGACCGTCGCCAGCCGCGTTACGCCTCCAGCGGATCGGACGGCAGTGTTTACGTCTGGACCGAAAGCGGGGAGACGATCGGGTTACCGGCGCCGCCAGCCGATGCCTGGACACTGGCGTTTTCACCGGATGGCGACCAGCTGTTCGGCGGGACCTGGTTCCGCCTGTTGCGCTGGGACCTCGGCGATCGTACGCTCACCGTCCTGCCTACCGACCATTTCGGGATCATCCGCTCGATCCAGTTCTCTGCATCCGGGGACGAGCTGGCAACCATCAGCCGCCAGACCGACAGCTCCGTGTATTTTCTCGATCCCGAAACGGCGGCGGTGACGCGCCGCTTCCAGCAACACGAGTTATGCGGGGCCGCGATCTCCATGTCGCCGGATGATCGCTACCTGGCGACCACCAGCGATGATGCCAGCGTGCGGATCTGGAACCTGGAGACACAGTAACGTTCGTACTGATTACGGTTCTTCGCCGAGCGAACGGGCTTCACCTTACGAGCATGAATCCGCCGTTCCTTCACTCCCCTTGTCAGGGGCCGCTGCAAGTACTTCCCTGTACGCTCAACGGCTTCATCCCTGAAGCCGATGCCCCTGACAAGGAGAGTGAAGAAACACCGGATTGCCGGACGCAAGAGCCTGCCCGGTCACTTGGGGCCCAGTAGATGGGCTGATCAAGACCGTTGGCCGCAGGGATGCGGCCATCGAGCGTACAGGGATGTATTCACAGCGGGTCTTGAGCAGCCCATCTACTGGGCCTCGAGTGACCTCGCTCGGACTGTGCAGCCCGCTCGCTCAGGGGAAGTCACCTGGTTGCTACGTCAGGGTCTTTACCCCCTCCGGTGTGCCCAGCATCAACACATCGGCAGGCCGTTTCGCAAAAATGCCGACCGTCACGATACCCGGGAGATCGTTGAGTTCCTGCTCCAGCTTCACGGGTTCCATGATCTTCAGGTGATGGACATCGAGAATAATGTTGCCGTTATCGGTCGTGAATCCCTCGCGCCAGACCGGCTGTCCACCGCGCTTGACCAGTTCCCGGGCCACATAACTGCGTGCCATCGGGATGACCTCGATTGGCAGAGGGAATGATCCGAGCACGTCAACCAGTTTGCTCTCATCGGCAATGCAGACAAACTTGCGGCTGGCGGCCGCGACAATCTTCTCCCGGGTCAGCGCACCGCCGCCGCCCTTGATGAGGTGCAGGTGATGGTTGGATTCGTCGGCGCCATCGACATAGATCGAAAGCCCGTCAACCGTGTTCAGCTCCAGCACCGGGATGCCATGCGCGGCCAGGCGTTCGGCACTGGCTTTCGAACTGGCAACGGCCCCGTCAATCCGGTGTTTTATTGCGGCCAGGCCATCAATAAAGTGGTTGGCGGTCGAGCCGGTACCGATGCCGATGACAGTGCCGGTTTCAACGTGTTCCAGTGCGGCCTCGGCCACCATCTTTTTCATTTCATCCTGTGTCATTTTCGGGCTCCATGGACAATCACTGTGCAAAATCATACCCGTGAGGGAGATGCTTGTCATGATAGCGACGCCATATCTGGGCAAGATGACATTGAGCTGATAGGGTATGCGGTATGCTGGAGCGCTACCTGAAAATGATCTCGAAATCGTGCGTGTATGA
>QIFB01000054.1 GCA_003230545.1 Gammaproteobacteria bacterium | reverse complement strand
GCGGCCGGAAACTAAGCAGTTCGAAATAACGCCACATCAGGTCATCGGAAACCGACATCAGCTTGCCAAACATCTCGTCCGGCGGTTCGTTGATACCGATATAGTTGTTCAGCGACTTGGACATTTTCTGCACACCGTCCAGGCCTTCGAGTATCGGCATGGTCAGGATGACCTGGGGTTTCTGCCCGTAATGCTTCTGCAGCTCACGCCCGACCAGCAGGTTGAACTTCTGGTCAGTACCGCCCAGCTCGACATCGGCCTTCATGGCAACCGAGTCATAACCCTGTATGAGTGGGTACAGGAATTCGTGAATGGCAATCGGCTGGTTACTCGTATAGCGCTTGTTAAAATCGTCCCGCTCCAGCATACGCGCCACGGTATGCTTTGCCGCAACGTGGATCAGGTCTGCCGCACTCATTTCCCCCATCCACTGGGAGTTGAACATGACCGTGGTTTTTTCCGGGTCCAGTATCTTGAAAATCTGGTGCTCGTAGGTCGCCGCATTCTCAAGCACGTCTTCGCGTGTCAGGGGCTTGCGCGTGACGTTTTTTCCGGTCGGATCACCGATCATGCCGGTGAAATCGCCAATCAGGAACAATACCTCGTGACCAAGCTCCTGGAACTGCCGCAGCTTGTTAATCAGGACCGTGTGCCCGAGATGCAGATCAGGCGCGGTCGGATCAAAACCCGCCTTGATGCGCAACGGCCTGCCTGACCCGAGACGCTCGATCAGCTCGGCCTCTACGAGAATCTCATCCGCGCCGCGTTTTATCGTTAAAAGATCATCGTTTGATGCCATTTGCAAACAGCTCCCAAGGCGTTTAATACATTAAAGATTACCATAGAGAAGGCCGATTCTATTGCATGCAAGCGACCTGTACAGGCATGCAAGGCCTTATTATTACTGACATAAATACAAAGAAACAGTTGACCAGGCGCCGTTCAGTCGTTACTTTAGTTCAATTCCGGATCCGCAGGCCAGCACGTGAAACAGCAACTCTCCAGTAAGCGTGACTACAGGCAGGGCATGGTAGCAAATGCATCCCGCCACGTATTGATGCGGCCGGGTTACTGGCTGCTGATCAGCCTGTTGGCAGTCTTCACCATTCTGATACTTGGCATCGATCCACAGCCGGCTGAAGCGACCCGGCAACTCCCGCTTGAAATAAAGCAATCCACCACTGTCGAGCACGCCACCGATCCGGGACCAGCCACCGTAACGGATGCAGGCACCGAAGCTGAACCCGGCGTTGCCGAACAGGAAACCACGGCCCTGGCAGTAACAGAAGACCGGGGAGCATGGCATGATGTCACGGTCAAATCCGGGAACAGTATCGCTTACCTATTTGCAAAGCTCGGTCTCCCGCCGCAGCAGTTACATACCATCGTTTCACAGGGTGGAGCTGCGAAAAATCTCGAAAAAATTTATCCCGGGCAGAACCTCAGGTTCCTGACGGACCAACACGAGGGACTTCTGAGGCTTGAATACCAGATCGACAAACTCACCAGCCTGACTGTGTCACGCAATGGTGAAGTATTTGAAGTCAGTACAGCTCATGTAACACCTGAAATCCGTATCGCCAATGCCAGCGGCACAATAAACAGCTCGCTGTATATTGCTGCGCAACAGGCAGGCCTGCCCGACGGCCTGACCATGGAGCTTGCTGACATCTTCGGCTGGGACATCGATTTTGCACTCGATATTCGCGAAGGCGACCAATTCACCATCCTCTATGAAGAACGTTTTCACGAGGGCGAGAAAATCGGCAACGGTAATATCCTTGCTGCAGAATTCATTAACAGCGGCAAGGCGTTCCAGGCCGTACGCTACACAGACCTGGGCGGGAAAACCGATAACTACTCGCTGGACGGCACGAGCATGCGCAAGACCTTCCTGCGTACCCCGGTCGACTACCGGCGCATCAGCTCAAAGTTCAGCCTGGGTCGCAAGCATCCCATCCTCAACAGGATTCGGGCCCACAAGGGTGTGGATTATGCTGCATCCAGCGGCACCCCGATCCGTGCCACCGGCAAGGGAAAAATCATCCACCGCAGCACCAAGGGCGGCTACGGGAAAACCATCATCATCCAGCATGCGAACAAATACAGTACGCTGTATGCACACATGTCCCGCTACAAGGGGGGACTGCGCAAGGGCAGCCGGGTCAGACAGGGGCAGATCATCGGCTATGTCGGCAGTTCCGGCCTCGCTACCGGGCCCCACCTGCACTACGAGTTCCGGATAAACGGCACACATCGGGATCCGCTGCGCGTCAAGCTGCCCGGTTCGCCGCCACTGGACAAGAAATACCGTGATGACTTCCGTAAAAAGTCCGCTGCACTGATTGCCAGGCTCGACACGATTCGCAACGTACAGGTTGCCAGCAGCGAATAACCGGCTGCCTGCAACAGCCCGGCAAAAACTGGTAGCCCGAATGAAGGCCAACAGGCCGTAACCCGGGAAGAAATATATTATTCCCGGATTACATTTCACTCCATCCGGGCTACGCATCTATCTACTGAAATACAACCTCAATGGCAGAACTCTATATCGGCCTGATATCCGGCACCAGTATGGATGCCATCGATGCGGCACTGGTTGATTTTTCCGGCAATCAGCCAGCCATCATCGCCACCCATAACCTGCCCTACCCGGACGAACTCAAGAAACGGCTCGTCACCGCCCTCGGCTTGTGTGAGCCACTTGCTGCGGACCTGTCGGAACTGGACACGAGTGTTGGAACGGCATTTGCCGACGCGACCAATTGCCTGCTGCAACTGGCCGGAACCCGTGCTGACCAGGTCATTGCAATTGGCAGTCACGGGCAGACAATCCATCACGCGCCCGACGCGCCGCAGCCCTATTCCCTGCAGATCGGCAATGCAAACGTCATCGCTGCACAGACCGGGATTGATGTCGTGGCAGACTTCCGCCGCGCCGACATTGAAGCCGGCGGCCAGGGTGCACCGCTGGTACCCGCTTATCACCAGGCGATTTTTTCCAGCAGTGAAGAACACCGGGCCGTGGTCAACATCGGCGGCATTGCCAATATCACCATCCTGCCCGGCGAACCCGGGCAACCAGTTACCGGGTTCGACACCGGTCCTGGCAATACGCTGATGGACCAGTGGGCACTGATACACCTCGATACTGCACTGGACATGAATGGAGACTGGGCCGCGGGCGGCACTATCGACGAACCGCTGCTCGACCGGCTGCGACAGGACCCGTACTTCAACCAGCCACCCCCCAAGAGCAGCGGCCGGGAATACTTCAACATGGAGTGGCTGCAGCGCTACCTGGCTGGCGAGGACGACAAGCCCCGGAATATTCAGGCAACCCTGTGTGCACTGACTGGCAGCAGCATTGCGGATGCCATTCATCACTATGCACCGGACACCCGCCGCCTGCTGGTTTGTGGTGGCGGCGTCCACAACACAGCCTTGATGAAAGCGCTGACAAACGA
>QIFB01000109.1 GCA_003230545.1 Gammaproteobacteria bacterium | reverse complement strand
AGCGCATAGAACACTTCCTTGCCGGCATCGATGCGGTACAGCGGCGGCATGGCGACAAACACGTTGCCGGCCGCGACCAGTGCATGGAAATGCCGCAGGAACAGCGCACACAGCAGGGTGGCGATGTGCGCACCGTCCGAGTCGGCGTCGGCGAGAATGCAGATCTTGCCGTAACGCAGCTTGTTTACGTCCCTGGACCCCGGCTCTACGCCAATGGCCACCGAGATATCGTGTACCTCCTGGGAAGCCAGCACATCGGCCGAATCCACTTCCCAGGTATTCAGGATCTTGCCGCGCAGCGGCATGATCGCCTGGAACTCGCGGTTGCGCGCCTGCTTGGCGGAACCACCGGCGGAATCGCCCTCGACCAGGAACAGTTCGGAGCGGGCCGTATCCGACGAGGAACAGTCCGCCAGTTTGCCCGGCAAGGCCGGCCCGCTGGTGACCCTTTTGCGCGCCACCTTTTTACCGGCACGCTGACGCTGCTGTGCATTCTCGATCGCCAGCCAGGCAATCTTCTCACCGGCCTCCGGGTGCTGGTTCAGCCACAGACCAAAGGCGTCCTTGACCACACCAGAGACAAAGGCGGCACATTCGCGCGAAGACAGGCGCTCCTTGGTCTGCCCGCTGAACTGCGGGTCCTGCAGCTTCACAGACAGGATGTAACTTACCCGCTCCCAGACATCCTCGGGCGCGATCTTCACACCGCGTGGCAACAGGTTACGAAACTCGCAGAACTCGCGGACTGCCTCGGTCAGCCCCATGCGCAGGCCGTTGACATGTGTCCCGCCCTGTGCGGTCGGTATCAGGTTGACGTAACTCTCGGTGACCGGGTCACCGCCTTCCGGCAACCACACGAGCGCCCACTCGGCAGCCTCGGCATTGCCTTCCAGGTTGCCGGTAAACGGTTCCTCCGGCAGCCGGACCAGGTCACCCAGCTCCCCGGTGAGATAGTCCAGCAGGCCGTCGGCATAGCACCATTCGAATTTCTCCTTGCCGGCCTCGTCCTTCAGTCGCACCTCGAGACCGGGACACAGTACGGCCTTGGCGCGCAGTACATGTTTCAGCCGCGGCAGTGATATTTTCGGCGAATCGAAATATTTCGGGTCCGGCCAGAAACGCAGCGTGGTGCCGGTGTTCTGCTTGCCGACCGTGCCGATTTCCTCGAGCCTTGATGCGGTATCGCCGCCGGCAAAGGCCATGTTGTATTCCTTGCCGCCGCGCCGCACCCAGACCTCGAGGTGTTTCGACAGCGCATTGACCACCGACACACCGACGCCATGCAGGCCACCGGAGAAGATGTAGTTCTTCGCTGAAAACTTGCCGCCGGCATGCAGGCGCGTCAGGATGACCTCGACACCGGGAATGCCCTCTTCCGGGTGCCTGTCGACCGGCATTCCGCGGCCGTTGTCGCGCACTTCCAGTGAACCGTCCCTGAACAGGGTGACATCGATGCGCGAGGCGTGCCCGGCAATCGCCTCGTCGACGCTGTTATCGATGACCTCCTGGGCCATGTGATTCGGACGGCTGGTGTCCGTATACATCCCCGGGCGCTTGCGCACCGGTTCGAGACCACTGAGGATCTCGATGGCAGCCGCATCATAGCCGCCGCTCACTGGCCGCTCTTGCAGGACATCCGCTTGACCCGGTCAGTCATCCAGAATGGAATCTCTTTGATAGCGAATCCGTCTCAATATACCGGACACATCAGGATTGGGGCCTCCCGGATCACACAGATAGTCCTGGTACAGCGTATCCCGATAACTGTACATGCCGTCATCGATGATGCGCTGCCATCCAGAGCCGGCAAGCGGGGTCCACTGCCGGCCAGAGCCGTAGGCATAGCGCCGGTATTCTGCCTTGCTGCACAGGATGCCTTCAAACGAGGTATTCCAGGCACCGGCAGAGGAAATAATCACCAGCACATAGTGCACGACACGGTCATCACTGATGCTGACTGATTCCGGATCAATATAGTAATGAAACGGATCCCCTCCCCGACCAATGGAAACCTCAAGCAGATCATCCTGTTCCGGCCAGCGCGGCAGATCCACTGTCGATTCTTTCCATTCCCTGGGAGGGACATAGTTGTTGTTGGACCAGCCGGTATCTTCATCGGCAAATGCGACGGCAGTCAGGCATACAAGGACCACTGCCAGCACATGGTCCCGGCAGTTGCGGCTCAGTCTCATGGGGAGCGCAGTGTAACGTGCCGGTAACGTTATTTCGAGTCTGATCAGTCCAGGTCGGCGAGCAGGGCATCCCGCACGTTGTCGGTGACCGGTTCCAGCTGGTAGCGGTAGTTCCGGTGATCGATACCCAGGCCAAGCACCGCCCCGGCACGGAGTTCACTGACCATCCCGGGCGCCAGCTCGAACCGCAGGAAATGCACCGCGGAGGTTTTCTCTTCCGTATTCCGCTCCAGGTCTTCGTCCGCGATCGCATAGACCGGGTCATGCCCGGTGACCCTGACCCACACCCGGTCTTCAATACCGATCAGGCCGGCGAGCAGTTCCCGGCGTTTTTCAACATCAGGCTCCTCGATCATGAACGTCGCTTTCCAGTTGGCCCCATCCGGGATCAGCGGGTTATAGGCCTCCAGTTCCTCATGGATACCGGCGGCTTCAAAGATGCGCTCCACGCGCAGCATTTCCTGGACCTGGTACTGGATGGTCATGCGGTCTTCGAAGTACAGCGCGGCGGAAGGGCCGATGCGGACATTACGGTTCTTCTTGTGGGCGATGACACGCGCCCGGAATTCCGGCCGGATCCCGGCGTATTTCTCGAGCGTGTACAGATCGTCGCGGGTGAGTTTATTCATTATCAATCGCTAAATCCCGTATGCCATGCGCAGCAGGGTCAGGGGGTGCACCGGTGGTTTGTCGCTACCCAGTCCGTTCTGGATCTGGTGTCCTGCCATCGGGCAGTCGCTGCTGTAATGATCGGCCTCTGCCCTGACTACGCGGTTGGCCACCGGCCGGCAGATCTTCATCGAGACCTCGTGGAATTCGCGCTTCACCGCATAGGTACCGTCATGGCCGGAACAGCGCTCGATCGGTTCGACCGTGGTCCCGGGGATCAGCTGCAGCACGTCACGGGTCTTCATGCCGATATTCTGTACGCGCAGGTGACAGGCAACATGCCAGGCGATGATCCCCGGCGACTCCTTGAAGTCTGTTTTCAGCTTTTCATGCTTGTGGCGCAGCATCAGGTATTCAAACGGGTCATAGATGGCATCCCTGACCTTGATGACATCCGCATCATCGGGAAACATCAGCGGCAATTCCTGCTTGAACATCAGTACACAGGACGGCACCGGCGCAATGATGTCCCAGCCGGCATCGACCAGCTCCACCAGGGCGGGAATGTTGGCTTCCTTCGCCTTCCGGACCGCTTCCAGGTCACCCAGTTCCAGCCTGGGCATGCCGCAGCATTGCTCCTTGCGCGCAAGCGTAACCGGGATATCGTTATGTTCCAGTATCGCGGCCAGGTCCTCGCCGATTCCAGGCTCGTTGTAATTGCC
>QIFB01000018.1 GCA_003230545.1 Gammaproteobacteria bacterium | reverse complement strand
GCTGCACCGGCAGAAGCACCGCCGCCCGTTGAAGCACCCGAACCTGCCGCCGAGCCGGATGAGCCACAAGCTGCCGCTGAACCCCCGGCCTCCGACACGCCGGCTGTCACCCAGACTGCCGCCATGGACGGGCAGAAGATCTATCAGGCATCCTGCCAGGCCTGCCACGCTGCCGAGGTTGCGGGCGCACCGAAACTGGGTGATAAAGCCGCCTGGGCGCCGCGCATCACCAAGGGTAATGATGCCCTGCTGTCATCGGTCAAGAACGGCCTCAACGCCATGCCGCCGAAAGGTGGCTGTATGGGTTGCAGCGACGACGAGCTGCGCGCAGCCATGGATTACATGGTCGAGCAGGGTTCCTGATCAGTTCATCCGCTGATAATAACGCAGCCGGTAGAGTTGCCGCCGGTGTTCCCCGTCTTCATCAAACCCGGTCCGGTCATGCAGCACATTGTTGCTGATCAGTCCCTGGCCGGGTTGCAGTGTGGCGCGAAAGATATAGCGGGAATCCGATACAAGCAATGCAGTCAGGGCTCCAGCAGCTTCCCGGACATGCGGGTCCGGGTGCCATTCGATACTGCGGGTACGTGCGGTATAGCGCATGTGCAGGTTGCCATCCGGCAGCAGGGAAAACACGGGGCCGCTGCGCGCTGGCCGTAACTCGATACCGTTCTCGACATTGGGCGGGATGGTCATTACCTCGGCCATCGACAACGCACGGATGTAATCCGGGTTTGCATCACGCAGGTGTATATAGGCAATTTCATGGTCCAGCAGGGCGTTTTCACCACCCTTGACCGCCGGTGCTACACAATGCAGCAGCAGACCCCGGACCTGCTGTTCCGGCCGGTTGTAATACCCGTCCGTATGCCAGTGAATGGGGCGGTTGGTGTAGGGGATGTAACTGCCGCGCCATTCACTGTCGACCACCTGCAGGGTCGTGATGCCATCGCCGTCGGCGCCCATATTGCAATCCAGCTTATTCAGCCCGAACTGATCCCCCAGTAACCTGGGGATTGCCTTGTCCGGGTCGTTGCCGGTGGGGCCGGCATAGATCGCCATGTTGGTCTTGCGGCAACGGCTATGGATGGCTTCATGCTCCGCCTTCGTCAGGTGACAGGGATCATTGACCTCGACGATCAGGTCTTCAACCCGCCCGGGATAACCCTCCAGCTTGCGTTCCCGCCACGCCTGGTAGGCGGTGTCATTGTCCAGGTTGAACGGGTTATTCAGTTCATATTTCCTTGCGGGCATTTTGTTGCTCCGGGCTACGCAGCTAATTACTCAGGTGATTCCCAGTTCGTCCCACATGGTGTCGACGCGGTGTCTTACCTCGTCCGACATGCTGATTGGCCGGCCCCACTGGCGGGTGGTCTCGGCCGGCCACTTGTTGGTGGCATCAAAGCCGATTTTCGAACCAAGTCCGGAGACGGGGCTGGCAAAATCGAGATAGTCGATGGGAGTGTTTTCCACCAGTACACTGTCACGCACGGGATCCATACGGGTGCTGATCGCCCAGATCACCGCGCTCCAGTCACGCACGTTGATGTCGTCATCCGTTATGATGACAAACTTGGTATAGGCGAACTGGCGCAGGTAGGACCAGACCCCGAACATGATACGCCGGGCATGCCCCGGGTAGGCCTTTTTAATACTGACCACGGCGATCCGGTAGGAACACGCCTCCGGCGGCAGGTAGAAATCGACAATTTCCGGGAACTGTTTTTGCAATAGCGGAATAAAGACTTCGTTGAGCGCCATGGACATCACGGAAGGTTCATCGAACGGTGCGCGGCCCATGTAGGTGCTCGGGAAAATCGGGTTATTCCGGTGTGTGATGCGTTCGATGGTAAACACCGGGAACTTTTCCACGCTGTTGTAGTAGCCGGTGTGATCGCCAAACGGACCCTCATCGGCCTCCTCGCCCGGTTCAATGAACCCCTCGAATACAAACTCCGCCGATGCCGGTACCTGGAGGTCATGCAGCTGGCCGGGCGTAACCTCGGTCTTGGCGCCGCGCAACAGGCCGGCGAACTGGTATTCCGACAGGGTATCGGGGATGGGGGTGACAGCGGCCAGCGTTGTCGCGGGATCGGCGCCCAGCGCAACGGCAACCGGAAAGCGCTCACCCGGGTGCACCTCTTGCCATTCCCGAAAATCGATGGCGCCGCCGCGATGGGGCAGCCAGCGCATGATCACCTTGTTGCGGGCAATCACCTGCTGCCGGTAGATGCCGATGTTCTGTCTTTTCTTGCAGGGTCCCCGGGTAATCACCATGCCCCAGGTGATGAGCGGGCCGGCATCCCCGGGCCAGCAGGTCTGGATCGGCAGTGAAGACAGGTCAACGTCAGGCCCTTCAATGATGTTTTGCCGGCAGGCTGCACGTCTCACCTCGCGGGGATTGACGTCCCGCAATTTTCTGAAGACGGGCAGTTTTTCCAGCATGTCACCCAGCCCTTCAGGCAATTCCGGCGCCTTGAGGAAGGCCAGCACACGACCGACTTCACGCAGCGCATCCACCGACTCCGCACCCATACCCATGGCAACCCGCTGCGTCGTGCCAAACAGGTTGCCCAGTACCGGAATGGAAGCGCCCTTCGGGTTGGTAAACAACAGGGCCGGGCCACCCGCCTTCAGCGTCCGGTAACAGATTTCAGTGACTTCCAGACAGGGATCGATTTCCTGGTGGATGCGTTTGAGTTCTCCGCGTGCCTCCAGTGCCGTCAGAAAATCACGCAGGCTGCTGTATTTCATGGGGTGTGACATTACAACCCGGCCTGTTGCAGCGAATTCATGCCGGCATCGCCGTGCCAGTAGCCGTTGCAGGAGCCGGCCGGCAGGAATTTGCCAAGATTTATTATAGCTCCGGGGATACCCGCACGGTCCTGCAGGCAGGCATGAAAGGCTTCGATAATAGATTCCGTGTGCCTTGACTGCGGACTGATGCGCACTACATCAACGCCCAGTGCAATGAGATCGTCCAGTTCGCCAAGCAGGTTGAGTGTTTTGGCTGATTGTGTCTGGATACCGTTCAGCACCAGAAACGGTTCATCCTCGCGCGTGGACAGCAGCAGCCCGTCCGGGTAATCCAGGCAGCGGAACTCGCAGTCATCCTTGGCCAGGTTATGGGCGCGCGCCGTGAAACAGCGCGCCGAATACGCCAGTGGCAGCCGCCCCCAGGCGAAGACCTCGGTTTCCACTCCGGCCGGACGTTCTGACTGGATGGCCGCGAGCGTGTCGCGGGAGAGTTCCACCGGCAACACCCAGCGTTTCAGGCCGAGCCCGGCCAGCATGGACAGGGTACGTGAGTTGTAGATATTGACGGCCGGACCGGTTACAAACGCATTGTTGCCCGAGAGTATGTGAACAGCCGACATGTCGTTGGCCTCAATCATGAAGCCCTGTTCTTCACACAGACGCCGCAGGCTGCCAAGGGTCAGTGTGGATAACACCACTTCCTTGCCAGCCGCTTTCAGGTTCGCCGCAAGTTCCAGCCAGTCCCTGTGTTTCATGGAACGGCGCTTGGAGCACACGGTCTCGCCGAGGTAGACAATATCCACCGGGGATGCAGCAATACGCGCGTAGAAGTCGAGCAGGTCCGTGCGCGGCCAGTAGTAGGGCACGGGACCGAGCGAGAGTTTCGGGAGTCTGGGTGTCATTGTGTGTTTGATATCAGTTGTCTCTATTGCCATGGCCGGTGCCAGGCGCCCAGTGTTGTCTGACTGCCTTCGGAGACTTTGGCCAGTTCGGCCAGCCACTCACCCCGTGGTTGGT
>QIFB01000106.1 GCA_003230545.1 Gammaproteobacteria bacterium | reverse complement strand
CTCTTGCATCGCTAGCACCGGCAATCAGTAACGTCAGTAATTACCACTCGATGTAGCACCTTCATTACGAACAGTTTCCACAAGCTCCCAGTAGCGGACCCCATCCCGCATTTTCGGTTGCAGCCCGGGCCGCCTGGCGGCACGCGCACCGGTGCCGAGTAATGCTGCCAGGTCAGCTGCCACCAGGGGATGAAAGTTGAAGTATTCGTGCCCCGTGATCTGGTAGCGCCCGATCGACGAAACATCGATGGTTTCCATACCCTCGATCACGGTCAGATACTCCCCCGCTTCACCCAGCCGTGGATAGCCGCTCAGCTGGTGCGACAACTTGAGCGGTGTATCATTGCCGGAGGCATACAAGGTTATGCCACCTGCCAGTGGGGAAAGTCCCGGCAGCAGGTCGACAAAGGTCTGTGAATCGAAATCCGGCGCAAGCAGCACCAGGTGGTTAATCGCCGGTCGTTCAACCCGTTCGGCAGCCAGACGCTGCAGGGCAAAAATCACGCCGCGTGACCCCAGGCTATGGGCCACGACCTGCACATTACTCCTGCCGATATGATCGCCAAGCTGCCCGATAAATTCTGACAGCAACGGAACGCTCCATTCGATATCCGCCTGGTCACTCACGTAATCGGTGGGCAGGCCGTTCGACGGCCAGCTGAATACCACGACAGTGGCCTTGTCCTGCAGGGAGCGCTGCATTTCCGCTGCCATGCGGCAGGTTCGCACGAACCCGTAATTGTAGCCATGTACGAACAGCACCACGGAGCCTGACGATGTGTGCTCAACCGTTGCACCCAGCTGTTCCCAGAACACAGGAAGATCGGTTTGCTCCGCCAGCGAAACCACATTGGTTTCGCTCTGCAGGTAGAAAGGTAATCTGGAAGCGAACTGGTTGATAATCGGGATCGGCGTGAACTCGACTTCGCAGCGGCCGAAATGCAGTTCGCCGCGGTCACCGCTGTAGGTATCCGCTACTGGTTTACCCTCGTGACGTTTTCGGTTCGTCAGGTAGAAGATGCTGGTCTTGACGGTGTCTCCTTGAACATCGGCCGGATCGACCGGTTGTTCTGCGTTCGAGAGGCAGGGCCAGAAGAATATGGCTGTCAGGAGGAATGCCGCATGTGGCCGGACCGTGCGTATCCGGCGCATGAGGTCAGCAGGTCCCCTCGCAGCGGATAACGACGCGTATCCTGTGTCTCTTCACAACTGGTGCCCGGGAGGTTGAGGAAACTTCGACGGGTCTGGAGTTACTCACCGCCAACGCCGACACGCAGGACATGGAAGCTGACAGGCCCCGCCTGGATCAGCGCATTGCCCTCATCATCAACGACCGTGACCTCGACGCTATGCTGGCCACGCGACATATTCGTCAGCTCAATGGCCAGACCTTCACCGGTACTGATGTCCTGACCGTCCTCGCCATCGATCTTCAGTGCAATGGTGTGGCCCGGTTTGAGTTGTGGCTGGAGCGAGAGTTGAATCGTTACATTGCCGTCGTTGGCCCGGACAGCTTCTCCATTGGCGGGACTGGCAATGACGAAGGAAGCATAGGCATTGCTTGCTTCTTCCTGTTGCCCGGCGTCCCCGCTCCCCGATTGCGTCGTGGTATCCGTTGGTTCACGTACCGGCGGCAATCGAACGGCCTGGGCAGGGGTTGCCTCGACTTTCTCGGCGTCCGGACCAGGGTGGTCGGAAAAGTAGACCTGACCATCGGGTCCGACTCGCCGGTATACCTGTGCATTGGCAGTGGCGCAGGCGAAAATCAGGAATAACAGGAAGATACGTTGCATGATTTCAGACTAGCGCAGTCACTGTAAGTTCGCAATATGCCGGCAGAGATCGATCGAATTCGGTTTATAGCGAATAACTCTTTGCCAGTGCTAATAACAGTATACTGCCCGCCTCTCCCGGTGTGGTACCGAAAGCAACGATACCGTCTTCATGCCCGCCCATGGAAAAGATGCCCTTGTGCAGGACATCGGTTTCCCGGAACAGGCGCCCTGCTTCCTGTGCCATTTCCGGTGTGCCGTAGGCAACCGCGGCATCGGTAACCGGGATATCCAGTGCACTCGCGTGTTGCCAGATATGCGGACTGTGTACGTGCAGAATGGCGTGTATGTTCGTGTCCAGATCATAGAGCATGCCGTGTGTAAGTGATTCCGACGAGGGCCTGACCGGTCCCTCGGCCACCACCCGGTTCGCTTGTGGGTCGTAGCGTTCAATCCGGGAGTAATGCGCTGCCCCGAGGGTTTCCAGGCCGCCGGTCTGGGTGCCGCTGATGACAAATTGCCGTTTGCCGGCTGGTGCATCCAGTGGTGGTATGCGCTGGCTGATATTGCCGAAACCGTAACCACCATAGCGGTCCGGGTCCTGCCCGATCAGTGCCAGTTGCCAGAGGATGCGGCGCCAGGCGTTGAGTTCTGCAAGTGTTCTAGCGGATGGCGGGTCGGCCTCTGTGTACTGCAGGTCGAACTTGATGACGCCCTCTTCCATTTACTGTGCCTTGCTGGACAGCAATGTCATGAACTCACGACGAATGCGTTCTACCCGACGCCGGTTAACGCCGAAGTCGCTGGTGCCGGTGCGTGAAGCCGAACGCACATGGACACGCTGTTCATCCGGAACCAGCAGAAACTCAAGATCATCGACAAAGCGGAACACCAGGCTACGGCACTCGGCCTGCAGGTAATACTCGCTAATCCCGGTGATGCGTGTGCGCTTCTGCTTCAGCACAACGGCCTTCAATACATTCCAGGCGGTCTGCGGATCACCATTGAATGACAACGGGGCTGTGGCGTGTCTGGCATCAACTGCGAGGCTGGAGATACAGTTTGGACTGTCCGGGCATGGTGCAAGCTTGCCGGTTTGAGCAGAAGCGGTTGATCCCATAGATAGAATATAGAATAACAGTGCGCCAGTGAGCGGGTGTTGCATTCCCATACAGCGGGGAATCTAACGGTTCCCGTGCTGCATGTAAACTGCAGGTGGTGCCCATTTTGTACCAGGCCGAATGAATTCGGCCAGACAAATTGAATAAATTCGACCCTGCAAAGAATGATGTGGCAAACTATCAGCCAATCGTTATGCATCACCACTACACACGAATACTGCTGGTATTAATGACTCTGTCTGGCGTGTTGTCGTGCGCGCAACCGCATGTCCAGGCTCCGACGGAGCGCCACGAGGCGCCAGCCCTGTACCCGGACCGTGCGGTCATGCGGGACGGATATGAATTGCCGCTGACGGTCTGGCCGGCTGATGATGCACCACGGGCCGTGGTACTGGCGCTGCACGGCTTCAATGATTACCGCAAGGCATTTGCCGATCCGGGCAAGTGGTTCGCCGCCAACGGGATTACGACCTACGCCTATGACCAGCGCGGTTTCGGCGAGACGCAGCAGCGCGGGCTCTGGCCGGGTACCGCAACCCTGCTGGAAGATGCCGGGGACATGATCGAGCTGGTGTGTGCGGAACATCCCGGTGTACCGCTGTACCTGGTGGGCGATAGCATGGGGGGTGCCGTTCTCATTGCCCTGCTGGAGGACACTGCGCC
>QIFB01000053.1 GCA_003230545.1 Gammaproteobacteria bacterium | reverse complement strand
ACGCACATGGTGCAGTCGATACAGTCACCCAGTCCGAGTACCGCCACGTCCGCACTGCGCTTGCGCGAGCCGCGCGGTTCGCCGCGTGCCGGCAGGTAGGAGATGATCAGGGTATTCATGTCGAACATGGCGCTTTGAAACCGTGCGTAGGGACACATGTACATGCAGACCTGTTCGCGCATCCAGCCGGCATTGCCGTAGGTGGCAAGCCCGTAGAAAATAATCCAGAACGTCTCCCACGATCCGAGCTCGAACACCAGCATGCGCTGCCCGAGGTCGAGTATCGGCGAAAAATAGCCCACGAAGGTAAGCCCGGTCCAGGCAGAGAAGCTCAACCACAGGAAATGCTTGGTCACCTTGATACGCAGCTTGCGGGCATTCATCGGACTCGCATCGAGCTTCTGCTGCTGCATGCGGTTGCCCTCGACCTTGCGTTCGATCCACAGGAAGGCCTCGGTCCAGACGGTCTGCGGACAGGCATAGCCGCACCAGACACGCCCGAACAGGGCGGTGACGAAGAACAGTGTGAGTCCGGCGATGATCAGCAGTGCGGCAAGAAAAATGAAGTCCTGCGGCCACAAGGTGATAAAGAAGATATGGAACTTGCGCGCCGGCAGGTCGAACAACACCGCCTGGTGGCCGTCCCATTGCAGCCAGGGCAAAAGATAGTAAATTCCCAGCAGCCCGAAGACCCCGAGCACCCGCAGGCTGGCATACAGGCCATGCACCTCGCGCGGGTAGATTTTTTCCTGCTTGGCGTAGAGGGCTTGTTCGACCTGCTCGTCAGACGGGCTGACACTGGCCGGCCCGTCAGCACCCGGGGCATTCCTATTGGTCACGGGAGTCCGGGTTTTGCCGCATGCAGTTGGTGATCGCGAAATACAGGGTGCCGATCCCCGAGGCCGCTGCGATCAGCCAGAACAGCAGAAAACCGACGCTATAGATACCCAGCCGGCTGATCTCCAGATCGGCCCCGAAAGGAAACAGGTCATCCGGGTCAAACGCGGAAAAGAACAGTCCGGATGCAATGACCGCTGTCAGGAATGACGGCCACAGTATCACGATGCATTTCTGGATCCCTGGTATTGGTTTGTCAGCCATGGCAAAGCCCGCCCCTTTGTGTCCGGTGGGCGAACCCTACTCGGTTTCACTTTCCTGCCCGGTTGACAGACTGTAAACGTAGGCCGCCAGCAGGTGCACCTTGTCCTCACCGAGAAATTCGCGGTGTGGCGGCATGACACCGTTGCGGCCAGCGGCGATGCTCTCCATCACGCGTTTTCTCGAACCACCATACAACCAGACGTTGTCGGTCAGGTTGGGTGCCCCCAGTGCCTGGTTGCCGGTCCCTTCGGCACCGTGACAGGCCACGCACAACGTCTGGTATTGTTCCTGCCCGCGGTCAGCTGCTGCCTGATCGACCTTGCGGCCGCCCAGGCTGTACACGTATTCGGTCACGTCCGCCACCCCGGCCTCGCCGCCCAGTGCCTGTTCCCAGGCCGGCATCACACCGCTGCGCCCGTCGAGGATGGTCTGCTCAATGACCGTCGGGTCGCCACCGTACAGCCAGTCGTTGTCACGCAGGTTCGGAAAGCCACGGGCACCACGCGCATCCGAGCCGTGGCAGGTCGCGCAGTAATTGACGAACAGCCGCTCACCCATGTGACGGGCAACGGCGTCATCGGCCACGGCCACAATGTCCATGGCGGCATACTTGGAAAACAGCGGCCCGTACTTCGCGTCGGCGATGTCCACCTCCTGCTGGTATCGCCCGACGGATGTCCAGCCCAGCATGCCAGGAAAGGTGCCCAGTCCGGGATACAGTACCAGGTACCCGATACCGAAGAACAACGTGAGATAAAACAAGTTCAGCCACCAGCGCGGCAACGGGTTGTTCAACTCGACCAGGTCCTCGTCCCAGACGTGCCCCAGCTCCTTGCCCTGCTCCTCCGGTTTGATAGCCGTTGACAACCAGCGAAGCAGGAGAAAACAGGCAATAATACCGGCCACGGTCGGGACAATGATGTACCAGTTCCAGAAGCCGCTGGTGAAATCAGCCATGGGATTTCTCCTTGGAAATATTTTCTGTTGTCACCGGCCGGTTCTCGTTGAACGGGATGTTGGCGGCCTCGTCAAAATCCTGCTTGCGCTTGCCACTCCAGGCCCACAGCACGATACCGATAAATATCACCATCACCACCACCGTCCATATTGAATCAATCAATGTAGAATCCATGATTCATCTCCGGGTCTTGATCGCCAGGCCCAGGTTCTGCAGGTAGGCAATCATGGCATCCATCTCGGTCTTGCCTTCCAGTGCCTGTGGCGCACCCGCGATCTGTTCATCCGTGTAGGGCGCTCCCAGCATGCGCAGTACCTCCAGCTTCCGGGTGATGTGGGTGGCATCCGCCGGCGTCTCTTCCAGCCACGGGTAGCCCGGCATAATGGACTCGGGCACCACGTCGCGCGGATTGATCAGGTGTACGCGGTGCCACTCGTCACTGTAACGGCCGCCGACCCGGTGCAGGTCCGGCCCGGTACGCTTCGAGCCCCACAGGAACGGTCGGTCATAGACGAATTCACCGGCCACCGAGTAATGCCCGTAACGCTCCGTTTCCGCCCGGAACGGCCGGATCATCTGGGAGTGACACAGGTAACAGCCCTCGCGCACGTACACATCCCGTCCGGCCAGTTGTAATGGCGTATACGGTTCCAGGCCATCTACCGGCTGCGTGGTTGATTGCTGGAAGTACAGTGGCACGATCTGTACCAGGCCACCGATCGACACCACGATAATGATCAGTACGATCATCAGGCCGATGTTTGTTTCGATCTTTTCATGTCCAGTTGCCATGGTCGCCTCCTTAATGAGCCACGGCGGGCGCCGGGATGGTGGCCGTGGCCGGTTTGGCGCCGGCAATGGTCTTCCAGATATTCCAGGTCATCACCAGGGTACCGAACAGGAAGAATACCCCCCCGAGGAAACGCACAATGAAGTAGGGGTGCATGGCCTGTACCGACTCCACAAAGCTGTAGGTCAGGGTGCCGTCGGCATTGGTTGCGCGCCACATCAGTCCCTGCATGATGCCCGCCACCCACATCGAGGAAATGTACAGCACGATGCCAATGGTTGCCGCCCAGAAATGCACCTCGACCAGTTTCAGGCTGTACAGCTCGCGATTGAACAGTCGCGGTATCAGGTAGTACATGCTGCCCATGGTAATCAGTGCCACCCAGCCGAGCGCACCGGAGTGCACGTGACCGATCGTCCAGTCAGTGTAATGCGACAGCGCATTCACCGTCTTGATGGCCATCATCGGTCCCTCGAAGGTGGACATGCCGTAGAAGGAAATCGAGACAATCAGCAGGCGCAATACCGGGTCGGTACGCAGCTTTTCCCAGGCGCCGGAAAGGGTCATGATGCCGTTGATCATGCCGCCCCACGAGGGCGCCAGCAGGATCAGTGACATGATCATACCCAGCGTTTGCGTCCAGTCCGGCAGTGCCGTGTAATGCAGGTGATGCGGCCCGGCCCAGATGTAGGTAAAGATCAGCGCCCAGAAATGCACTACCGAGAGGCGGTAGGAATACACCG
>QIFB01000117.1 GCA_003230545.1 Gammaproteobacteria bacterium | reverse complement strand
CCGATCGCGGGCGCCAGCCCGGATCTGTATGTCGCCTATGCCATCATGCTGGCCTTCATGGTGGGTATTTTCCAGATAGCCCTGGGCCTGTTGCGTCTTGGCGTGCTGGTCAACTTCCTGTCGCATCCCGTGGTGATCGGCTTTACCAATGCGGCGGCCATCATTATCGGCACCTCGCAGCTTGGCAAACTGTTCGGTGTCAGCGTGGAAAAATCCGAGCATACCTATGAAACGGTATATGACACGGTTGTCGCGGCCTTTCAATACACGCATTTCGAGACCATGCTGATGGCGATCCTGGCGCTCGGCATCATGATCGGTCTGAAACGCTACCTGCCAAGGATACCGAACGTTCTCAGTGCCGTGGTCATTACCACGCTGCTTTCCTGGCAGATCGGGTTTGAGGGAATGGGCGGCAAGGTGGTTGGCAGTATTCCCCAGGGCCTGCCGGCACTGGGGCTGCCCACCTTTGATTTTGACACCATGGTTAAACTGATCAGTGTTGCCGTGGCGATCTCCATTATCGGCTTCATGGAAGCCATTTCCATTGCCAAGGCCATGGCGGCCCGCACCCGGCAACGCCTGGATGCCAACCAGGAGCTGGTAGGGCAGGGTCTGGGCAATATCCTCTCCAGCCTGTCATCCGGTTATGCCGTATCCGGTTCATTTTCCCGCTCGGCCGTGAATATCGACGCCGGAGCGATCACGGGATTCTCGTCAGTGGTGACCGGTGTGGTGGTGGGAATCACGTTGCTGTTCCTGACGCCGCTGTTGTACCACCTGCCGCAGGCGACACTGGCCGCCGTCATCATTATGGCCGTTATCAACCTCATCAAGATTGACCCCATCCGGTATGCATGGCGGGTGCAAAAGCACGATGGCGCCGTGGCGGTCATTACCTTTGTCATGACCCTGCTGTGGGCGCCGCATCTCGACAAGGGCATCATGGTCGGTGTCCTGCTGTCGCTGCTGCTGTTTCTGTACCGCTCCATGGAGCCGCGGGTTGCGGTATTGTCACGTGCTCCGGACGGCACCCTGCGTGATGCTGAAATTCACAAGCTGGAGACCTGCCAGAATATCACCCTGATCCGTTTTGACGGGTCGCTGTACTTTGCCAATACCGGTTACTTTGAAGACGTGGTACTGGAACGGGCGGCGCTGAAGCCGGACCTGAAGTTCATCATTATCGACGCCGAGGGGATTAACTCTATCGATGCAACCGGTGAGGAAATGCTGCATAACCTTGCCGAACGCCTCGGCGAGACCGGTGTTGTGTTGCTGTTTGCGCGTGCCAAGAAACAGATCTGGGACGTGTTTCGCCGTACCGGTCTGACCAGGGAACTCGGTGAAGATCATTTCTTTGCCCTGCGTACCCATGCCTTCAATTACGCCTGGGAACAGCTCGGCGATAACCACGCGGAAACCTGTCCGTTACGCATGGCACCGAAACCCGCCGAGGCCTGATCCGTGGTCGGGTAGGACCCGCGCCCCGCGGGGAAATGCATTCCTTATATTCGTTCAAACACCAGGTCCCGTACTCCGTGTCCCAGCCGTTGTCCGCGGCGTTCAAATTTCGTGACCGGCCGCCAGGCCGGGTGTGGTGAGTAGTTACCAACACCGGCGCGGTTGCGGAACTCTGGCGCCGCATGCATTGTCTCCAGCATATGTTCGGCATAGTTCTCCCAGTCAGTGGCCATGTGCAGAATGCCGCCGGCTACCAGCTTGCGCGCCAGCTGCCGGATAAAATCAGGCTGCACGATGCGGCGTTTGTGATGGCGCTTTTTCGGCCAGGGATCCGGAAACAGCAGCAACACGCGGTCCAGGGAGTGGCCCGGGATGCAGTGCTCCAGTACCTCGACAGCATCAACCGTGAACACCCGTACATTGGCAATGTCCCGCTGTTCCAGTTCCAGCAACAAGTGCCCGACGCCGGGACGGTGTACCTCGATACCAATAAAATCGGATGCCGGGTCCGCTGCCGCCATGATGGCAAGTGATTCCCCGTTGCCGAATCCGATTTCCAGGGTGAGTGGTGCGGACCGGCCGAACATGGCCACGGGATCGATCAGGGTGTCGGTGCCGAGACCATAACGCGGCAACAGCTCCTCCAGCGCACGCTGCTGGGCGCGGGTCATGCGTCCCTCGCGTTTCACGAACGAGCGGATGGGGCGGGTGTGATTTTTGAAATCGGGCATACTCACCGGATATTCTAGCAACGCTGGTTCTGCAGGTGTCGTCATTGCGAGGAGTGCAGCGACACATCAGAGCTTCCCTAAGTCATTGATCATTTTTTAACCGGATTGCTTCGCTATGACCGCAATGACGTAATATATGGATAAATCGGGTTTTCCCGGGGTTATTATCGGGCTTCCCGCGAGATTGCAGAGAGAGACGGCCATGGAATTCTTCACCACCCTGCAGGCAGGTTTACAGACATGGTATGACGAACGCGGGTTGCTGGTCGTCATACTCCAGCTCGGCCTGCTGGCCATTGCCGCGATTATCGCCGGATTTATCCATCGACACCTGCGAAAAGAACTCGGGCAGCGTCTGGATGTGGCAGGCATGCCGGTGTTTCGCAGTACGTTGCTCAAATTCGGGCAGCGGCTGGCCTTCCCGCTGAGTGCACTGCTTGCGGTCGTCTCGGGCCGCCTGGTCCTGCAGCTATACGGTTACCCCACGCCGGTGCTCGACCTGCTCGCCCAGTTGCTGGTCGCACTTGCGATTATTCGCATCATTGTCTATGCGCTGCGTGTGGGGATTGCGCAGGGGCCTGCACTGAAGGCCTGGGAGCAGATCATCAGCACCGGCATCTGGGTCATGGTGGCGCTGCACCTGCTGGACCTGCTGCAGCCGGCCATGGGCGCGCTCGATGCACTGGCATTCCATTTTGGCGAGACACGCATCTCTGTGCTGCTCACCCTCAAGGTCCTTGTTCTGAGTGCCCTGTACATCCTGATGGCCCTGTGGGTCGCCGGGCTGGTCGATAGCCGCCTGCAGAAATCAGCGCATATCAACCCCAGTTTGAAGGTCGGGCTGTCCAAGATAACCAAGGTGCTGCTGCTGACCGTGGCGATACTGGCGGCATTGACGGAGGCCGGACTGGACCTCTCCTCGTTGACGATCTTTGGCGGCGCGCTCGGTATCGGTCTCGGTTTCGGCCTGCAGAAGATCGTCAGTAATTTTATCAGCGGTTTTATCCTGCTGGGTGACCGTTCGATCAAGCCGGGTGACATCATAACCATCGGCCAGAACTTTGGCTGGGTCCGTGAACTGCGCGCGCGCTATATCGTGGTGCGCAACCGCGACGGTATCGAGACCCTGATCCCGAATGAAAACCTGGTGACCACGGATGTCATCAACTGGAGTTACAGCGACCGCAAGGTGCGCCTGCGGATGCCCGTGCAGGTCAGTTACAATGATGACCCGGAACAGGCCATGCAGTTGATGGAGGAAGCCGCGCTCGAATGCCCGCGGGTACTCAGGGACCCGGCACCGGCGTGCCGGTTGCTGGAGTTTGCCGACAGCGGCATTGCGCTGGAGTTGCGTGTCTGGTTTACCGACCCGCAAAAGGGTGTCGGCAATATTCGTTCCGATGTAAACGTGGCCATCTGGCGCGCCTTCAAGCAGGCCGGTATTACCATTCCCTATCCCCAGCGCGACGTGCACCTGCGCCAGGTTGAGACCTCACCGTAACAAAAAAGGAAAAAAGGGGCCGGATACATTTTCGGGAGGCATTTTCGAAAATGCCTCCCGAAAATGTATCCGGCC
>QIFB01000092.1 GCA_003230545.1 Gammaproteobacteria bacterium | reverse complement strand
CAACCGATTTCGAGTCGGTGCCGTTATGACCACTTCGGTACCTCTCCGGAACTTTTTAAGCGCCCGGCGGGCTGACTTGTTAACAGGTTTTCATGATTGGCCGATGGATACGGTATCATTACCCATCTTTATCTATGGGAAAGCTGGCGTATGTCGCATGGCCCGTCATGGGAAATGAAATAACAGGGGCAAGTTTCCGGTCAGTCATTCAGGCGGCATATTCTAGCGTATGCACGGCCGGTCCCGCCATTGGCAGATTGAGTTGCCTCGTGGCATTGGCGTTTGTCCTGTCCGGGTGCGGCAAGGGCCCGACGCTGCTGGAACAGATCCGGCAGCAGAACGAGCTGGTGGTACTCACCCGCAACAGCCCGACGACCTACTACGAGGGTCCGGAAGGCCCGGACGGACTCGAATACGAGCTCGTGAGGCGCTTTGCTGAATCACTCGGGGTGGAGCTGAACATCGTGGTCCCGGAGAACTTCAACGAAATCCTTCCGCTGGTGATCCGTGGCGATGCCCACCTCGCGGCCGCAGGCCTCACCGTCACCGCCAGGCGCCAGGAAAAGGTCCGGTTTGGTCCGGTCTACCAGGAGATCACCCCGGAGCTCGTCTACCGGGTCGGGTCCGGCCAGCCGAAGAACCCGGGGGAACTGAAAGGCCTGCTCGAGGTCGTGGCAGGCAGCAGCCATGTGGAACGCCTGCAGGAGCTGCAGGCCGAATACCCGGCACTGTCCTGGGAGGCAGTGGAAGATGTCGAGAGCGAGGAACTGCTCGTCAATGTCTGGCAACAGCTGATTGACTACACGGTCGCCGATTCCAACGAGCTCACCATCAACCGCCGTTATTACCCCGAGTTGCGGCCCGCCTTCTCGCTGAGTACGCCGGAACCGCTGGCCTGGGCCTTTGCCCGTGGCGACGACGACAGCCTCTATAACGCCGCAGTGGAATTCTTCGAGGGCATCAGGGCAGACGGGTCCCTTGACCAGTTGATCGAGCGATACTACGGACACATCACGGAATTCGACTATGTGGGCACGCGCAGTTACCAGGCCCATATTGAACAGCGACTGCCGGACTACCGGGAAATGTTTCGCGAGGCCGCCACAGAACACGGGCTGGACTGGCGCCTGCTGGCGGCGATGGGCTACCAGGAATCACACTGGAACCCGCTGGCCGTCTCACCCACCGGGGTGCGCGGCATCATGATGCTGACCCAGGCCGCCGCCAAAGACCTCGACATCAAAGACCGGCTGGACCCGGAACAAAGCATCCACGGCGGTGCGCAGTATCTGTATAACATGATCAAGCGCATACCCGAGCGCATATCCGAACCGGACCGCACCTGGCTGGCACTGGCTGCCTATAATGTCGGGCTGGGCCACCTTGAGGATGCCCGCGTGCTGACCCAGAAGAACAAGGGTGACTATGACAAGTGGATCGACGTCAAGCAGAACCTGCCGTTACTGAGTCAGAAGAAGTGGTTCCAGCAGACCCGCTACGGCTATGCGCGCGGCCGGGAACCGGTGCGTTACGTGGAAAACATCCGCAGTTACTACGATATCCTGGTGTGGTACACGGAACGGGAGCTGGCCGAGACAGAAAAAACACCACCGCCGGTGCAGCTGGATTCGCCGGCGCTGTAGGGTGCGTAGTGTGCACCATTATCACTGATGCAGCCGTAGCCCGGATGGAGCGCAGCGCAATCCGGGGAACGTGTTTCAAACCAGGTCTCCCGGATTGCGCTGCGCTCCATCCGGGCTACGCTCAGGCAGGACGTGACCTACTTGCCCAGCATCTCGGCCTCGAGTGACAGGTAGACCTGGTAGGCATTGCGCCGATTGGCTTCCGCGAAGGCCGGCAGCTCGGCAAATTCCGACCAGTCAACCGCTGCATAGGCCTCGTCGAACGGCATAAACTCTTCCACCGCAGCCGCCATGCTCTCCCGCAGGTAGGCCAGGTAGCGCCGGGTCAGGGCAACCGCCTCGCCGGGATTGCTCGCAACGCCTCCGTGACCAGGCACCAGCGCCACCAGTTTTTCCTTCTCCATGCGCTCCAGCACCTTGAGCCAGTGCTTCGTGTTTGAATCTCCCACGAACGGGACCCGGCCCTCGAAAATCACGTCACCGGAAAACAATACCCGGTCCGGCGCAACGTACAGCGTCAGGTCACCTTCGGAATGTGCAGCACCGATCATGGTGACGATAAATTCAACATCACCCAGCTGGAAACGCGTGCCCTCGTCCAGGTAACGATCGGGATAGACCAGCCGGGTATTTTCATTGACCCAGGGATCGAGCGTGAACTGTCGTTCCTCAAGGCGCTCGCGGGCACTGTCGGAGACCAGGTAATCCTCGGCGCTGGCAGGTGCCAGGATCTCCGCGTCGAGGGCCTCGAAGACCTGCAGCCCGTAGATGTGATCGGCATGATAGTGACTGACAATGACGCGCACCACCGGCTGGTCGGTGACGTTGCGGATCTTTTCCAGCAACCGCTCGCCAAGGACCGGGGTACCCAGCGCATCAAAAACCACGACGCCGGCGCCGGTGACGATGAATCCGGCATTCGAGACGAATCCCTCGTTATCCGTCGCGGCCCCGGGGAGACCCTCGACGTAATACACGTGTTCTGACACCCGCTGCACTGCCATTTCGACCGTGGTCGGGATCTGGTCCGGAGCGGGAGTTCCCGGTGCTTGTGCACCGGCAGCTGTTACGCATGGCAACAGTGCCGGCAACAGCATCACAGACAGAATTCGTTTCAGCCACATTACAGGAGCTAGGATACACCGAATGCCGGTGCTGATGGTATGGCAGCCCTTGTTCCGTCCACGCTGCTATCCCCGGCGTGCCCGGAAGAAACGCCGGAGTAACTCACCACACTCGTCGGCCATCACCCCGGCGGTCGCCTCAACGTGGTGATTCAATCCCGGTGATTCAAAACCTCTGCAGCAGCTATCCACCGCGCCGCTCTTCGGGTCGGGGGCAGCGTACACCACCCGTGCGATGCGCGCATGCACCAGCGCACCGACGCACATCAGGCAGGGTTCCAGGGTGACATAGAGCACGGCTTGCGCGAGGCGGTAATTCCCGAGGCGCTCGCCAGCATCCCGCAGGGCCATGACCTCGGCATGAGCACTGGGATCGTGACGCCCGATCGGCTGGTTCCAGCCGGAACCGATCCATACATCGTCCAGCACCAGAATGGCGCCCACCGGCACCTCGCCCTGCCCCGCGGCCTGCTCTGCCAGGGTCAGCGCCTGCGCCATCCAGTGTTCGTCGGGGTGTTTCATGGAACGCAGTCGTAGTCCCGTAGGATGCGGTGAGTGTAACGAACCGCATCGGTCACAACGTGATGCGCATCGCTGCGCTCAGCGCATCCTACATCTGCTACTACTCCCACTCGATTGTAAATAAGCCGAGAAAAGCCTGTAGTGGCGCGGGTTTTCTGATGGTCTCAAGTGTCAATACCATGAAAAATACCATGTTCAATATTTGTTGTTAATCGTGTAGAACACGAGTCAATCATGTGGAGGTTTGCACCAGATTCACAGGCAATCACAGACCACCAAAAACCACACGGTGGACCGGAGCCGGACAGGGTCTTGTGCGGTAGAATACACGCCAGCAGATCCCGGCAAAAGCCCGGTCGTGAATTACCCGGTATTTTGGGGTTTTTTATGCCTACCGACTGGTTGCTTACCAGCCGTCCATATTTGGCATCTTTATCAAGCAGTCTTGAGTCGCCTTCCACGAAAAGGCGTTACCTTGATCTCGACATGCTGGTTCAGACGATTCAACAC
>QIFB01000115.1 GCA_003230545.1 Gammaproteobacteria bacterium | reverse complement strand
CTGGCGAGACTGTCGGTACCATCATCCCTGGTATGCACCAGTGGTGATGCAATCAACAGGCAGTTGATAAAAAAGACAGCACCGAGAATCCCGGTGGCCCGGCTGAAAAACGAACCCGAGCCGCGTGAACCAAACACTGTCCCCGATGAACCGCTGCCAAAGGCAGCCCCCATATCGGCACCCTTGCCATGCTGCAGCATGACCAGGGTAATAATGCTGATGGAGACAAGAATCTGTACTACCAGTAGAAATGCAAACATAGGATTACCGCTACGTGTATATATTAAGGTTAATCAGGCGTTGCCGGCACGACCGATATCAAGGAAATCATCCGGCTTCAATGAGGCACCGCCAATCAGGCCGCCGTCGATATCCGCCATGGCCAGCAGGTCGGCCGCGTTGCCCGGGTTCATGCTGCCACCGTAGAGAATACGTACCTTATCTGCCACGCCACTGTCGAGTCCCGCCAGTTTGCCACGGATGAAGGCATGCACTTCCTGCGCCTGGTCCGGGGTCGCCGTCTTGCCGGTACCGATGGCCCAGACCGGTTCATAGGCAATCACGCACTCACCGATTGCGCCAATACCTTCCAGGCCGATGACAGCATCCAGTTGCCGGGCCACCACCTGTTCGGTGATACCCTGTTCGCGCTCTTCCAGGGTTTCGCCCACGCACAGGATCGGCACCAGCCCGGCCTTGCGGGCCGCGGCAAACTTGCGCGCGGTAAATTCATCGTTCTCGCCGTATATGCTGCGGCGCTCGGAGTGGCCGACGATTGCGTACCGGCAACCGATGTCCATGAGCATAGCGGGCGCAACTTCACCGGTATGGGCACCGGCTTCCTGGTCGTTGACATCCTGCGCACCCAGGGAAATTCCGGTTCCCTCGATCATGCCAGCGACCTGCGGGATGTACACGTACGGTGGACATACTGCCATCTCTGCCGTGGTGACGCTGCCCAGCCCGCCCTTGATTCCGTCAACCAGCAATTTGACGCTGTCGAGCGAACCATTCATTTTCCAGTTTCCGGCAACCAGCGGCTGACGCATGATGCACTCCTTGTTTAACGAACCGCACAGCTTAGCCATCCGGCCAGGAAAAATCAATTAACACAGGGAACTACCTGAATAATGAAGTGTTAATCGTTGACTATACTCAGGTCAGGTACGCCGAAATTCAGCCAAACGGAGCCAATTTGATGAAACCGACCGATAACGAACTGGAAATGGCCATCGTTGCCGCCGAAACCATGTGCGAGTCCGGCGAGGACGAACACCACGTCGGCAAGACGTTGCTGCACCTGTACCAGCGCCTGCAGACTCTGGAGAAGGTGTGCGCCGCCGCGCAAGACTATCTGGACTCGGGCCAGCAGGGACCCCAGCACGTGCAGCTGGAAGTCGCGATCGAGACCGCCAGGCAAACCGGCCAGTAAGACAGCGGTGTTGAAGGGCAGGACCCTACACTCGCGCAGGACGCAATAAATGAAATGCATTGCGCCATATGGTCAATACATGCGGTGCAATGCGCTTCGCTATCGCACCCTGCCTGATCAGTGGATTCAACCGGAAACGGCCAGCTAGACTGCGGCCGCTACCTTGGAGGCCAGCTCGTCTGCCTCCGCGATGACCTGCTGTTCGTCCTCGCCCTCCACCATGACGCGCACCACAGGCTCGGTCCCCGAGGGGCGCAGCAGGACCCGGCCTTTGCCGGCAAGCCGCTGTTCAACCGATTTGACGGCTTCCTGCACCGCCGGTGCTGCATCGAGATCCACACCGTTGGCAACCGGTACGTTGATCATATGTTGCGGGTACTTGCGCATGCCATGCTTGAGTTCATTCAGTGACTTGCCGCTTTGTACCATGACCGTCAGTACCTGCAGTGCGGAGACAATACCGTCACCCGTGGTCGTGCGGTCCAGGCAAATGATATGGCCGGACGATTCCCCGCCGAGGATGCCGCCGGTCTGTCGCAGCATTTCCAGCACGTAACGGTCACCAACGTTGGCCCGTGCAAACGCAATATCATGCGAGCGCAGGGCATGTTCCAGACCAAGGTTGCTCATCAGGGTACCGACAACACTGCCCTGCAGGGTTCCCTGCTGCTTGCGGGACACGGCGATGATGAACAACAGCTCATCGCCGTCGACCAGCTCACCCTTGTTATCCGCCATAATGACCCGGTCACCGTCTCCATCCAGTGCAATGCCCGCATCCGCCTGGTGTTCGAGCACCAGCTTCTGCAGCCGGTCCGGTTGCGTGGAACCACAGTCATTATTGATGTTCAGGCCATCCGGTTCAGTACCTGTGGCAATGACCTCTGCACCGAGCTCATCGAAAACACTCGGGGCCACCTGGTAGGTTGCGCCATTTGCACAATCAACAACCAGTTTCAGTCCCTTCAGGGAAAGGCTCATCGGGATCGTGCTCTTGCAGAACTCGATGTAACGGCCACCTGCATCATCGACACGTTCCGCCTTTCCGAGCTTCGCTGAGTCAACGGTCACTATCGGTTTTTCAAGCTCCGCCTCGATGGCCAGCTCGATATCATCCGGCAGCTTGGCGCCGGCGCCGGAGAAAAACTTGATGCCGTTATCGGCATAGGCATTGTGCGATGCACTGATGACGATCCCGGCACAGGCATGCATGGTGCGGGTCAGGTAGGCAATCGCAGGCGTCGGCATGGGGCCCAGCAGCCGGATATCCACCCCGGCGGCCGACAGTCCCGCTTCCAGCGCCGACTCGAACATGTAACCCGAGATGCGCGTGTCCTTGCCGATAATCACGAGGTCGCCGCCGGCAGAGCCCAATACCCGGCCCGCCGCCCAACCCAGCTTGAGCATGAATTCCGCCGTGATCGGATGTTCACCTACCCGTCCACGGATGCCATCGGTACCAAAATATTTTTTCGTCATGATCGTGTCCCTGATCGATAATAGTAGTGTAGCTGTTTACATCGAACCAGTGCCTTTATTAACAGGCCTCATATTTCCTCGTCATTCCCCCCTGACTGCCACGCACATCCGCACCGCCTCAACCGTTTCCTGCACGTCGTGGGTGCGGATCACCGCAGCCCCCTGCCAGGCCGCGAGCACAGCCAGCACTATCCCGGGATATAGACGTTTATCGACCGGGAGATCCATTACCTTACCGATGAACGACTTGCGTGACAGTCCCACCAGTACCGGGTAGCCCTGGCTGACCAGCCGGCCAAGCTGGCGCAGTAACTGCAGATTATGCTCAACGGTCTTGCCGAAACCAAACCCCGGGTCAACGAGGATTCGCCCGGCCGGGATCCCGGCTGCAATACAGGCATCGGCACGCGCCGCCAGAAAATCCGCTACCTCCCCGACAACGTCCCGGTATTCAGGATGGTCCTGCATGGTTTCCGGGGGGCCCTGCATGTGCATCAGGCATACCGGCACACCCAGTTCTGCGGCCGTTGCAATGGCGCCCTTCGCCTGCAGGGCACCCACGTCATTAATCAGACCGGCACCGGCGGCCACGGCCGCACGCATGACTTCCGGCTTCTGTGTATCGATCGATACCGGCACCGGGATGGTGGACTGCAATGCCTCGATGACCGGCAGCACCCGGCGCAGTTCTTCATCCAGCGGGACCGGTTGCGCGCCGGGGCGGGTGGATTCACCACCAATGTCGATAATGGCGGCGCCCTCCTCGACCATGCGCTGTGCCTGCGCCACGGCCTGGTCGATCGCAAGAAATTCACCGCCGTCGGAAAAGGAATCGGGGGTAACATTGAGTACGCCCATCACCTGCGGCCGGGACAGGTCCAGTGGCTTGCCGTTGCAATCGAGTATCTTGCTCACAATGGGGTCAGACTCGA
>QIFB01000141.1 GCA_003230545.1 Gammaproteobacteria bacterium | reverse complement strand
TCTTCCTCTTCCAGGATGCCGAATTCCATCAACAGGCCTTCCAGCTCGTCCATGGTGATCGGCGTCGGGATCACCTGGTTCTTATTGTCGACGATCTTTTGAGCCAACTGGCGATATTCATCGGACTGCTTGGCCTTGGGATCGTATTCAATGCAGGTCATACGCCGGATCTCGGCGCGCTGCACCGCGTTGTCCCGCGGAATAAAATGGATCATTCGAGTACCCAGTTTTTCCGCCAGGGCCTCGACCAACTCCAATTCTTTATCGGTATCGCGGGCGTTACAGATCAGGCCGGCCAGGCGTACGCTGCCGGATTTGGCATATTTGAGGATGCCCTTGGAAATGTTATTGGCGGCATACATAGCCATCATCTCGCCCGAGACCACGATGTAGATCTCCTGGGCCTTGTTCTCCCGGATGGGCATGGCGAAACCGCCGCAGACCACGTCGCCCAACACGTCGTAAAACACGAAGTCCAGGTCGTCGTCGTAGGCGCCTTCTTCCTCTAGAAAATTGATGGCGGTAATCACGCCGCGGCCGGCACAACCCACGCCCGGCTCCGGGCCGCCGGACTCGACGCACTTGACGTTGCCGTAACCTACCTTGAGTACGTCCTCCAGCTCCAGGTCCTCGATACTCCCGGCCTCGGCCGCCATTTCCATAATGGTATTCTGAGCCTTGGCATGCAGCATCAGACGGGTGGAGTCGGACTTGGGGTCGCAGCCGATGATCATGACCTTCTTGCCGAGTTCCGCAAGCGCGGCCACCAGGTTCTGGGTGGTGGTGGACTTGCCGATGCCACCCTTACCATAAATTGCACATTGACGTGTTGCCATATTTCGGTTCTCCTTGGACAAGATATAATGTCAGTCTTGTGTACCGCTTTGCAGACACCGTGCCACATTCGGACATATCGGTTATCTATCTGTATTCAGGGGATATTTTGAACACCAAAGACACAAACCCGGCGTCGCATGTACGACAAAACCGCGTTGACTGTGGGATTGATAACAAACAGGTCGGCGCAACAGACGGCGTTCAGCCTCCCTCCCTCCCCGCATCGGCGCGCGTGCCCATCAACCACTGCAACCTCCCCGCGGTGATACTCGGCAGCCTGACCTTTCAGCGCTACCCGACGGCATTAATCATTGACGGCGTACAGGCGCTGCATCGGGAATTGTTCCCGCTGTTGAACGCGCTCGACGATCCCGGGGCACGGGCACGGCTGTTCACGGACTACATGACGGTTCACTTCCGCCTCGACTCGCTGGAAGATGCAGGATGGAATAAAGACTCGCGTCATAAGCGTCACAAGGCCGACTATTTGCGCATGGCGCGCGGCTGGCACTTTGACCCGAACGGTCGCGAAGGTGCGGTACTCAAGGGCTGGGTGGAGTCGCGCTTCGGACTGCTGCCCCGTTACCACAACGGACCGCTGCAAGACTCGGACGGCGATACCTGTCGCGGTTATCTGGAGGCGCGCGCAACCGGCCTGTACAACACCAACGCCCTGGAGGCGCAACTGGACCTGCTTTACACCTATTGCCAGGAAGAATTGACACGACAGTTTCCGGACCAGAAGCACATGCGCCTGTACCGCGGCGTGAACCGGCTCGATGAATATGAAGTACTAGAGAAGACCGGCCGGCGCGAGTGCATTGTGCTGCTGAATAACCTGAACTCCTTTACCGCTTGCCGCGAGCGCGCCGATGAGTTCGGAGACTACATTCTGGAGGCCGATGTGCCATTGTCGAAAATCTTTTTCTTTACCCGCCTGCTGCCCGGCATGCTCAAAGGCGAAGATGAGTACGTAGTAATCGGCGGCGTGTATGAAGTGAAGATATCGCTCATGTGATCACCCCGACTCAGGATTTTTTCACTCCATGAGGCGGTCGAGTTTAGCTTGAGTCTTTCCAGGAGAATCGCAGACCAACATTCTCGCCTCATACCTTTCTCCTCACTACTCCATATCCTTGCGATGTAATCATAAAATATCCGGGCTAGCATTGGGTGTATCTTGGGGAGAGGGCCAGCAGGGCCAACGCCTGATCCCGGCAGGCGTCATAGACCTCCCGGTCCAGTGCCTTCAGCCAACGTCTTGGTATGGTATCGCTGCCGTATAAGGCCCCCGCAATCATGCCGGCGATGGCGCCGGTAGTGTCGGCGTCACCGCCGCGGTTGACTACGTCCACCAAACAATCTTCAAACGTGTCGGTGTCGAACAGGGCCTGAAACACGGCCTGCAGGGTCTCCACAATAAAGGCGCTGGGATTGTCCCGGCGCCGGCCACGGAAACGGAAATCCGGCAATGCCGTTACCAACTCCCGCACCGGCCCGTGCAATAACCTGGTAATCGTGACACCGTCGAGCGCCGCCTGGACCATGGAAATCACACACTCGGTGCCAGCATCGGAAAGATGATTGTTGTGCGTGACATGCGCCTGGGCGCGGGACGCGGTTTGTACCTGCATGGTATCCATTCCATAGGTCGCAAGAACCACCGGCAGGGTGCGCATGCAGGCGCCGTTGCCGGCATCGTACTCATTTTCCGGCACACAGGATTCCCCTGTGCGCCGGAAGTGGATGATGCCGCGGCGCACGGTATGACCGATGTCTATGGGCTTCGCCCGCATCCAGCTATCGAAGGCCTGGGCCGCGGCATGGGCGTCCACCCGGCCGGCTGCAAGAATCGAACGCCCCAGGGCCAAGGCCATGGTGGTATCGTCGGTCACCTGGCCACGTTTCAGTTTGAGCCAGCCACCGCCGCGAATGGCGTTATGTGTCCCGTAGTGAGCCTGGATTTCGCGCGGCGTCATGAATTCCACGGTCGCGCCGAGGGCATCGCCGACGGCGCAGCCCAAGTAGGCGCCGACTGCCCGCGCTTTTACTTCCGACGCGCTCACGATCTGTGAACCGCCCTGTCCACCGGCGTCAGTCTTCAGGACCAAAACATTCCTGATAGTCCACACACACCTGGCACGAAGGCGCACGGCAGGTAACTATGCCTTCCTGGATGCAGAGTTGCTTATAAAAGAATTTCTTCCACTTCATATCGTGGTCGTTCCTGGCTGTGAGCGACGGGAAATTGGTCCGCATCAGGCCGGTCAGGTCGCGGCGCGACCACAGCCCCAGATCCTGCCACAGATGGTTGCCGCCCATGCAGGCCGATACCACGATGTCTGCGATCCATGCCTCCGATATATCGGCGTTTGCACGGTGATCGAGTAACAATGACCGCAAGTCGGCCCGTTCAGGATGCCGTCGCGGGTCGGCGTCGATCCTGGATGCAGCATCTTCCGGCAACTCGATCCCGGAGAAATGTCGTATGAGCATGTAATGATAGATTTCGGGGCTCAAGCCCATGCAAGTCGGCAACACACCGAACCCTGCGCGCCAGCTTGCAAGCATACGCGCCAATACCTCGTCATTCTGCAGGTTTCGCGCCAGCGGCCTGAGCCGCGCGTATAGGGCCTGGGCCCTTTCGTTGTCCGAATGCTTATGTGCCAACATGATGTTCATTAACGTATTTCCCATCGCTCAAACTCCTCGCAATCAGCGCGCCTGGATCTCCACCATAACCTGCGCCATGCGCGCCGGCGGGATACCCGTCAGAGACCCCGGTGGATTTACCGGTTCACCCAGGCTGTCGAGGATGGCCCCCTCGATAGGACAGATGCCGGCGCACTGGGGCTCGGCGTAATCGCCCTCGCACTCGGTGCATTTCTTTGGGTCGATGAGAAAATGCGGCCTGGCCGCATGGATGGCGTTACCGGGACACTGGGATTCGCAGGCCCAGCAATTGATGCAACTTTCGATAATCTCCAGTGACATGTCCCGCTCCTCTTATGCG
>QIFB01000036.1 GCA_003230545.1 Gammaproteobacteria bacterium | reverse complement strand
GCATCAAAGCGCTCGCCGTCGCCTGGCAGTGCCAGAATCTGTTCACAGCAATCCCTGGCAAGATGACTCCTTGTATTGTCGATGAATTTTTCATGCAACAGGGGCAATGCCTCGCCCCGGCGTTGCGGATGGCCGAGTGGGAATTCCACTGCGATACGCTCGCTCCGGCTATCGTCGCCAAAGAATATCTGTACGGCGCCGGGAATCGCACGTCGCGAGGGGTCGTGATAGGCGCGGGTGAATTCAGGATTTTCGATCACTTCCATGCAGTCGCGCAAACGATCAATGCGCGGATCGGCCGCCCGGCTGTCATGGTAATCCGCGCTGGTCAAACTGCCTTGCAGCAGCGCAATGGCAACCATGTATTGCAGGCAGTGATCACGGTCTGCCGGATTGTTCAGCGTGCCGGTCTTGTTGATGATGCGCATGCCGGCCTGCTGGGTTTCTATCACGATATGTTTGATGTCATTGCAGCGTTCGCCTGCGACTGCGTGCAATCGAATAGCCGCTTCAACGGCTGTCTGGGCATGAAACTCGGCGGGAAAGGCCACTTTGAACAGGATATTCTGCATCACATAACTGTCGAGTGGCTGTGTCAGGGTGAGCGCCTGGCCGTGCAGCAGGCTGTCCTGGAAACCCCAGCCGGGGGTGCTGAGTGCATGCGGATATCCCGTCTCATCGCGCATGGCCAGCAGTGCCAGCCACAGGCCGCGTGCGGTCGCGTCCCCCGCTGCCCAGCTTTTACGCGAGCCGGTATCCGGAGCATGGCGGTAACAACGCAAGCTGCCACCATCTACCCAGGCATTCGACAGGGCATTGAAAACCTGCTGGCGTGAGGCGCCCAGCATGGCGCTGGTGACCAGGGTGGTGGCGACCCGCACCAGGATGACATGATCCAGCCCGAACTGGTTAAAGCTGTTGTCCAGGGCCAGGCAGCCCTGTATTTCATAGGCCTTGATCATTGCCGTGAGGACGTCGCGTAGCGAAACCCGGTGCCGGCGCTTTTCCATCAGCAGCGCCGCGGCCAGAATTCCGCCTTCCGCCGAGGTTATCCGAGGGGTGTCCCCATTCTGCAGCCAGCCAGGTGTCGTTGAAATCCAGCCAGCGGATCATGCTGCCCAGGTTGAAGGCGGCCTGCACCGGTTCCAGTTCGTGTGCCAGCCCGGGGATGCGAATCCCCCCGGTTATCGTGATGTCATCCACCAACGGACCGAGCACGCGCCGGCAGTCTGCATCATCGAGGCTGCGCAGGGCACAACCCATACTGTCGATCAGGCAATAACGAGCCGTACCATACGCTTCCGGGTTGACGGGAGTGTAATCGAGCACGTAGTCCGTGAGTTGATTCAGCAGTGTGTCCGCGGCAGGTACGGGCGAATTTGAATTCATGTCCTTTGTTCCAGCGGCACGAACGGTCTCTTGTCCGGTCCGATATAATTGGAAGTGGGCCGGATCAGGCGATTATGCTGACGCTGCTCCATGACATGGGCGGCCCAGCCGGCCATGCGCGCACACACAAACACCGGCGTATACAGTGACACCGGGATTTCGAGGAAGTGATAGACCGAGGCACTGTAGAAATCCAGATTGGCGAACAGCTTTTTTTCGCGCCACATCACCTGCTCGATACGTTCGGAAACAGCGAACAGCCGGCTGTCACCGGTGTCATCTGCCAGCCGCCGGCTCCATGTCTTGATCAGTGTGTTGCGCGGATCCGATTCGCGATAGACGCGGTGGCCGAAACCCATCACCTTCCGGTGCGATGCCAGCGCCGCAAGGACGGCAGCTTCGGCGGTATCGGGATCGGTAAGATCGTTGATAAAGGCCATGGTGGCCTCGTTGGCACCGCCGTGCAGAGAGCAGCCACTGCGTAATACGTCCATTGGATGGCTGTTGGCAGGGAGAATCTCGAGCTGGGATTTCAGTGCCTCGGGCAAACTGCGCAGGCGGGATAGCCGTTGAAGATAAGCATCAAGTTGAGCCGCGCCGGGCAATTCACCATAAAGTAACAGGTAAGCAACTTCTTCAAAGCACGCCCCGGCGGCGAGGTCTTCAATGGCATAGCCGCGGTAACTCAGGCCGCGTCCCTGCTTGCCGACGGTACAGATGGCTGTATCACCGGCAATGACATCTGCCAGACCGCCGCTGTGCTCTGTCATGGTCTGTCTTCTGCGAAAACGGGATAGCCGCTAGTCATCGTTATGACGATCCTGCTTGTGTTGCTCATCCTGTGCAAGCTCAGCCGTGTGGTAATCGAGCAACTCGTACAATTCCTCCCGGGTCTGCATGTGCTCCAGCCAGGCACGCTGACTGCCGTCCGAGCGTAACGAGGCATACAGCCCTTCCGCTGCTTTACTCATAACCCGGAATGCGCTCAACGGGTAGAGCAACAGGCTGACACCGGTCTGTACCATTTGTTCACGGTCGAACAACGGTGTCTGCCCGAACTCGGTCAGGTTGGCGAGCACCGGCACCTGGATGGCCTCGGTGAACTCCCGGTATTGTTCCAGCGAGGTGAGTGCTTCCGCGAAGATCATGTCGGCACCGGTTTCGATGTAGGCCCGGCCGCGATCGATTGCCGCGGCCACACCTTCAACACTGCCGGCATCGGTGCGTGCCATAATGACAAAATCAGGATTACGCCGCGCCGCCAGGGCTGCTGACAGGCGGGTCTGCATTTCGGTGATCGATACCAGCACCCTGCCGGGGCGATGACCACAGCGTTTTTTCTCCACCTGATCTTCGAGTTGCAGTCCGGCGGCACCGGCCTGTTCCAGTTCCCGCACACAATCCGCTATTTCATCACCCCAGCCCGTGTCCACATCGACCAGTAGTGGCAGTGAAGTGACCGCCGTTATACGCCGCGCTTCCTCAACGACTTCGGCGCGCGCAGTCAGTCCGAGATCGGGGCGGCCATATGCCATGTTGGCCACACCTGCACCGGACAGATAAATTGCCCTGAACCCGGCCCGTTGCGCCAGCAGCGCGCAGTACGCATTGGGTACGCCAACCATCTGCAATGGCCGTTCTTCATCGACGGCCTGACGTAAACGTTGTCCGGCTGCAGGCAGGCTGGATGGCTGCGTGTTCACAAGTGATTGTCCCTAGCGTGCCCGGCTTTCTTTCAGATACGTCTCGGCAGTAAAGTGGGCCAGATCGTAAAATAACTTTTCGGCACTGGCCTCCTGTTCGTCCTCTGCAAGCTCCAGATGCTGATCGACACGTACCTCGATCCCGGCAAGTGCGTGCGAATCAGCGGCTGGACGAAGAGATTCAAACAAGTCTTTATGGGCTGCCTTGCGCTGCATCACTTCCAGGCCATCGAGGATCTGACGATGGGCGGTACCCTCCCAGATGGAAAGAATCATGGCTTCGCGGAACCAGCGCTCGACCGGATACTCGGCGAGCACTCCCAGTCCGCCGTGGACTTCCATGGCCCATTTACAGGTCCGGGCGGCAAATTCGGCGGTCCAGTATTTCGCCAGATGGGCAAGTAAACGGAACAGGTGGTATTGCTCATTGTAGGGCGGTGTCTGTTGCCACACCGCATCCAGCATTTGTGCAGCCTTGCAGGCGAGCGCCATCGCCGCCTGCAAGCCGTGACGGCGTTCGCGAAACTGTTGTTGCAACAGGGGGTGTTCGATGATGGCCTTGCCGAATGCCCGGCGCTGACAGGCGAATTCTGTTGCTTCGGCAAGCGCACGCTGCGCCAGTGCCACACTGGCAATGCTGTTGGCCACGCGGGAGATATTCAGCACCTCGAGAATCAGGTAGACACCCTGTTCACGGTTGCCCAACAACCACGCCTCACTGTCGCGCAGTTCGATTTCCCCGGTGGGCACAGACCGGGTGCCGATCTTGTCCTTGATGCGGCGTACCGTGTAGTTGAGCTCCCCGCTCTCTTTCAACCGCGGCAGCAGGAACAGCGCCAGTCCGCGTACGTCCCGGGGTGCACCCTCGGGACGTGCCGCGACCACGGCCAGTTCGGCACCGAGGTTACTGGCAAAGTATTTGTCACCATCAAGATGCCAGCGGTCACCCTGTTCCTGTGCCGTGGTTTCGACGCTGGCCCCGAGATCGGAACCGCCCTTGATTTCGGTCATCCAGGTAGCACCCTGCCAGACCTCGTCGTCGGTCCGGAGCAGTTGTGCAAGAAAGCGTGCCTTGAGCGCTTCGCTGCCGTACTTTTTCAGTGGTACTGCCGTGGTGAGCGACACCGTGTAGGGGCAAAACAGCCCTGGATCATGGAAGGCAGTGATGTAGCCGATGCGGTAAAAGGGCAACACCGAGTTCTGTTCGAAGACGCGGGAGATGATGCCCTCGCGATAGCCTTTTAGAAGCATTGCCCGATAGCCGGGTGGATAACAGATCTCATCGATGCGGGTGCCGGCACGGTCGAACATGCGCAACCAGGGTGTGCCTGCCCTGTCCACGGCGTCCGAAATAACCTGCCCCTCTGATGACCACCAGTGTTCATACGCCGCCAATACCGCCGCGTCGGGGTTATGACCCAGGTTGTCACTGAGAAAATCCAGAGGTGATGTGAGTTGTTCAAGCTCTTTCACGTAACCCCCCCCTTACCCTGACACTGCCCCCGGGTTAAATGGCGATAATCAGTAAAGTCTAGCAGAACCCCGTTAACGTGTTGATTTCCGTTTAGTGCATTAGTAGCACTCCATCATTCCGATGATCAGACCGTGGCCTGTGTTTGGCGTGCGCCGTGCAAAGGCGGCGTTTCTCAGTGGGTGCGAATTCCACCCGGCGATGTTGCTCCAGCCGGAAGCAACCGGAGCAGTCGCACGGCGCAGGGCGCTGTATAACGGATCACCAGCGCCTCGATGCTCCGGCATTCATGGACTACACTTCGGGTAATATGCCGCTTAGCCATGGAAAGCGGCATCTGTCAGACAGAGGTACAGCTATGACGAAGTACAACAAAATTCTGGCCGCAATCGATTTCAACGAACATAGCGATGCGGTCATTCAGAGCGCTCTGATGCAGGCCGAATGCAGCGGAGCGGTGCTGGTGGCATTGCACGTCGTCGACTTCACACCGTCGATCGACGACAACTACTACTATGCCATTTCCCCCATGGATCAGCTGGAAGAGACCCTGCTGAACTCGGCCGGTAAGCAGCTGAAAGAAATGTTGATCCGTCTCGGGGCGACAGGCGTCAGACAACTTGTCACCCTCGGGCGCCCCAAGCAGGAAATCCTGCAGGTGGCGCAACGGGAGGAGGCCGATCTGATCGTGATCGGTGCGCACGGCCGTCACCGGTGCGCACGGCCGTCACGGCATCCTCGGTCTGCTCGGTTCCACGACCGACCGGGTGCTGCACCAGGCATCCTGCCACGTACTGACCGTCAGGTGATCGCCATGCTCAATTTGACCCTGGACAGCTCGAAATTTACCCGGTTGAAGAGACCGGTCATGCAACTTTACCGGGGAACGATGGCAGGGGTGCTGTTGGCATTGGCCATCCTGCCTGTATATGTTGTTTCCCCGGAACTGGTGGCAGGGCCGCAGCAGGAACAGCGGGTCGAACCGGTACCGATCACGACACCGGCTGAATCCACCGGCAGCTCCCCCGCAGACGACCCGACCGGCCATACGATGGCCATACACCATCCGCCCGGTGATCTTACGGGAAGTTACACCCTGAACACACCAGCCCGCCCTGGCTTCTGGGTTGCTGCTGGTTTTACGGGCTTTATTTTCGCTGCACTGATAGCAACGCTCGTACTCTTCAGGCCGGGTAAGCCAGAATGAGTAGCGAGGATGAACGGCATGGGTCAGCTAAGATAAAACCCTCGTTCTGGGAAGAGCGTTTCAAAGTAAGCGCCTTTCTTTACCCCATACCCAGGCACGCAAATACCCTGGCCTATTCCCTGGGCGGTACGATAGCCTTTGCCTTTCTGATCCTGGTGGCCAGCGGTATGGTCCTTGCCCAGTATTTCGACCCGCGCCTTGAAACTGCCCACCAAAGTATCGATTACATTA
>QIFB01000134.1 GCA_003230545.1 Gammaproteobacteria bacterium | reverse complement strand
CCGTTCCAGACCATCCAGCGTGAGGATGTCGGGCTGACACTGAAAATCAAGCCGCAGATCAACGAGGGTAATGCGCTCAAGTTGGAAATTGAGCAGGAGATTTCCAGTATCGCGGACAGCGTGGTTGGCGCTGCGGATTTGATTACCAACAAGCGTTCCATCAAGACCACCGTAATGGCCGACTCCGGTTCGATCGTGGTGCTGGGGGGGCTCATCGAGGAACAGGTCGGGGAATCCCACCAGAAGATCCCGCTGCTGGGCGATATCCCGCTGCTGGGTTACCTGTTCCGGTCTACCGGGACCAGTATAAACAAGACCAACCTGATGGTGTTTATCCACCCGGTCATCCTGCGTGACCAGGCGACAACGGAACGCTATACCAACAGCAAGTACAATTACCTGCGGGCTCTGCAGTCGATCCAGGAAGAGGACGGGATACAATTGATGACAGATCAGAACCATCCGGTATTGCCGGAATGGGGCAACCCGGATGAGATCGCCACACCAGAAATAACAGGACCCAAGAAACCATGGTATGACTGGACGGATGAGTGAACTGAGCAGCCTGGACCCTGAAGACCCGGTATCCGACGGCCACGTCGGGCTGCAACGCCCCCCTTTCCTGTTTGCAAAACGCCACGGCGTACTGGTCACCGGGGAAGAGAACGGCAAGGTTGTCGTTTTGCACCGTTCCGGTATCGATCCCATGGCGCTGATCGAACTGCGCCGCTTCGTCAATCAACCCCTGAACCTGCAAACCGTTGACGACGAGCAGTTTGATCACCTGCTGTCCGTTACCTATGAACAGGACTCCTCCGAAGCCATGCAGATGATGGGCGATCTGGGCGAAGACATGGACCTGTTTCATATTGCCCAGCAACTTTCCGAGCCGGAGGACTTGCTGGAGAGTGAGGATGATGCACCGATTATCCGCCTGATCAATGCGCTGCTCACCGAGGCGGTCAAGGAGAATGCCTCGGATATCCATATCGAACCGTTCGAGAACCGGCTGGTGGTCCGGTTCCGGGTTGACGGGGTGTTGCGCGAAGTACTGCAGCCACAGCGGGTGCTGGCGCCGTTACTGGTGTCGCGCATCAAGGTGATGGCGCGACTCGATATTGCCGAGAAACGCCTGCCGCAGGATGGCCGGATCTCCCTGCGGGTCGCCGGCCGGGCCGTGGATGTGCGTGTATCGACCCTGCCTTCCGGCAACGGGGAACGCGTGGTATTGCGTCTGCTCGACAAGCAGGCCGGGCGTCTGGACCTGAGACACCTGGGGATGGCGCAGCACACCACGGAGGTTAGTGATCATCTGATTAACAAGCCGCATGGCATTATCCTGGTGACCGGGCCGACCGGCTCCGGCAAGACCACCACCCTGTATGCCGCACTGGAACGTCTGAACGACAAGAGCCGTAATATCATGACGGTCGAAGACCCCATCGAGTATTACCTCGACGGCATCGGCCAGACCCAGGTCAATACCAAGGTGGAACTGACGTTTGCGCGCGGACTGCGTGCCATCCTGCGTCAGGACCCGGACGTGGTCATGGTGGGTGAGATCCGTGACCTGGAAACCGCCGAAATTGGCGTGCAGGCCAGCCTGACCGGTCACCTGGTGTTTTCAACCCTGCACACCAACAGTGCGGTCGGCGCCGTCACCCGTCTGCGTGACATGGGCGTGGAACCGTTTCTGCTGTCATCCAGCCTGATCGGTGTGCTGGCCCAGCGCCTGGTGCGGGTGCTGTGTGATGACTGTAAACAGTCCTATACGGCTGGTCATGCGGACTGTGAGACTCTCGGCATTGCAGCGGACTCCCCCCCGACGCTGTATCGCCCGGCCGGTTGTCCGGCCTGTAACCAGCTGGGCTACCGCGGGCGTACCGGTATCTACGAACTGGTGGAGATCGATGATGAGATACGCACCATGATCCATGATGGTGGCAGTGAGCATGAGATGGAGCGCAAGGCGCGTGAACGCTCCCCGGGGATCCGCCAGGACGGCTGGCGCAAGGTGCTCCTGGGGGAGACGTCCACCGAAGAAGTCCTGCGGGTGACCCAGGGCGAATAACCATCGGTTACCACACGTTCCAGGGAAACTCTGATTAAATCAAACATTCTCACCATTGCACCCCAGGGGCACTTTTTCAGGATGGGTACCCCCATCCTTCAGGGCGCGAGCGCAACGAAGCAATCTCTTGATTCGGAGCCGATCATCTGGAGATTGCTGCGTCACTTCGTGCCTCGCAATGACATCTTCATTGTTTCCCTGACTTTCTGTCTGCCGCGCTGAATTATGGGTGCTTTCGAATACACTGCACTGGATGTTAACGGCCGCGAGAAGAAAGGCGTTCTCGAGGGAGATACCGCGCGCCAGGTCAGGCAACTGTTGCGCGAGAAGAGCTGGGTGCCGCTGGCTGTCGAAGAAGTGGTCCAGCGGGAAGCGAAGGCCGGCAAACCCGGCATTACCCTGCTGAAGCGTGGCATCAGTGCCACCGACCTTGCCCTGATAACCCGTCAGCTGGCAACCCTGGTACGCGCCGGACTGCCGCTGGAAGAATGCTTGAGCGCGGTATCGCAGCAGGCGGAAAAGCCGCGCCTGAAGAGTATGTTGATGGCCGTGCGTTCGCGCGTGATGGAGGGACATTCACTGGCCTCCGGCCTGTCCGATTTTCCGCACGCGTTTCCCGAGCTGTACCAGACGACCGTCCAGGCAGGTGAAGAGTCCGGGCACCTGGAACGGGTGCTGGAGCGGCTCGCGGATTACACGGAAAACCGCCAGCGTATGCGCCAGAAGATTCAGCTGGCCGTGTTTTACCCGGCACTCCTGACCCTGGTCGCTATCGTGGTGGTCGGCGGGCTGATGACCTTCGTGGTCCCGCAGGTGGTGCAGGTGTTCGAAAACATCGGGCAGCAATTGCCGCCGCTGACCCGGTACATGATTGCCACCAGTGATTTCCTGCGCAATTACGGCCTGTTGCTGATTGTCCTGATTGTGCTGCTGGTGGTCGGCTTTAACTATATGCTGCGCAATGACCAGACCCGCTACCGGTTTCACCAGCTGTTGCTCAAGTTCCCCTTGATAGCGAGGCTGGAGCGCGGCCTCAATACCGGCCGTTTCGCCCGTACCTTCAGTATCCTGACCGCCAGTGGCGTACCGGTGCTCGAAGCCATGCGCATCTCGGCGCAGGTGATGTCAAACCTGCCGATGCGCAAGGCTGTGGAAGAGGCAACCGCGCGGGTGCGCGAGGGGGCCGGGATCGCGGCGTCACTCGAGCAGAGCGGTTATTTTCCGCCGATGACAACGCAGCTGGTGGCCAGCGGCGAGGCCAGTGGCAAGCTGGAAGAGATGCTGGAGCGTGCCGCGATCAACCAGGAAAGCGAGATCGAGACCCTGATCGCGGCCCTGCTGGGGCTGTTCGAACCCTTGCTGATCCTGTTCATGGGCGGCGTGGTGCTGGTGATTGTGCTGGCGATCCTGCTGCCGATCTTCGATTTGAACCAATTGGTCCAGTAGGACCGGCGCCCCGCCGGGAATGCCGTTCCCCGCGGGGCGCGGGTCCTACAAGGACGCCGGGAATGCCGTTCCCCGCGGTGAGATCAGGTAGGATGTGGTGAGGTACGAACCGCATCGTTCGAGACAGATGCGGTTCGCAAGCTCACCGGCATCCTACACCGGGATTGCTTCGTCACTTCATTCCCCGCAATGACGTATTAACAGATCAGGTAGGATGTGGTGAGGTACGAACCGCATCGTTCGAGACTTCATTCCTCGCAATGAACGTATTAACAGATCAGGTAGGATGTAGTGAGGTACGAACCGCATCGTAGGACCGGCGCCCTCGCCGGGAACGGTGAATATTCCCGGCGAGGGCGCCGGTCCTACGAGTAACCCGCCGATGCCAGGTCGAGGGTGTCGGGTATCCCGGACAGGCGCTGTACACCGGTTTCAATGCGGCCGTCTGCATGCAGTGACAGCCAGCGGT
>QIFB01000014.1 GCA_003230545.1 Gammaproteobacteria bacterium | reverse complement strand
TTCAGGTCCGTGCCGCCCCCGAAGGCCGGGTCCCATTCATTCTTGTCCAGAATGGATACAATGATCGTGATGATCTTGCCGGGTGAGTCGGTGTGCGGCAGTACATGACCGCCATCGACCGGCAGCATGGAATATTCAAAGCGGGCACCGAGCCGGCCACGCGTGGAGCGAAAATGCCCCTTTGCCAGCTTGCTGATGCGGCGCGCAACACGGCGCCCGGGTGACAGCATCTTGTAACCGAGCTCCAGGTGCCGCTCTTCCAGGGCCTGCAGCACGTCCTTGATGAAGGCATCGCTCTTGATCCACTGGTGCAACTCCTTCCAGACCGGGCGGGTATGTACCAGTTCGTGATAGTTGCGCCGGTTGGTCTTCTCCGACAGCGAATACTTGCTTCCAACCACGGACAGATCACCAAACATGTCTACATCGGGAAATTCACTGACGAACTCCCGGTACAGGTCGGCATCCATCAGCGGTCTTGCCATGCCGATGGGAAAGGGCTCATAGCGAAACTGCAACTGGTCGAAAGAAAACATGCCTGCTGTCATACCGTATATCCCCTTAATGGTTGGCACTTTTCCTGATTGAGTAGTTGCGTAGCCCGGATTCCGGTCCTTCGGACCTTCATCCGGGCTACGATGCCTGATGTTTAAATAATCGTTCCAGCCGCTTGAAAAAATGCGTCCCGGACCGGGCCGCTTGCTGGGCATACCAGGCGATGCGATTCGGCTTGACCCAGCTCATCTGGACCATGCGGCGCTCACCCTCGAACGGCTTGTAGCCATGCCATGACCAGTTACAGCGATGGAACGCCAGCACGGTACCGGCAAGTGGTGCCACTTCGGCGGCATAATCCTCGATATCCGTCCCGGAGCGCAGCACCCGGAACCGGCCACCGGCCTGTTCCCACTCCGGGTTGAAATACACCAGCAAGGTAATGATCTTGCTCCAGTGATCGGCATGGATGTGCCCGTCACTGGGCTCGGAATACTTGCGCACCGTGATGGTCTTGATCGCCCCTGTCAGATCGACACCGAACTTGTCCGCCACGTGCTGCTCGAACCCGGGACTGTCCAGTTCCTCTATCAGCTGCCTGAAACGCGGACCGTAATCGAGATCTTTCAGTGCATAATTGGCCGGCTTGTCGATAGACGGGTAATCCTGGTTGAGTTCCGTAATTTTCTCGGACCGGATGGCATTCGGCACCACCAGGAAGTCGAACGGGTCCCGCTGCAGCGGTGCACTGTCGATCGCGGTCAGATCTATGACTGTCATAAAGGCATTACCATATTCATTACTGATGTTTGATTAACTTATGGACATCAAAATCATGTTTTTCAAACATTGATAAAGAAGCTTAATTGCTCAGGCCGCCAGTGGCGGGGTCCGTTCCAGGACTTCCAGCGCATCATGGCGCAGGTGGTTCCAGCGCATCTCATCACGCAGCTGCGCCTCGGTGATGACCCCCTGCTCCAGGCACTCCTGCACCAGGCCAAAGAAAAAGTTTTCCTGGTTTGAATCCGGATGCTTCCCGTAAGTCCCCAGCAGACCATAGTCTCCAAACAGGGCCCGGCGGGTCCGCCGCAGCCAGTGCCGGGGCGGAAACAGCCGGAAGGAATCCGCCGGCCGGTAATCAACGGGCAGCCCGGTCTTCCAGGGCTGGTGCTTGCGCTTCGTGGTATGCAGCATTTTGGTCTGGTCAGTCAGATGGTCAAAATCATTCCACTTATTCTCGAACAGGCCAATGGTTTCAGGGTCTTCGTATTTCAGACAGACCCATTTCATGTAATCGCGTTTGAACTCGAACATGGCGTTAAACTGTTCTGCAAACTTCCAGTGGGGCAGCCTGGCGCAATCGAGCAGCATGACGCTGGTTGCCAGGCAGCCACGCTTGCCCTTGTTACCGGATTTAGGGCGGCACATGATCGCCTTGCCGTGCATGTCGCGTGACAGCAACTCCCAGACATCGCCGAGGGCAAATACATCCGGGTCGATCACCGCCGCACGCCCGGAGTAACCCATCAATTGCGGCGGCAGAAACCGGCTGGGGGTAAAGGACTGCAGGTCATTGCGCACCCATACCCGCTTGCCGCCATCACGCAGGAACACATCACCCTCGTGTTCACGAAATACCGGGATGTCCTCATAGCGCATGATCCGGACATCGAATTTATCGTTGTTCCGGGAGTTCCTGCGCAGCGCATACTCCGCCACGATGGCACCGAGCATCTGCTTGTGATTTGCCTGTATAAAGACGCAATAATCCACGGTTCTGTCCTCGCCGCCAGCGGAATGGCTTGCCCCTGGAACAGGTAACTATCCACTCACCGGACACAGCCATGCGAGATTATCCGGCAGATGGCAAGCCCGTTTAATTGATCCAGATCAAGAAATTCGTCACCTCCACGCCACATTATTCCGGTGCTGAAGCCGGCCGGGCCGATTGTAGAGGGTATCGGGGTGATTTCAGATCAACCCCGGGGGTTGATTTTCCGGGAAATACAGGATTGCTAAACTCGCCCTGATTTTGGGTTGATAGCGTACGGCAATAACTGAAGAGGAAGCGGGTCATGGAACATTGTGCCTATATACACACCAACCACAAACAGATCGTCGGCGCACTGGTCGCCGAATATGCCCTGCGCAGAAACTCCCGGAACAACGATAAATTTGATGTCCGGATCATCCAGCTCAAGGACCATTCGTTCTTCAAGGAACATGAGGGTCATGCGTATCTGCGTGACGGCATGAAACGCCCCTGGCTCAACGAAGACCTGCAGTCATTCACACCACTGCGCTTCATGCCGCCGGAGCTGATGGGCTATTCGGGGCGTGCGGTCGTCATCGACCCGGACATCTTTGCTGTCGGCGATGTCTGGGAGTTGCTGTCCCGCGACATGCACGGCAAGGCCATCATGTGCCGGCCGCGGGGCGGTTCCAAGGGACTCAACGAGAAGTGCCTGGCGACCAGCTCCATGCTGCTCGACTGTGAAAAACTGACCCACTGGCGGGTCGAGGAACAGTTCAACGCCATGTTCGAGTTCAAACGTGATTACATGGACTGGATCTGTCTGAAAACCGAACCGCGCAATACCATCGGGCTGTTCGAAAACGAGTGGAACGACTTCGACCACCTGACTGACCGGACCAAAATGCTGCATACCACCAAGCGCAGGACACAGCCCTGGAAGACCGGCCTGCCCATCGATCACCGGCCGCGGGAGAAGTTCCGCAAGTTTCCGCCGCTCAGGGTATTGATGAAGGCACGGCGCAAGCTTCTGGGTGAATATGCCCTGCTTGGTCATTACAAGCAGCACCCGGACCCGAACCAGCAGAATCTCTTCTTCGGCCTGCTGAAGGAATGCCTGGAACAAGGCATCGTGACCGAGGAGATGATACGGCATGAAATGCGCCATAATCACGTGCGCCATGACGCCCTGAAAGTCCTGGAACAGACACCACCACTGGCTCCCGCTGCCTGAATAAAGGCCAATAAAGGGGTCAGATCCCTTTTTCAGGAAGCACAGTGGATTATCAACGCATGGCAGGAGAAAAAGGGATCTGACCCCTTTATTGAGAGGCAGCTGATTGTGGATTACTGTGTTTTCATTCATACCAATCACAAGCAGATCGTCGGCGCACTGGTTGCCGAATACGCCCTGCGCAGAAATTCCCGGAACAATGACAGGTTCGATGTCCGCATCATCCATCACCGGGACTACCCGTTCTTCAGGACACGTGAAGGCCAGCTCTACCTGCGCGACGGCGTAAAGCGTCCCTGGCTTAATGAAGACCTGCAGTCATTCACACCACTGCGCTTCATGCCACCGGAACTAATGGGTTACTCCGGGCGTGCAAAACTGCTGTCACGCGATATGAAGGGCAAGGCCATTATGTGCCGGGCACGGTCCGGGCCCAAGGGTTGTATTGATCACTGCCTGGCCAGCAGCGTGATGCTGCTTGATTGTGAAAAACTGGCCCACTGGCGGGTCGAGCAACAGTTCAACGAAATGTTCGACTCCCAAAGGGATTACCAGCCATGGATCTGCCTCAAGCTGGAGCCGCGCGAGACCATCGGACTGCTTGAGAAAGAATGGAATGACTTCGACCGGCTCAATGACCGGACAAAAATGCTGCACAACACCCGGCGCAGGACGCAACCCTGGAAGGCCGGACTGCCCATTGACTGGCGGCCGGCAGAAAGGTTCCGGCTGTTCCCGCCGCTTGCCTGGCTGATGCGTGCCCGGCGCCGGCTGTTCGGTGAATATGCACTGCTGGGCCATTACAAGCCACACCCGGACCCCAACCAGCAGAACTTTTTCTTCGGGCTGTTAAAGGAATGCCTGGATAAAGGTATTGTGACCGAGGAAATGATCCGGCACGAAATGCAGCAGAATCATGTACGCCACGACGCGCTGGAGGTACTGGATCGGACCCCGCGGCTGGCGGGTGCATGAAGGTAGTGAATT
>QIFB01000216.1 GCA_003230545.1 Gammaproteobacteria bacterium | reverse complement strand
GAGTTCAATCCAGATAACGTGCCTGCCACTCCAGGTATTTGTGATGCGCATAGTCTGCGTAGGCCGCCTTGTCATCAAACTGCGTCGGGTCAAACGCGTCGTAGACATAGTAATTGACCCGCTTGTTCTGCGTCGTCAACATGTGCCAGATCTTGTGCGGCAGGGTCTGTGGATTGCGCCACTCGAAATCGTCCTGGGATTCGTAATGCAGGAACACCGGCAGGATGGGAACGCCGGTGCGCAGCGATATATCGAATGCACCATAGCGGAATGATTCAAAGATACGCCGGCCCTTGCAGCCGCCCTCGGGATACAGGGCAATATTCATCCCACTCTGCAATCCGGCTTCAATCTGCTCGCCAGCTTCACTGCGGGACTCGCGTGATTCCCGGTGCACATACAATGAACCGGCCGCCATACTGATGCGCCCGACCAGCCACCAGTCCTGCACTTCAATTTTTGCGAGTGAATGTACCGGGAACAGTGCCGGTATGCCGATGTCCTCGAACGCCGCCGGATGATTGGCGATCAGGATGTACTGTGACGGCAGTGGCCGGGTGTTTTTCTGATGCAGCCGCAGGTCGATCCCCAGGGCACGTACAAAACTGTGGCACCAGAACCGGAACAACCGGTAGTAGAACGGTACCAGGGCACCGGGCAGCCAGGACAGCGCATATAACACCAGTGTAAACACGGTCAGTTCCAGCCAGCACACAATGCGCCACAGCAACACGCCAATGGAATGAATCACCCGGTGTCTCCCCTATGGTCTGATTTCCACACCTGCCTAGCTTAGCGACATTTGCGCTAATTTATTTATAACTCAATAAATTAGGATAATCCAACGGACATTGGCCAGTACTCGCTTGACTTTACCGACCGGTCTACTAGAATATTTCACATGGAATCCGTTACTGACACCCGCCAACGTATTATCAACAGCGCCCGCGACCTGATGTTCGCGCGCAGCTACAGCGAGGTCGGCGTTCAGGAAATCTGCCGGGACGCCGGCGTACAAAAGGGGAGCTTCTACCATTTCTTCCCGTCCAAGCGTGACCTGACCCTGGCCGTGCTGGACCAGCTGGATACGTATTTCCGCAATGAGGTACTGGGCAAGGCATTCGCAAAGGACATCCCGCCGGTGCAACGTATCAGTCGGTTCTTTGAGATGCTGTACTCGGGGCAAAGCGCGATAAAAGCGGAATCAGGACAGCTATATGGCTGCCCGTTTGGCAACCTGGCCTGCGAAATGAGTACCCAGGACGAAGCCATACGTAAAAAAATTGACCACTTCTTCCAGGCAGCAGAACAACCCATCGCGGAGACGCTGACCGAGGCCATGGAGCAGGGAGACCTGCCTGCCATCGATCCGGTTGCCTCGGCGCGCGCCATCTTTGCCTATGCCGAAGGGATCATGCTGGTTGCTAAAACCCGCAATGACCCGAAAGTGCTCCGGGAACTCGGTAATCACGCCCTGCAACTGGTTATCCCGGCCACGGTGTCGTGATCTTTTTTTGGGAGTTGGCTTTACTGCCCGGTCTACCAGACATCAGACCGGGAGCCGGGATTGTAACTGCTGTCCTCCAGGAGGAGGTATTACCATGACACAAGCTACCAGCCTGTCTGGCCGGATCAACCAGTCGGTACAGGATTTCATCACGTCACTGCCTGACGATGAACAGGCCACCGTGCAGCAGAGTTTTGAGAAACTGCACGCATCGAGTGTTGCTGCAGATGCCGTCAATACCGGCGACACACTACCGGACTTCAGTCTGCCGAATGCAACAGGCCGGATGATTAACCTGTATGCAGCTCTTGAACAGGGTCCGGTCGTCCTGAGTTTCTACCGCGGCGGCTGGTGCCCGTTCTGTAGCCTGGAACTGCAGGCACTGCAGCAGATTTTACCGGATATCAGGTCGCTCGGTGCGACCTTGATCGGAGTATCACCGGAGACCCCGGACAATTCGCTGACAACAGCCGAAAAATACGGGCTCGATTTCGAGGTCGTCAGTGATGTCGGCAACAGAACAGCACGCGACTACGGGCTGATATTCACCGTTTACGAGGAAATGCGCCCCCTCTATCTGAAGTGGGGACTGGATGTTCCTGCCTGCAACGGCGATGACTCCTGGGAACTGCCGGTACCGGCCACCTATCTAACAGGCACAGACCGGGTGGTACGTGCGGCACACGTTGACCGCGATTACACGAAACGTATGGAGCCTGGGCACATACTGGAGGCACTGAAAGAACTGGTCTAGCAAAAAACCGGCAACACCCTGCTACAGAGTTCGAAAGAAGACGGTGAATTCACGCTCATGATTCGCAAATCACGTATGCTGAACTCGTAATTGTCAGATGTAACCCTGGCCCTGGAAGGAAACGATCAGACAGAACTGACTTTCAGGGACGATCCCCGAATGGGTGATCGGAAAACGCACCTGACTCCGCCTTGTTACGAATAAACGACACTACTCCCCTGTTAACGGTAACCACAACTGGCACTTTACTGCGCCTTTCGTATAGCCATTCAGAACCTTCACGGGATGTCGGAGCGCCGCAGGCATCCAGTAACTCCCGCTCAGTATCGCCGGGGGAAATAAGAGTGCCACTACATCTCAGGGAACCAGCATAGCTGGCAAACGGTGCTGCCAAAATCAGAATAGCCCCCAGGATCGAATGGTACTTCAGGTTCATATTTTTTCTCCTGCTATATTGTAAGGTGTGACAGACAGGTTCCCCCGCTGTTTCCGACACGCGCAGGCCGTACTACCTATTGAGAATTTGATTATACAAAATCATCTTGCCAGAGCCCAGGATGCCGGTCAAGTTGGTGACCGGTCAACCGCTTACCGGATTCCGTCCCTTGGTCCGCAAACGGTGCATCCCTGCACCGCTCCTCCGGCATTCGCCAGAATGACGGAACACGACACATCAAAGGTTCCCTAGATCGTATCTGCGAGTACGCTGACGATCACGCTCCCGTCCAGCACATTCAGGCCGTGGTCGGTGTTATTGACCTTGATCAGCGTTGACCGGCCCTGCAGGGCCGGTACATTATTCATGTCCTGGCTATACCCGGGAACAATGTAGTCGCCGGTCATCAGTGCCGGTTGTCCGCGCACCACCGAGAAATACTCGATATCGGGATGCGGGAGACTGTTCAGCCAGAACAACAGTGTACCTGGGCGCTGCCGCACGAGGTCCACGAACAGGCTGCGTGATCGCATGGCCGTGTCATAGGTAGTCCCGCCGAAAAAGTCGGTAACCATGGACAGCGGGAATGGAACATCCGTTACATCCAGTGCCTGCTCGGCACGGCCGGTACCCAGGTGTGGACTGGCGATGGTAATCAGTGACTTGATATTGTCGATGTCACCGCGCACCAGTGCAACACGGGCAACTACACCGCCGGCCGAGTGCCCGACTATGCTGATCGGTTCATTGGCATGCAGTGTGTTGATAGATTGCAGGATTTGCCGCAGCTGAAAGGACTGGACGAGCACCGGGGCCTCGGAGGGCAGGTCTACCGTGTAGAATATCCGCTCGCCGGTATTGCCAGGGGCCGGGATCAGCTGGTTACCGCCCGGGCCCGAGACAAATACCCCGGCACGCTGCCAGCCATGATTTTCAAGAACAGCCGTGACGCCACTGGTATCCCAGCTTTGTGCGCTGCCGAGATACCCGTGCACCAGCACCAGGACATCGGCACGGGCAGCCGACATGAAAAGCCCAGCGACAAGAACCAGGAATGTCAGAATTTTCTTCTTCATGGTCTCTCTCCTTCCAGTAGTATTTGCAAAGCCCTAATAAAAAACGGGGGAGACTCTTGCGAGTCGCCCCCGTTTGGCCTTTCTGGCAAGTAAGGTTAATTACTTGGCAGTGGTGTCAGCCGCCTGCGGGGCAACCGGAGCAGCAACCGGAGCATACCCGTAAGGAGCAGCACCGTAAGGGGCATAACCGTAACCGTAGTTAGGCTGGTTATAACCGTAAC
>QIFB01000184.1 GCA_003230545.1 Gammaproteobacteria bacterium | reverse complement strand
CTGGACGCTCAACGGCTTCATCCCTGAAGCCGATGTCCCTGACAAGGGGGCCTGCCACGAGCACCGGATTGCATGACGCAAAAGCCTGCCCGGTTACTCGGGGTCCAGGGGGATTGCTCAAGACCGTTGGCCGCAGGGATGCGGCCATCGAGCGTACAGGGATGTATTTATAGCGGGTCTTGAGCAATCCCCCTGGGACCCGAGTGACCTTGCTCGGACTGTGCAGTCCACTCGATCAGGGAAGAGCCAATAAAAAAGGGGCGCATTGCGCCCCTTCTGATAACTGCCATGCAGCCGGTTTATTTCATAACGACTGCCTGCTCACCGCTATCGGGCTTGATGACCGTCAGGCCGAAGATCTTCCACATTTACATACCGCCACGATAGTAGCTGATCCTGTCTGCCGGGTAGCCATGGGCGAGCAAGGCTCTTGATCGCACGCGGTGACTGGCCACACCAGGGCCCGTTACACCAGAACACGATATCCCTGGCATTGCTGAAGTCCCAGCTATCCGTCTTGCTGCCGGCACCGAACAGGTCCGGTTTCGCCAGCACGGATTCAGCACCGCGGGCAATCCCGCTGACACCATCACGTTGCTCGCCACCGAGCATTCCCAGTGCCTTGACGAGTTCCGGGTCGTCTACTTCCTTCTCGAAAACCGTGAACGGGATATTCACGGAACCCGGGATGATGCCTTTTTTGTGCCACGAGGGTGTACGGGCATCGACAATCATTCCCTTGCCGAATTCCAGCTCGCGGTCCATAAACCGGAAGATCTCGGTTTCGCCGACCGTTGTCACACCCGGCGCAACAGACATTGGCTGGATGCAGAACGGCGGGCACATGCGGGAAGTCTTGGCAAAGCCGTCAGTCAGGACATTGTCCTGGTTCTGGATACGCTGTATGCGCACGGTTCCGTCGCCGTGTTCAACCTCGACATACGACAGGTAATCAGTCAGGTTCACATCAAGCGCCAGGACAGCTGTGCTGAAGCCTGCTGCTGTCGACAGCAGTGCTGGCCCGCGCCTCCTGCCTGCCCGTGTCCCCGGCTTCCGCCTCCAGCGCACTGAGGTAGTCATCGGCCGCATGCGTAACCGCGGTTGGCGCAAGCCACAACAGTGCCGCCAGCCCGCCTGCAACAAATGAATTGATCACAGTTTTCATAGGGTATCCATCTGTAATTAAAGGGAATATCCGCAGCATCGGGTACGTATGTGGAAGCTTATCGGCCGTTTTGTCGGCGGACTTCAGAGACGGTCGAGACAAACTGTGCACAGCGACACAGACACACGACCGCTTGCCCTTTATAGCAGGCATGACCACTATTACTGCGCCATGTACATCCAGACCACACCGGAAGACCACCGCATTGCCTGGCTGGCTGCGCTCGCCATCACCATCCATGTTATGGAAAGCGCACTACCCAGCCCGTTGCCGGGGCTGAAACCGGGCCTGGCCAATGTGGTTACCATTGCCGTACTGCTGCAGTTCGGCTGGAAGGCCGCCGCCTGGGTCAGTCTGCTGCGCGTGTTATGCGGCAGCCTGCTGCTGGGCACGTTCCTGTCACCCACGTTTCTGCTCAGCCTGGCCGGTGCCGCCTGCAGTATCGGTATCCTCTGGCTGGCCTGCCGGATGCCCGGCAGGGGATTTGGTCCGGTCGGCTACAGTATCCTGGCAGCGCTGGTCCACATGGCCGGCCAGTTCACTGTTGCCTGGCTACTGTTCATCCCGCACCCTGCCATCTGGCGGCTGTTCCCGCTGTTGATGACCGCTGCACTGCTGTTCGGAATTATCAGCGGTATAATCGCGGGTGCCATGACCACGGAGCACCAACAATGCAGGACGTGACCATGCCGGCACTCGAAACCAGCCCGGTGACGTCAACCGACCGGTTCACGCTGACGCTGTTTTTTGCGGTGGTGCTGCATGCCATGATCATCCTCGGTATCACCTTCGGCACACCGAATGCAGACCCGCCGGACAATCCGCTGCCAACGCTGGACATCACGGTCACCAATCGCAGCACACCGCCACCGGAAGAGGCCGATTACCTGGCGCAGACCAGCCAGGACGGTGGCGGCAATGTCACCGAGAAAGTGCGCCCGCAGCAGGCCATACCGGAGCAGGCACCAGCGGTTGCACAACAGCAGCCGGCACCCGCTCCCACCGAGGTGGTGACGACTACCGATTCCGTCACCAAAATTCTCCCGCAGGATACCGCCTCACCCGAAACGGAGCGCATGGACCCGACGGCCGCCGAATTGATCGAACGCAGCATGGAGATGGTCAACCTGAGCGAGGAAATCAACCAGTCCATGCGGGCCTATGCCAGGCGGCCGAAGCAGGTCTATGTCTCGGCACGTACCCAGGAGTTCAAATATGCCAACTACATGGCTGAATGGGTCAAGAAGGTCGAACGCGTAGGCAACCTGAATTACCCGGATGTGGCCCGGCGTGAAGGCGTCTCCGGGAAGCTGTTACTCGACGTTGCACTCAACCCGGACGGGTCCGTGCGCAATATTACCTTGCTGAAAAGCTCCGGACACGCAGCCATCGACGAGGCAGCAATCCGCATCGTCAACCTGGCCGGTCCCTACCCGCCGTTCTCGCCGGAAATCAGCAAGGAAGCTGACATACTGCATATTACCCGGACCTGGGAGTTTTCTACCTCGCATCACCTGAAAAGCCATTGACAGCAAATCCAGTATCATGGTCCAGCCTGCAACAGGCCGAATAAATTCGGCCCTGCAACACCATTTTATTTGTAGGGCGAAATTTATTCCGCCAGATAATTACCGATTCGGCACGGTTGCCACTTGATGGAAACCACCACTCTGCCCGATACTATGGGCATGAGCCCGGTGGAATCACTCAGCAATCACTTCCTGATCGCCATGCCGGCATTGGCCGATCCCAATTTTCACCACACCGCAACATTTCTTTGTGAACACAATGATGACGGGGCGCTCGGCCTGGTGATCAACCGGCCGACGGAGTTGCAGCTCGGCGATATCCTGGAACACATGGATATCGAGGCTGTAAACAGTGAAATTACCCGACAGGCGGTGTACATGGGCGGCCCGGTACAGAGTGACCGGGGCTTCGTACTGCACGAGCCGCTGGGCAGCTGGGAAGCCACGCTGAAGGTCACGGATGATATCGGGATCACCTCGTCCCGGGACATCCTCGAAGCGATAGCGCTCGGTGAAGGCCCGAACAAGGCCTTCATTACACTTGGTTATGCCGGCTGGGGCGCAGGCCAGCTCGAGCAGGAGCTCGCCGCAAATGCCTGGCTCAACGGGCCGGCCAGCACCCGGATTGTCTTTGAAACCCCGTGCGAGCAGCGCTGGGAAGCGGCGGCGGCACTCATCGGGATTGATCTCAACCTGATATCCGGAGATACAGGCCATGCCTGACAACCATATCCGGTGTCACCGACAGCCGGGGATGCGCCCGGCCAGACAACTTGCAGACGCTGCTGGGCTTTGACTTCGGACTGCAGCGTATCGGCGTTGCCACAGGCCAGGTCATAACCGGGACGGCCACGGCACTCGGCACGATCAAGGCCCGTGATGGCCAGCCTGACTGGAAAATCATTTCCGAGCTGATGCAAACGTGGCAACCCGACGCCCTGGTCGTTGGCCTGCCGCGGCACGACGACGGGACCGATGCGGAGATTACCGGTTCGGTCAGACGTTTTATTCGGCAACTGGAGGGGCGTTACCGGCTGCCGGTACACACGATGGATGAAAGACTCAGCTCCCGGGCAGCACGTGAGCAACTGAATAACCGGGATGACCCGGATTCAGCAAAGGGAATCGACGCCATTGCCGCATGCATCATACTGCAGGACTGGCTGGAGGCCGGCAACAGGAACACATGAATGACATTGACGACATAAGCGGCCTCATCGCGCACATGGCCGACGGGCTTGAAACACTGACCCGGGATGCCGGGCGCGACAACCCGGTACTGATTGGTATCCATACCGGTGGCGTCTGGGTTGCCGA
>QIFB01000205.1 GCA_003230545.1 Gammaproteobacteria bacterium | reverse complement strand
AGCACTAAACGCTCCTCAGGTTTACCGTGTCCTCAGAGGAGACACCTATAACAAGCCACCATATACCTAGCCGCCTTCTACCGATTCTTCCTAGAGCATCCGAAAGTGGCCGTCCCAGGGTTCCCACTCGGTGACTTTCCGTCTTATGCTTACCGACAATGCCGGACTATGGGGTTGTAAGTCGAAGAATTTGAAATGGCTCCCCGGGACGGGTTCGATTGGACCTCCCAGTCGGACACAGTCAATGATGATCTCCAGGGTGTCACCGGTATGACGTATGACCCGGTGACTATCGGTCTCATGGTCACCCCGACGGCGGCCTCGCGATCCCGGAACTGGATCGGTACTGCCAGCTCTCGTCGTCCGACCAGGGCCTACTCGAGTCCGCGATGGAACGGCTGCAACTTTCCGCGCGCAGCTGCCATCGTATACTCAGGCTGGCCCGCACCATCGCAGACATGGCGGCGAGCGCTGACATCGACACCGACCACCTCGCCGAGGCCATCAGCCTGCGCGGGCTGGACCGCGTGGTACAGGCGCGGTGATACTGGACACCCGACACAAACGGCGGAAGCGAATGGACCGGTTTACACGTAACTACAGCATCATCCTCGGTATCGCGGTCGTGGCACTGCTTGTGTTGTTCCTGTTCGATGATGCGCAGACCCGCGATCTCAACGACCGGCTCGACGCGGACATTGCGCTCAACAGCTATCCCTATGACTTCCGCGTGTTACGTGTCGACAACGGTGTCGCGACCATGACCACGCCGCGCTCGGCCGACTTTCCCGCCTACCGCGCGCTGGGTCTGCTGTTCCCGGATCTCGCTGCCCTGCCGCCGGAAGCCCCCCGCCTGATGGAGGGCCAGCTCGAGATGGCGCGCCTGCAGGAACGCGCCCGGCAGATCGTCACCGAAGCAGAGTCCGTGAAATACGTGCAATGGGAACTCGACAGGGACTGGCTCGGCGGGCACGGCATCACGATCGGGCCGTGAACGGGCCGTAACCGGGCTGAAGGTGCCGGCCCCAGTCACTTGACGTCCTCACGCTCCCAACCACCGTCACGGCATGGTCGGTCAAATTTCGTTTCCTTTAAGCCCAATAATAAACCTTCTCAGGCACAGCACGGTGATACCCCAGGTCAGGGGCAGCCAGATTGGGATACCCAGGAACGTGGGATTGTTGTATGTCCACGCACCAAAAGACACAGGCACGATTTCACTGGCGGTACCCACGACCACAACAAAAACCAGGCACCTCAGGTCTTCAGCCTCATGCCAGAGGATCAGCAGGAATGCAGTGTAGACGGCCACAAAGAGCGTCAACAAAAAATTGTTTTCCCAGAAGAGACCTATCAACATGACAACCACCACGATGCTGACGACAGCTAAAATCTGATCTCTCTTTGTTGCTTTTTTCATTTTTTGGTCGGGAACTCTCAGGGTCGACCCGGTGACCAACGCTCTCATGATCACCCTCAATGCCACCCGACGAATGCGTAAGCCGAAGATTTGAAATGGCTCCCCGGGACGGGCTCGACCGGACGTCCTAGCCGAATCCAGTCTGACTCCACTGATTCTTGATCTGTAAATACCGTCTACTTTTGTCGCTTTAATTGTCTTCCCGGGCAGTCAGTTCCCGTTGGCGCCGTTCGGCTTCCTGTTCACGGGCGTCGTCAATCACCTGCAGGACTTCTGCCACATCGGCATCCACCGTGCTGCGCGCAAAGTGCCCGCTAAGTGGTGTGTCGTGCTGGAGATTGCCGCTTTCATACAGTCCCCAAATTTCCTTACCGTAGTCAGTTTTCAGTAACTCCGGGACAAAACGGCCGAAATATATTGCCATATTGTCAACATCCCGCTCCAGCATCGTGCCCGCGCTGTTATTGCCTGCGGCATTGACTGCTTGTGGAAGATCGATAATGACTGGCCCTTCCTTATCAACTAACACGTTGAACGGCGATAAGTCGCCATGGACAAGACCCGAGCAGAGCATGCGCACTATTTCTGCAATTATTCGCTTGTGATACTCACGTGCCTGCGTGCTGGTCAGGGTCAGGTCATTGAGTCTCGGCGCGGCGATGCCGTCGTCGTCGGTTATCAGTTCCATCAGCAGTACGCCATCAACAAAGCCATAGGGGGTGGGCACGCGCACACCGGCAGCGGCCAAACAGTAGAGCGCATCGACTTCTGCGCTGATCCAGGCTTGTTCTGATTCTCTTTGTCCGTAACGGCTGCGTTTCCCTATGGCGCGGGCCTGGCGGCTGTTTTTAACCTTGCGCCCTTCCTGATACTGCACGGCTTGTTTGAAGCTGCGCTGGTTAGCGGCTTTATAAACCTTGGCGCAGCGTATCTCTGTGCCACAGCGAACCACATAGACCTGTGCTTCTTTACCACTCATCAACTGGGAGAGAATCTCGTCGATCAGGCCGTCTTCGACCAGTGGTTTCAATCGTTTAGGTACTTTCATGGGCGCTTTATACGCTGTCAGGCAGCGTAATGGAATGACAAGAATGGGGCGTGACGGGTGAATTGCAATGAAAAAGCCAAATGGGGACGGAGGCACAAAACCCATAAACGCATCCGTCTCCTTTATCCGGAGCAGTACACCTTGGCCAGCTTGCTCGGTCACCCGAGTCTCAACACCCCGACTCGGACGGTCCCCGGCCACGACACGGCCGACCCGGTGACTATCCGTTTTATGCTCACTTCTCGATGGGCACCGTAAGCCGAAGATTTCACAGGTGATTGAAATGTGAAATTGAATGGCTCCCCGGGACACCCCTCGAAGGGGTCTCCTAGCCGGACGCAGTCACTTGACGTCTCCATGCCCAATACCGGATTGACCCGGTGACTATCGACCTCATGGACGTAAGCCGAAGATTTGAAATGGCTCCCCGGGACGGGCTCGAACCGCCGACCTAGTGATTAACAGTCACCCGCTCTACCAACTGAGCTACCGGGGAATAGAAGAACCAGCTGAGCGCGCATCATACTGGATGGCGGGGTTTTCGGTCAACGGGACGCAAATCCTGTCCCCGTCAGGTTTTCAAGCACAATCAACGGGTTTGCCGTTACAGCGTGTCAAAGACAAGCGTGGCCGGCCGGTATTGGAGAGGCAAATGACGCGGGGTTTGGCAAGCCCGCGGCGGTCGCAGAAGGTAAATGAACTGTTGGTCCCGCCGGCGCTGCCGTCCTGCTGATAGACGATGCGTTTTCTTTGATTGCTGGAGTGCATGGTGATCGCCGGCTGCAGCGGGTTGCCAGACTGCAACAGGGCTTCATCCCGGTTACGTTCCCGGTCGTTGCTCCGGAACAGCAACCAGCCAGTGTTCCAGTCCATGCTGTTGCCGCAGGTTTTTCCATCCCGGCTGGGGCAGAGTACGACGCGACCATTGCGCTTGACGGCCTCGCTGCGCGCAACGTGCAGGGTGGTGACAAAGGTGTTTACCTCGGCCGCCATCCGGTTTTCCTGGATAAATCGCGCCAGCATGTTGCCGGTGCCGACGGTCAGTATCGAGACGACTGCCAGGCTGACCAGCAGCTCGGGCAGGGTGAAGCCCCGTTCGTGATGTATGCCGTTCATTCCGCCCTCCCTGGTGGAACACCTGATCACTAATGATTCAGGACATCAGCATAGATGCACATCCGGGATTCCGGGATCGGACACTGCAGTGTTGGGGATTCAGAAAAGGCTGATCAGGGGGTCAGGGCATTCGCCAGGCGGGACAGCGCCTCATGCAGGACATCCATGCCCGTGGCAAACGATAGCCGCATATAGCCCGGGGATCCAAACGCGGTACCGGGGACCAGTGCGACCCCCGCGTTATCCAGCAGGTACTCCGCCAGCTCGATATCGTCTGCCACGCCGTCGAGGGCATCGATGGCCGGTTGCATGTGCGGGAAACAGTAGAAGGTGCCGTCGGCAGGCAGGCAGTGGACTCCGGGGATGTCATTCAGCGCACTGACCACGAAATCGTGGCGTTCCCTGAAGGCCTTCAGCATGGTTTTGATGCAGGACTGGTCACCCTCCAGCGCGGCCTGTGCCGCGACCTGCGATATCGAGGTCGGGTTGGAGGTGCTCTGCGACTGGATTTTCTTCATGGACCGGATCAGGTCTGCCGGCCCCCCGGCATAACCGATACGCCAGCCCGTCATCGCGTATACCTTGGAAACCCCGTTCAGGACGATGGTACGTCCATACAGTTCCGGGCACGGATTCAGGATGTTGCTGAACGGCTCCGCGCTCCAGAGAATGTGCTCGTACATGTCATCCGTGGCGATGAGTACCTGCGGGGCCAGCTTCAGGGCGTTGCCCAGGGCGCCCAGTTCGGCACGGGTATAGGCGACACCGGTCGGATTCGACGGGCTGTTGATCACGAACAGCCGGGTACGCGGGGTGATGGCCGCCTGTAATTGTTCCGGCGTAATCTTGAACCCGGTTTCCACGCCGGCACGGATAATCACGGGTTCGCCATCGGCGAGGCGCACCATGTCCGGGTACGATACCCAGTAGGGCGCCGGGATGATGACCTCGTCACCCGGGTTCAGCAATGCCTGGCACAGGTTGAAAAAGCTCTGTTTGCCGCCGCAGGAGACCAGGATCTGCTCTGGCGCATAGTCGAGGCCGTTGTCGTGTTTGAATTTCGCTATAATGGCCTGCTTGAGTTCCGGGGTTCCATCCACGGCCGTGTAGCGGGTGAAACCCGAGCGGATGGCCTCGATAGCAGCATTGCCGATATGCTCCGGTGTATTGAAATCCGGTTCGCCGGCGCCAAGTCCGATGATGTCCTTGCCGGCGGCGCGCAGCTCGGCAACACGTGCCGTCACCGACAGTGTCGGCGAGGGCTTGACCCGTTGAACGCGGCTGGAAAGCGTGATCTTGTCCAATGCTGTTATCCTGTTACCGATGGCAGAACCAGTGCCCAATCATACGCAAACTCTGAACCTTTCGATATTGTCCCGTGACCGTTACCGATAAATTCCAGCTGGTTGCCGACATCAAGCCGGCGGGTGACCAGCCCCGGGCTATCAAGGCGCTGGTTAGCGGGCTGGCCGACGGGTTGGCCCACCAGACGCTGCTCGGTGTGACCGGCTCGGGCAAGACCTACACCATTGCCAACGTCATCGAGTCGGTCCAGCGGCCGACCATTATTCTCGCGCCGAACAAGACACTGGCCGCGCAACTGTACGGCGAGATGCGTGACCTGTTCCCGCACAATTCCGTGGAATATTTCGTATCCTATTACGACTACTACCAGCCCGAGGCCTATGTCCCGGCATCGGATACCTATATAGAGAAGGATGCCTCGGTCAACGAGCACATCGAGCAGATGCGGCTCTCCGCAACCAAGGCGCTGCTCGAACGGCCGGACACCATTATCGTGGCCTCCGTGTCCTGCATCTACGGCCTTGGTGACCCCAAGGCTTACCTGGGCATGGTGCTGCACCTGGTGCGTGGTGACGCTGCGGACCAGCGCGTGATCCTGCGGCGGCTGGCCGAACTCCAGTACACGCGCAATGACGTGGAACTGCATCGCGCCACCTACCGGGTGCGTGGCGAGATCATTGACATCTTCCCGGCCGAGTCCGAAGGCGAGGCGGTCCGCGTGGAGTTGTTCGATGACCAGATCGATGCGCTGGCCTGGTTTGATCCGCTGACCGGCGAGGTACTGCGCAAGGTGCCACGGCTGACGATCTATCCCAAGACCCATTACGCCACACCGCGTGCAGTGATCCTTGGCGCTATCGATGAGATCAAGGTGGAGCTGAAGGAGCGCCTCGAGGATTTGAATCGGGCGAACAAACTGGTGGAGGCGCAGCGGCTCGAGCAGCGCACGCGCTTTGATCTGGAGATGATGTCCGAGCTGGGCTACTGCTCCGGGATCGAAAACTATTCACGCTACCTGTCCGGACGTAATGCGGGCGAGCCGCCACCAACGCTGTTCGATTACCTGCCGGAGAATGCACTGCTGGTCATCGACGAGTCCCACGTCACCATTCCGCAGCTCGGCGGCATGTACCGCGGCGACCGCTCGCGCAAGGAAAACCTGGTCGAGTATGGTTTCCGCCTGCCGTCCGCGCTGGACAACCGGCCGTTGCGCTTCGACGAGTTCGAACGCCTGGCGCCGCAGGCCATCTTCACCTCGGCCACCCCCGGCACGTATGAAGACGAGCATGCGGGTGCCGTGGTCGAGCAGCTGGTCCGGCCAACCGGCCTGGTGGACCCGGCCATCGAGGTGCGCCCGGCCGGGACCCAGGTCGATGACCTGCTGTCCGAAATCCGGGAACGCGTGGCGGACGGCGATCGCGTCCTGGTGACCACCCTGACCAAGCGCATGGCCGAAGACCTGACCGACTACCTCGCCGAGCACGGGGTGCGGGTGCGCTACCTGCACTCGGACATCGATACCGTGGAGCGCGTGGAGATTATTCGTGACCTGCGCCTTGGCGAGTTTGACGTGCTGGTGGGGATTAACCTGCTGCGGGAGGGACTGGATATTCCGGAAGTCTCGCTGGTGGCCATCCTCGATGCTGACAAGGAAGGTTTTTTGCGGTCCGAGCGTTCGCTGATCCAGACCATCGGACGCGCGGCGCGCAACCTCCGGGGCAAGGCCATCCTGTACGCCGATGCAATCACCGGTTCCATGCGCCGCGCCATTGACGAGACCGAGCGCCGGCGCGAGATGCAGCAGGCCTGGAACGCCAGCCAGGGCATCACCCCGAAAAGCATCGTGAAGGCGGTTGCCGACGTCATGGAAGGGGCCGTGTCAAGCCGCCCTGGATCGGCAGGCGGTGGCGGACTATGGCCGCCTCAGCCCGGGGCAGCTGGCCAAAAAGATCAGCCAGCTGGAGCAGCAGATGTATACGCATGCACGCAACCTGGAATTCGAGGAGGCCGCCCGTCTGCGTGATGAAATTCGCCGTATCGAGAAAGGAAATCTCGGGATGACGGCGTGATGGTCGGCCTGGGCGGGGATGCCTTTCCCCGCGGGGCGCGGGTCCTACCAGGGTGAATGGATACAGAACGAACGGTAGGACCGGCCCCCGGCCGGGAATGTCTTTCCCCAGGGGCGCGGGTCCTACATGACCACATAATGTTGCAACCATCTGAAAGTGCCGGTATCTTTCCCGGTCTGCAGGCGCGTAGCTCAGTTGGTTAGAGCACCACCTTGA
>QIFB01000024.1 GCA_003230545.1 Gammaproteobacteria bacterium | reverse complement strand
CCTGAGAATGCGACCGGTATCCGCCGGATCTGGAAGGCCGCCCGCTACTCAATCGCCGGAATCCGTGCCGGCTGGAACCATGAAGTCGCCTTCAGACAGGAAATCGTACTGTGTCTGGTACTGGTTCCTGCCGCCTTCTGGCTGGGGAATACTGCCGTGGAGCGGATATTGCTGATTGGCAGCTGCCTGCTGGTACTGATAGTTGAACTGCTGAATTCTGCTGTGGAAGCCGCCATTGATCGAATCGGTGCAGACCATCACACACTGTCCGGCCGCGCAAAAGACATGGGATCTGCAGCGGTTTTTATCAGCCTCGGGATTGTGATGATTACCTGGGGGCTGATCGCCTGGGAGCGTTTCCTGAACTGATTGTGGTATTGCTTCAGCCCCGCCCGACCGGACCGCTGGCATACAGCGCCTCGATCTCCACGGCAAATTTCTCCAGCACCTTCGCCCGCTTCACCTTCAGCGTGGGCGTCAGCAGGCCGTTGTCCACCGTCCACGGCTCGCGGGTCAGGAGTACCCGCCGCACCTTGGCATAGCCGGGAAAATCCTTGAGCCGTTCACGCACCGCACGCACCAGGTGGTTGTTGAGCTTTTCGTTTTTCAGGATTTCATCGAGGCTTTCATCCAGATCGAAGCGCTGCGCCAGCCCCGGCCATTCCTCCGGGCTGAGCACCAGGATGGCCGCAAGGTAGGCCTGGCCCTCGCCGATGACCAGCGCCTGGTCGATCAACGGATGCAGGCAAATGGCCAGCTCCATGTCCATGGGCGGAACCTTTTCACCGTTGGACAGCACCAGGATGTCCTTGATGCGGCCGGTGATATAAATGTGACCCTTCTCGATACGTGCCTGGTCACCGGTATGCAGCCAGCCTTCCGGATCGATGATCTCGGCCGTTGCCACGTGGTTGTTCCAGTAGCCCTGCATCATGCCCGGTGTCTTCACCAGCAGTTCATCGTTGTCACCGATACGGGCCTCGACACCGTTCAGGGGCACCCCGACACTCGCCGGCTCGTTATCATCCAGCACATTCACGCTGATGATCGGGCTGGTCTCGGTCAGCCCGTAGCCCTGCAGGATCGGCACGCCAAGACCGATAAATGTTTTTGCAACCGTGATTGGCAGCGCCGCCCCGCCACTGACCGCGATACGCAGGCGACCACCCAGCTTCGAGGTGACCTTGCCGGCCACCAGCTTGTTCAGCAGTGGCCACAACAGCTGGCCGGGACTCCAGGAGGCGCGCTGCTGCTGGCGTTCGAAGCGGCGCCAGCCGATGGATGTGGTCAGGGTAAACAGCCCGCGCTTGATGGCTGACTGCTTGTCCAGCTGGCCCTGGATGCGGGCAAACACGCGTTCGAAAATCCGCGGTACCGCGATCATGATGGTGGGACGGATGTTTTGCAGGTCCTCGGCCAGCTGCGGGATGGAGCGTGCATAGGCGACCGTGGCCCCGGCCATCATCGGCAGGTAGTAACCGGCGGTCCGCTCCAGTGTGTGTGACAGCGGCAGGAACGACAGGAACAGGTCTTCCTCGTAACAGTCGATCATGGTGAGCGCGGCATGTGCAATCGACAGCATATTGTAGTGCGACAGCATCACGCCCTTGGGCCGCCCGGTGGTGCCCGAGGTGTAGACGATCGAGGCAAGTTCATGGGGATCCCCGTCGCGCATGGCCGGCGTAACGGCCGTCGCCGGCAGCCAGTCCTCGACAAAGCGGACGCGCTCGTCTGCAGTCACTTCCTCCGGCACAGCATCCGGCCGCTGCAGGATCAGGACCCGTTTCAGGTCCTCGTGATGATTCAGGAAAGTGGCCAGGCGTTTCCAGCTGCCGACATCCTTCACCAGCAGGGCCCGTACCGACGCATCCTGCGTGATATAGGCGACGTTCTCCGGCCGGTCATCGGTATACAGGGGGACGATCACCAGTCCGCAGCCGAGTGCCGCCTGGTCGAAGCACACCCATTCGCGGCTGTTGTGCAGGTGCACGGCAACCCGTTCACCAGAGTGCAGGCCCTCCGCCGCCAGTGCGGCATGCCAGCGCGCCACCGCCTCGCCCATGGCACCCCAGGTGGTGTCCTGCCATTGCTTGCTGACGGGATCGAAACCGCGATAGGCCGTCAGTTCCGGGGTACGCCTGACGCGTTGTAAAAACAGCCCGTCAAGGGTGCCGGCATTTTCGGCCGAGATAATGTCCTCAGTCCACTGGGTCATAAACCTTTCATTCCGAAGTTAAAATTCCTGTCCGCTTATTTACGGTAGAATGCCTGCAGTCTTGCAATGTAACCGATTCATACCGTCATGCAAATTATTCTGAACGGCGCCGATCAGGAAGTTTCCGATCACCTCAGTGCCAGCGAACTGGTCACCGAGCTCGGCCTTGCCGGCAAACGCCTTGCCCTGGAAGTGAATACCGCCATCGTGCCACGCAGTACCTTTGCTGATCATATACTGCAACCCGGCGACCGGGTGGAGATCGTCCACGCCATTGGCGGCGGCTGATCGATCCGCCAAGCCTTCCCGGTCACTTTTTCATCAAGTATTAGAGAGTCCGATAACCATGTCTACAGTCATGCAGTCACAGCCGCAGCCAGCCGATGACCCGCTGGTTATTGCCGGTGTTGAATACCGGTCCCGCCTGCTCACCGGAACCGGTAAATACCGGGACCTGAACGAGACCCGGGAGGCCACCGAGGCCAGCGGTGCTGAAATCGTCACCGTTGCCATCCGCCGCACCAATATCGGCCAGAACCCGGACGAGCCCAATCTGCTGGATGTCATCTCGCCGGAAAAATATACCTTGCTGCCGAACACGGCCGGCTGCTACAACGCCGAGGATGCGGTGCGCACCTGCCACCTGGCGCGCGAACTGCTGGACGGGCGCAAGCTGGTCAAGCTGGAAGTCCTCGGTGATGAACAAACGCTGTTTCCCGATATCACGGAGACCATCAAGGCCACCGAGACACTGGTCGCAGAGGGTTTCGATATCATGGTGTACACCAACGACGACCCGATCATGGCCCGGCGCTTCGAGGAACTCGGCTGCATTGCCGTGATGCCGCTGGCCGCGCCGATCGGTTCGGGGCTGGGCATCCGCAATCCCTACAACATCCGCACCATCGTGGAGAACGCCAGTGTCCCGATCCTGGTTGATGCGGGCGTGGGTACCGCCTCCGATGCATCCATTGCCATGGAGCTCGGTTGCGACGGGGTGCTGATGAATACCGCGATTGCCGGTGCCGACAACCCGGTGTTGATGGCAACGGCGATGAAGAAGGCCATCGAGGCCGGCCGTGAAGCGTTCCGTGCCGGGCGTATCCCGCGCAAGCGTTTCGCCAGTGCCTCCACGCCCATTGACGGGGCGTTTTTCTAAATAACCCTGACACAGAGATCACCGGGAAAACCGAGAAAACCGAGAAAACTATTCTCGCGTAGAGAGCAGAATCGGTCGACTCCAGACAGTTAACTGAAAACCTGGAAATTTATCCCCAGGCATCCGGGAACGGCAAAAGCCCGGACGTTCTGAGCAATACCACAACGGCTCCTACGGGAGCCGTTGTGGTATGTCCCCTGTTTATCAGTTATTTTTGTGCAGATGGAATCACAACCAAACCAGCCGCGCGAACGTGAAGTATTGCTGCTCGCTGTGCATGCCGGCGATGATCCGGCTGTTCGGGCGCAGCTTGAACAGTTGCTTTCAGAGAATATCGACTGGACCGTCCTGGTGCGGTTGGCCATGCAGCACCGGCTTGTGCCGCTGCTCAATGCCTGCCTCCTGCCCATCGGGGCACCACGGGTGCCGCGTGATATCACCCAGGCGCTGGGTGTCTGGTCGGACCGGAACCAGGAACATAACCGGGCGATCGAGCAGGCCGTTGCAGAGATTTCCAGTGCGTTGCAGCGTCTGGGCATCGGAGCAGTTTTCCTGCAGGGACCGACACTGATGCAGCTGGCCTACGGTAATCTTCACCTTCAGGAGGCCGTCAATCCCGCGGTGCTGCTGCGGGCACAGGACCTGGACTCGTTCCACACTCTGCTGACGGCGCATGGCTACCAGCCGCAACAGGCACCCGCGGTTCCGGGCACGTCGTCGCCTGCAGTGAACAACGCATTCCACAGAGCATATATCCGGGTCG
>QIFB01000027.1 GCA_003230545.1 Gammaproteobacteria bacterium | reverse complement strand
ATTGCATCCTCGCCGGAATCGGCGAGTACATGGAATTCATGTGACTCGTTACCGCCAATGGCGCCGCTGTCAGCCTGCACGGCGCGGAACTCGAGGCCCAGCCGGGTGAAAATGTTCGTGTAGGCCTGGTACATCACCTGGTAGGTTGCATCCAGAGAGTCCGCGTCCGGGTGAAACGAATAGGCGTCCTTCATCAGGAATTCACGGGCGCGCATGACGCCAAAACGGGGCCGGATCTCGTCGCGGAACTTGGTCTGTATCTGGTAGTAATTGACCGGCAGTTGCTTGTAGCTGCGGATCTCGTGGCGGGCAATGTCCGTAATGACCTCTTCATGGGTGGGGCCAAAGCAGAATTCGCGCTGGTGCCGGTCATGCAGGCGCAGTAGCTCCGGTCCGTACTGCTCCCAGCGCCCGGACTCCTGCCACAGCTCGGCCGGCTGTACCGCAGGCATCAGCAGCTCCACTGCGCCGGCCGCATTCATTTCCTCGCGGACGATGGCTTCCACCTTGCGCAGCACCTGCAGTCCCAGCGGCAGCCAGCTGTACAGACCGGCGGCCTGCTTGCGGATCATGCCGGCGCGCAGCATCAGCTGGTGGCTGACGATCTCGGCATCCGCCGGGGTTTCTTTCAGTGTGGACAGTGGATAGCGTGACAGACGCATGGTGTTCCGGCCCGGTTAATAACCAGTTGCCGATTGTAGCGGCCAACCGGTTGTCAGGTACAGCAAGGGCTCGTCAACCTCGTGAGAAATACGGGCTAATCTCCACCCGGCTGCGGGGGTACCGGCAGGACATTGACGTCTTCCCGGTGATCGGGGTTGAACCACATCCAGGCGAGAGCGAGTGCCAGCAGGGCGACCAGCAGCCAGGTGATGCGCATCAGAAGGTGCCGCCATCCCATCCCCACATCTTGCGCGGGGCATCGGTGAATTCAATGTAGATACGGTCGGGGCGGATACCCGTTTCCCCGGAGACCAGCTCGCACAGGACCTGCGAGACGTCTGCCGTGATGGATTCCGGCAGGCCGATGCTCTTGAGTTCCAGGAAGGCAAGCGGTTCGTCCGACCCGGCAAATTGCATCGCCGGGTTGGTCTCAACCGAGGTCATGACATAGCGTTCCGGTTTGCCCAGTTGCTCGGCAACCACAGCGGATGACCGGGCGGCGAGGGATTTTGCATCGGCTTCCGGCAGCGGACGGTTGGTCTGGATCCTGAGAAACGGCATGGCAGGTCTGACTATTTGCAGTTTTCCTCAATCTGCCTGTTGGCCTCGTCGATGCGCCGCTGGCGTTCCTCATCGGTCAGGCGCATGACTTCGCCGTCCGGGGTCATGAAGATCCTGTTCCCGGTCTGGTGCAGATTGGCCAGGTTTCTGTTGGAGATTTCGCAGTTCTTCTTGCGGCGTTCCCTGATCCTGTCCTGTTGCTCCATCTGGTTTTTTGCTTCTGCCCTTTCCTCCTGTGCCTTGTCCATGGCTTCCACCTGCTTCTGCAGGTCACTGCGGACACTGGCCGGTTTCTTGGCCGGAGCCGTGCCCGGTGCCCCGACCTGTTTCAGGGTCTCGTACTCGCGGTCTTGAGGGGGTACCTGGGTGTAGTGGACCGCGCCGTTATCGTCGATCCACTTGAAGATGACATCCTTGCTGGCAGCGTGGAGTCCGCTGGCAAGGGCCAGCAGTACACAGGTCAGGGGCAGGTAACGGATCATGGCGGTTCCTTTTTTACGTTAATACGCGAGTAGTAGTGCTAATCTATGCAGATATTATGGTTGTTTGCCGGGCAGAACAAGTTGTTATGTCACAGTTCCGCCACCCTCGCTGTCATGGCCCGGCAGGGCAGCGGCTTGACCTTTTCTTGGAATATCAGTAGTTTCTACTATTGTTTTGATTACGTGACCTGCATGCCCGTGATTGCGGGCTTTTTTCATGGCGATAACAAACACCTCCATGGTGACGACAGGGGATCGATAAGGTGGAAGTGACCGGCGCGGAAATCTTTGTCCGTGCACTGCACGATGAGGGTGTCGAGATAATCTTTGGTTATCCCGGTGGTGCCGTATTGCATATCTACGATGCGCTCTACACCCAGGACAAGGTCGAGCATATCCTGACACGCCACGAGCAGGGCGCCACCCATGCGGCCGATGGCTATGCGCGTTCCACCGGCAAGCCCGGTGTTGTCATCGTCACCTCGGGCCCCGGCGCCACCAATGCCGTGACCGGGATCGCGACGGCATACATGGACTCGATCCCCTTGGTGGTATTTACCGGGCAGGTACCGACGCACCTGATCGGTAACGATGCCTTCCAGGAAGCTGATAATATCGGCATCACCCGGCCCTGCGTCAAACACAACTTCCTGATCAAGGACGTTGGCGAAATCGCCGTGACCATCAAGAAGGCCTTCTACGTGGCCACCACGGGACGTCCCGGTCCGGTGGTCGTGGACATACCGAAAGACATCACGGCACAAAAGGCCGAGTACCATTATCCAGAGACCGTCAGCATGCGCTCCTATAATCCGGTGCTTGTGGGCCATGCCGGCCAGATCAAGCGCGCGGTGAAGCTGATGCTCGGCGCGCACCGTCCCATGCTCTACACGGGTGGCGGGGTCATTCTCGGGAATGCCGCCGCATCCCTGACCGAGCTCGCGCGGACCCTGGATTACCCGGTGACCAACACCCTGATGGGACTGGGCGGTTACCCGGCAACCGACCGGCAGTTTGTCGGCATGCTGGGTATGCACGGTACCTATGAAGCGAACATGGCCATGCATCACTGTGATGTACTGGTTGCCATCGGTGCCCGGTTTGATGACCGGGTGACAGGCAATATCGAGAAGTTCTGTCCGACGGCGAAGATCGTGCACGTGGACATTGATCCCTCGAGCATCTCCAAGAACGTCAAGGTGGATATTCCGATCGTCGGCTGCGTCGATAACGTGCTCAAGGCCATGCTGAAGATTCTCGGGGAAGGCAAGCGCCAGCCGGATCCGGGTGCTATCAAGGAATGGTGGCAGCAGATTGACGAGTGGCGTTCCAGGGACTGTCTCAGCTACGATCGGGACAGTGAACAGATCAAGCCGCAGTACGTGCTGGATACGCTATATAAAGTCACGAATGGTGATGCCTACGTGACCTCGGATGTGGGGCAGCACCAGATGTGGGCCGCCCAGTACTACCGGTTCGACAAGCCGCGCCGCTGGATCAACTCGGGCGGGCTGGGCACGATGGGTTTTGGCCTGCCGGCGGCCATGGGCGTACAGCTGGCACACCGGGATGCGACGGTGGTGTGCGTAACCGGCGAGGGCAGCATCCAGATGTGCATCCAGGAACTCTCCACCTGCCTCCAGTACGAGTTGCCGATCAAGGTCATTAACCTGAACAACCGCTGTCTCGGCATGGTCCGGCAGTGGCAGGAATTTTTCTACCAGGGGCGCTATGCCATGTCCTACATGGAATCACTGCCGGATTTCGTGAAGCTCGCCGAGAGCTACGGACATGTCGGCATGAAGATCGAAAAGCCGGGAGATGTCGAGACTGCATTGAAAGAAGCGATGCAGCTAAAGGACCGGCTGGTGTTCATGGATTTTATTACTGACCAGGCCGAGAATGTGTACCCGATGATTCCGGCGGGCGGTGGCCAGAACGAGATGATACTGATATGAGACACATCATCTCCATCCTGATGGAAAACGAGGCGGGTGCACTGTCCCGGGTTGCCGGCCTGTTTTCCGCACGCGGCTATAATATCGAATCATTGACGGTGGCGCCGACGGAAGACCCTTCGCTGTCGCGCATGACGCTGGTCACGCGCGGGACCGACGAGATCATCGAGCAGATTACCAAGCAGCTCAACAAGCTGATCGATGTCGTGAAGCTTATGGATATGACCGAGGGGCCGCACATCGAGCGCGAGATGATGCTGGTCAAGGTGAACACCGATAACGACAAGCGGGAAGAGCTGAAGCGTGATTCGGATATTTTCCGCGGGCGGATTATCGACGTAACAGACAAGACCTATACGATCGAGCTGACCGGCACCGGTGACAAGCTGGATGCCTTCCTGGAGACACTGGACCCGGAGGTGATTATCGAGGTCGTGCGTTCCGGGGTTTCCGGCATTGCCCGCGGTGACCGGGCCCTGAAACTATGA
>QIFB01000120.1 GCA_003230545.1 Gammaproteobacteria bacterium | reverse complement strand
GCCAGTTCCACCAGGCGGTCAGCGACCATTGCGAACAGGTTTCCGGTGCCACCGATGCAAAACGCCTCAAGCTGTTGCTCGACTACATCAGCGAGCGGGAACAGTCACTGGCCGACGCCCTCACCGTATTCACCGAACAAACCCCGGGCCCGGTACTGGATACCTGGTTTCAGTACGCCGGTGACGACGCGGCAATTCACCGCTTGCTGGACACGGACCTGAATCCGGATATGAAAGTAGATGAGCTGATGCGCCTGATCATGCGAGTCACTGATCATTTCATCGACCTTTACCGCAGCATGGTCACGGCATCACCGACTGACGAAGTGCTCGCTGTATTCCAGAACCTGCTGGATGAGGAGCTCAAAGGCAAAGAACAATTAGCAAGGAATTTCCAGATGATGGCGGATTTGTAAGCACTGACGAAGGTACCATCAGGATAACCTTGATTCTCACAACTGCAGAACCCGTCTACTCGCAAACGCTACCCAGGAAGGAGAACATTCATGAATCCCATAAAGACACTCGACACCTACGGGCAATCCATCTGGCTTGACTATATCCGGCGCAATCTGCTCACCGGCAACGGCCTGAACCAGCTCCTTGATGACGACGGCATCAAGGGTGTCACTTCCAATCCGGCGATATTCGAGAAAGCGATCGGCGGCAGCACCGATTACGCCTCCGCCATTGCGGATCTTGCGGATGATGCATCGCTGGACACCAAGAGTCTTTATGAACGGCTCGCCGTGGAAGACGTGCAAAGCGCAGCCGATATCCTGCTGCCGGTGTATGAGTCGACGGCGGGACGCGACGGCTATGTGAGCCTGGAGGTTTCCCCTACCCTGGCCAAAGACACCGACGGCACCATCGAGGAGGCGCGCACCCTGTGGCAGGCGGTCGATCGCAGCAACCTCATGATCAAGGTACCGGCAACTGCCGAGGGCATCCCGGCCATCGAAACCCTGCTCGCCGAAGGGATGAATCTCAACGTCACCCTGCTGTTCAATATTCAGGCCTACGAACAGGTTGCGGAGGCCTATCTTCGCGGTCTCGAGCGGTTCGCCGAGAGCGGCGGTAACCCGGGGAAGATTGCCAGTGTCGCGAGCTTTTTCATCAGCCGTATCGATGCAGCCATTGACAATCTCCTCGATGAGCGCCTGGCAGACTGCGAGGACAGTGCCGAACGCATGTTGCTGCGCAGCCTGCTCGGCAAAGTCGCCATCGCTAACGCCAGGATCGTCTACCAGCGTTACGGGGAGCTGTTCAGCGGCGAACGCTGGCAGGCCCTGGTCGACCGTGGCGCACAGACCCAGCGTCTGTTGTGGGCCAGCACGGGAGTGAAAAATCCTGCCTACAGCGACGTCATGTACATGGAGGAACTCATCGGGCCGGATACGGTGAATACCGTACCCCCGGCCACTCTCGATGCTTTCCGTGACCACGGCACCCCCAGGGCAAGCCTGGATTCGGATCTGGACGCGGCCCGTGACGTGCTTGACAGCCTCGAGCACGTCGGCATATCCCTGGATGACGTCACCGACAGTCTGCTGCAGGACGGCCTGCAGATATTTGTCGATGCATTCGACAAGCTGCTGGGCGCCGTGGAGACAGCCCGTGAGTCCACCGTTGGGACATCACTGAACCGCCAACAATACAAGTTGCCCTCCGAGCTGGAGGACCAGGTAAATACAGCCCTGGACGACTGGCAGGACAACGACAAGGTGCGCCGCCTGTGGGCCAGGGATGCCACCCTGTGGACCGGTACGGACGAGAGCCAGTGGCTGGACTGGCTGGATATCACGCGTGAACAGGTCGAGCACCTGGGTAAACTGTACGGCATCGTGCAGGAAGTGGAAGGCGAGTTCTTCAAACACGCGGTACTGCTTGGCATGGGTGGCTCCAGCCTGGCACCCGAGGTCATGCGTCTCACCTTCGGCGCCATCGAGAACCACCCCGAATTACTGGTGCTTGATTCCACCGACCCGGCACAGGTCAAGACCATCGAGGATCAGATCGACTACGCGCGCACGGTGTTCATTGTATCCAGCAAATCCGGGAGCACCCTGGAACCGAACATCTTCAAACAATACTTCTTTACCCGTGCAAGCGAAGCGCTCGGCGGCGCTGCCAAGGCCGCCCGCCACTTCGCCGCCATCACCGACCCCGGCTCGAATATGCAGCAGGTCGCTGAAAACGACGGCTTCCGTCGCATTTTCTTCGGCAAGTCCGGCATCGGCGGCCGTTACTCGGCGCTTTCCAACTTCGGCATGGTGCCGGCTGCGGCCACGGGTGTTGATCTGGGTCGCTTTCTGGACAACACCGAGGAGATGGTTGAGGCCTGTGCAGCCTGTGTCCCCGCCAGGGACAATCCCGGCGTCATCCTCGGTGCAGTACTCGGTGCAGCCGGCAATGCCGGGCGCGACAAGATCACCATCATCGCCTCTCCCGGTATTGCCAGCCTCGGCGCCTGGCTGGAGCAGTTGCTGGCAGAATCCACCGGCAAGGATGGCAAGGGCCTGATCCCGGTCGATGGCGAGCAACTTGCCGCGCCGGAGTCATATGGAGACGATCGTGTCTTTGCATACCTGCGTCTCGTTACGGCGCCCGATGCCGAACAGGATGCGGCCATCGAACGGATCGAACAGGCCGGTCAGCCGGTGGTGCGCATCAGCGTGAAGGATATCTACAACCTGGGTCAGGAGTTCTACCGCTGGGAAATTGCCACCGCCACAGCGGGTTCCATACTCGGCATCAACGCCTTCAACCAGCCCGATGTGGAAGCCAGCAAGATCGCTACCCTCAAGCTGACAACCGAGTACGAGGAAAAAGGTCAGCTACCGGAGGAATCCCCGTTCGCCGAAGGTGACGGAATGAAACTGTATTCCGACCCTCGCAATGTGACGGCCCTGAAAGCCATCGCCGGCGACTCAGCCAGTATCGGTGATTATCTCAAGGCACACCTGAAACAAATCGGTGCCGGTGATTACTTCGCCCTGCTGGCCTACATTGAACGCAACGATGCACACGAGAAAAAGCTTCAGGATATGCGCCATGGCGTACGCGATGCCTGCAAGATTGCAACCTGCCTGGGCTTTGGTCCACGCTTCCTCCACTCTACCGGCCAGGCCTACAAGGGCGGCCCGAACAGCGGCGTGTTCCTGCAGATCACCTGCGACGATGCCGCGGACCTGCCGGTGCCGGACCAGAAGTACAGCTTCGGCGTGGTCAAGGCCGCACAGGCACGCGGTGACTTCGCGGTACTGGCGGAACGCGGCCGGCGCGCGCTGCGGGTTCACATGGGATCCGACACCATGGCCGGACTGGCACGCCTGGGTGAACTCCTTGCCGGGGCATGCAGTGATTAAGGCAGGCAGATGCAGTTAATACCTTCGTTACACTAGACAACATGATCCTGCATGCCATGCGGGACACCAGATAAGGAGAACGAACGATGCAACTGGGAATGATTGGTTTAGGGCGCATGGGCGCCAACATGGTGCGGCGACTGATGCGCGCAGGACACGATTGCGTGGTCTTCGACATGAGCGCGGATGCGGTCAAGGCAATGGAGCAGGAAGGCGCCGTCGGCGCAACCGATATGGACGACTTCGTCGCCAAGCTCACCAAACCGCGGGCGGCCTGGATCATGGTACCGGCGGCCGTGGTAGACCAGACCGTCGATGCATTGATGGAGCGGATGGAGAATGATGACATCATCATCGATGGCGGTAATTCCTATTACAAGGATGACATTATCCGCGGAAAACGCCTGAAGCCGAGTGGCGTCCATTACGTGGATGTGGGCACCAGTGGCGGCGTCTTTGGCCTGGAGCGTGGCTACTGCATGATGATCGGGGGCGAGGAACAGACCGTGAAACACCTGGACCCGATTTTCACGACGCTGGCTCCGGGCATGGGTGATGTCGAACGCACGCCCGGCTGCGAAGGCGACCCGACGCCGGCCGAGCGGGGTTATCTGCACTGCGGGCCTTATGGCGCCGGTCACTTCGTCAAGATGGTGCACAATGGCATCGAATATGCGCTGATGGCCGCCTACGCGGAAGGGCTGAATATTCTCGAGCATGCGGGTGTCGGCAAGGAGGGGCGCGAAGTCGACGCGGAAACCACGCCGCTGCGCAATCCGGAAGAATATCAATATGACATCGATTTGGCGGACGTGGCCGAAGTGTGGCGCCGCGGCAGCGTCGTCTCCTCCTGGCTCCTGGATCTTACCGCAGCGTCATTGCGCGACGACCCCCTGTTATCCAACTTCAGCGGCAAGGTATCGGATTCCGGCGAGGGCCGCTGGACCAGTATCGCCGCAATTGAAGTCGGTGCACCGGCACCGCTGCTCACCACTTCCTTGTACAACCGCTTCAGCTCGCGGACTTTGCGGATAAACTGCTGTCGGCCATGCGCTTCCAGTTTGGCGGACATCATGAAAAAACGTCAGACTAGATCGTGTCTGTCCAGAACTACAATGACCGCCATCTAAATAACGGGAAACATTATGTCTAACGAAAATGTGCCAGCGGATACTGCACCACCGGCACCGGCCAATGTGCTGGTCGATCTGACCAAGCGCAAACTGATACCGGCGCTATTTCATCTGTCCGCCGCCAATATGTTGCCTGCGAACTTTGCCATGGTGGGAATCGACCGCCTGGAACTGGACAGCGAAAGCTATCGGGAACAGATTGACAACGAGATCGAGCAGTTTGTCGGAGAGGATTTCTCCAGGGAATTGTGGAATAACCTCCTGCAACGCATCTACTATGTACAGGGAGACTTCAAGAATCCGGAATCCTACGCGGCCCTGAACGAAATGTTGCAGCAAGTGGATCGCGAACAGCAGACACCGGGTAATTACCTGTTTTACCTGTCCACCCCCCCCAGTTTCTTCGGCGAAATCTCCATGCAGCTGGCCAACGCCGGCCTCACTGCAGAATCCGGAGACCACTGGCGGCGCATCATTATCGAAAAACCGTTTGGCCACGACCTCGCCTCGGCGCAGGCATTGAACCAGCAACTGCACCAGGCCATGAATGAGCACCAGATCTACCGCATCGATCATTACCTTGGCAAGGAGACGGTGCAGAACATTCTGGCCTTCCGCTTCGCCAACGGGATTATCGAACCGGTCTGGAACGCCCGCTACATTGACCATGTCCAGATCACTGTGGTTGAAGCCCTGGGCGTGGAGAACCGCGCCAGCTATTACGAAGAGGCCGGTGCGTTACGCGACATGATATCCAATCACCTGCTTGCCGTGCTGTCCGTGGTTGCCATGGAACCGCCCAATTCTTTCGATGCAGACCTGATACGAGATGAACAGTCCAAGGTACTGCGCGCCGTTCAACCCATTGATCCGGATGCGGTGGCTACTGACGCCGTGCGCGGCCAGTACGGTGCCGGCACCCTGCCCGATGGCCGCAGTGTGCCGGCGTATCGCGAGGAGCCAGGCGTCGCCCAGGACTCTGGTATCGACACCTTCGCCGCGCTGAAATTACAGATCGATAGCTGGCGCTGGGCCGGTGTACCCTTCTATTTGCGCACCGGCAAGCGCATGCCGAGCCGATATACCGAGGTGGTGGTCGAGTTCAAACACGCGCCTACCGTTATGTTTCGGGACTCCCTGTTGAGACAATCCAATGTACCGCCGTGCCGTCTCGTGATACGCATCCAGCCCAACGAAGGAATCGGCTTGTCATTGAATGCAAAAATTCCCGGTGCGACGCCACGGCTCGGCACGGTGGATATGAATTTCAACTATGCAGACTACTTTCACAGCATGCCGAGCACCGGTTACGAAACCCTGATCTATGATTGCATGATCGGTGATGCGACCTTGTTCAAGCGTGCAGACAATATCGAACTGGGATGGAAAATCCTGGGGCCGGTCCTTGATGCCTGGTCAGCATCGCCTGGTGGCGAATTCCCCAATTACCAGGC
>QIFB01000006.1 GCA_003230545.1 Gammaproteobacteria bacterium | reverse complement strand
TAGCCCAACCTACCTCCTTAACTCCCGCTCTTGCAGCGGGATTTTTTTGCCCGGGAAAATTTTCTCCAGTATGCCAATACAGGTTAGTCTGGAAGTATGTAACTCCACTGAGCAGTAGAAAAATCATGCGATTTCAACCTGTCAGTGAACTGGTGCTACTGCTGGTGATTGCCAACGGGATCCCGTTTGTTGCACACCTGCTGCTTGGGAAATTCCTGGACCTGCCACTGGACCGCAACAAGGCATTCATGGACGGGCGCCCGCTGTTTGGACCGGGCAAGACCGTCCGCGGCATTCTCAGCGCCATTATCGCAACGACGCTACTCGCACCACTGGCGGGCCTGGGGCCTGCACAGGGCGCCGTCTTTGGCCTGCTGGCGATGCTCGGCGACCTGGTTTCCAGTTTTATAAAACGCCGCCTGGGTATCGCGACCAGCCACTCTGCACCGCTGCTGGACCAGCTGCCGGAAACCCTGCTGCCACTTCTCGTGATGCAACCGGTACTGGCCGTCACCCTGCCGGAAATCGCGGCAGCAACGGCCATCTTCATGGCAATCGATCTGGCCTTTTCCTGGTTACGGGACTGGTCGCACCGTTTGTAAAAGTGTAAAAGGGGTCAGTACCCTTTAATTTCTTTGTTGATTTTGTAAAAGTGATTAAAGGGTACTGACCCCTTTTACACTCCTTTTATTATGTAAAAGTGATTAAAGGGTACTGACCCCTTTTACACACTTTTACAAGGCTGCCGGGTGCAGCTGGTGCAGGGTGATCTCCGGTGGACAGTTCAACCTGACATCGACAACACAGGCCCCGGATCCCGCCGAGGTATAGCCCGTGAGCCGGTGATACTGCCATGCACCGGCACAGTATTTCCGCGGACAGGCCGCATTGCAGGTCAGGGGGAACCCGCCCGGCAGGCAGATCTGGCCACCATGGGTATGGCCGCACAACATGGCATTGAAACCGGCGTGTGCAGCATGCCGGTAAATCTCGGGGGAATGCGCCAGCAGGATGGAGACGGCGTTCTCGGGGATATCATCAGCCGCCTTTTCCAGGTTGTCGGCACGATAATAATGCGGGTCATCAATACCGGCCAGGTACAGTTGCGCGCCATCGCGCTCAAGCACCACGAATTCATTCAGCAGCACACGGATACCGATGTCCTCCATGCCGGGAACCATGGTAATGCTGTCATGGTTTCCCAGTATGGCGTACACCTCACCTTCCAGGTGGGTGCGCACCCTGCGAATGCCATCCAGTGCGGCATCACAGGGACCCCAGGTATTTGCACGGTAATCACCGGTCCACACGCACAGGTCGTAATCGACCCCGCGCACTGCATCAATCAATGCATGCGGAAAATCGGATGCCATGTCAAGATGCGGGTCCGAGATCTGCAGAATGGTATAGCCCGTGAATGCCGATGGCAGGCCGGCAAGATCAATCCGGTTATGCCGGACCTGGATACGGCGTGCATTGCGTTTTCCGCGGCCATGAAGCAGCAGCAGGCGCAGGCTGTTGCGGATCAGCGCATGCATTGAATACCAGTTCTCGATATGAAAGAAATTCCGGCCCTGGCCGAACACCTTGCGCTCGTAATCCTGCTCGATACCGAGTCGTTGCTGCAGGTGGATCATACCGACCCGTTCCTTGAGCTGTTCTGATATCTGGCTGTCACTGGAACCGGCAGTCATCGCGATTTCATCATTTTATAAACGCTCGGCACTACTTCAATAATACGCCGTTCCGGCACCCGGTTATACCAGGTGATTTGCGGGTAGCGGCCCGGTTTGTGACAGGCCGAATAAATTCGGCCTGTCACACTACCGATTTGTGATAACCACGGGTCTTTGCTACTTTTGTCAAAGGGAACCACACTGATCGGTACACTCCCGGACTGGTTACCCAACAAAGGAGGTCGGGCATGAACCTGGAAAAGGTGTTCTTTGCATTCTTTATCGTACTGGCACTGACGCTGAATTTCGGCTTTTTTCTCGGCGACCTGGGCGACCCCGACCACCATAACGTCTACGAGCTGTTTGCCGCACTGGTGGTCAGCCTGATCGCCACCGTAATGAAATTTGGCGACCGGGCACATATCGGCGCCGTATTGCTGGCAACCAGCCTGGTTGCCGACCTGCAGCTGATCGCCGCGGTCCTCGTCTGGGGTATCACGGTATACGGGCTGGAAACCGGACTCACACCGCCGATCATGGCAAGCATTGTATCCCTTTCCGGCGGCGCCCTGCTGGCAAACATCATTTCCGTCGTCATCCTGGTTACTGAAACGGTGATGTATCGCCGCTAGCCAGGGCAAGACCATGCACAATCTCGTTTACCTGTTGCTGCGCCGCATGCGGTTGCCGTTGATCATTGTCATCCTCGCGTACGCAATCTCGATCCTCGGCATGGTGCTGATACCCGGCATTGATGACCAGGGCAATCCGTGGCGCATGGATTTCTTCCACGCGTTCTATTTTGTCAGTTTCCTGGGTTCCACCATTGGTTTTGGTGAAATCCCCTACCCGTTCACCGACGCGCAGCGCTTGTGGACCATGGTAGCCATCTATACCACGGTCATCGCCTGGCTGTTTGCCATCGGTTCCCTGTTTTCGCTGTTTTCAGATCCGGCATTCCGGCGCATCCTTTCCTACACGCTGTTCACCCGCGCCGTGCGTGGTATCCGTGAACCGTTCTACCTGGTATGCGGCCTTGATGATGCCGGGCACCTGCTGGTTCACGAACTTGCCGGGCACTGCATCCGCACGGTCGTGATCGATAACCGGGAGAGCCGGGTGCAGGCACTGAAGCTCGATGACCTGCCGGTATACGTTCCCGCGCTGTGTGCCGATGCCGCGGATGCAGCCACGCTCAGCGCTGCCGGAGTCAACAGCCGGCACTGCAGGGGTGTCATTGCCCTGACCGACTCGGACCCGGTCAACCTGACGATTGCGATTACCAGCAAGCTGCTCTCGCCGGAACTGCAGGTAATATGCCGGTCCGAGTCCCATGACTCTGAAGCCAACATGGCCTCGTTCGGTACCGAGCATATCATCAACCCCTTCGACACCTTTGCCCGGCGCTTTGCGCTGATGCTGAAATCACCCAGCATGTTCCTGGTGTATGAATGGCTTACCAGCATTCGGGATGCCCCACTCAGGGAATTCGCTGCCCCGCCCAAAGGGACCTGGGTGATATGCGGTTACGGACGGTTCGGCAAGGCAATACAGAAGGCCCTGTCCTTCGAAGGCATCCATACCGTCCTGATTGAATCCGACATCGAGAAAACCGCTGCACCGGAAGGGGTAATCGTGGGTCGTGGCACCGAGGCCATCACCCTGTACGAGGCCGACATCGAAAACGCGGATGGCATTATTGCCGGCACCGATGATGACTCCAACAACCTGTCTATCATTATTACCGCCGTTGGCCTGAATAAAAACCTGTTTACGGTTGGCCGCCAGAACCGGGGCAGCAACGAGGCCATATTCAATGCGGCCCGGCTGGACGTCATCATGCAACCGGGTGCCATCATCAGCCAGCGTATTGTCGCCCTGCTGACTACACCGCTGCTGACCGATTTCCTGCGACTGGCCAGACAGCAGGGCGATAGCTGGGCCAACATCCTGGTGAGCCGGGTCATCGGTGTACTGACCGACCGGCCGCCGGACTCGTGGACCATCAGCGTTGACGCAGAACAGGCCCCGGCGATGCTGGAAATGATCGGCAAGGGGAATGACGTCACCATCGGCATGCTGTGTACCGATCCGCGCGACCTGACCGCGACACTCCCCTGCGTACCGCTCTACCTGCAGCGCACTGCGGACGAAATCCTGCTGCCGGGGAATGACTGTGTGCTGCAGCCGGGCGACCGGGTGTTATTCTGCGGCCGCCAGGGCGCCCGGACCTACATGCGCTGGACCATGAATAACTTCAACGCGCTGAATTTTATTTCCACCGGCGAGGACCGGCCCAGCGGCTACCTGTGGCGTTGGCTGGCGGAACGTCATGCGTCCCGCTAGCTGGCACGGTTGATGCATTAATTACTGTTGATTCCAACTGATTTTCTACCGCTGCCTGTTAAAGCGGGGAAAAGGAGGCATCAACATGAAAACACTGGAACTGCAATTGGTCACGGTCGGGCTTGATCCCCGAGAAAAACCCCGAAAACAGCAGCCAGGTAGAGAGAATCTGGTTCTCCAACGTGCAGGAAATCCCGGATTGCCTGACCATGGAACAGCTGATGGAACTGGTCCGAAAGCAAATCAGCGAACACATCGCCGCGATCCAGTAGTCCCGCACGCGTCAAACGGGTAGCGCGGTCAGTCCCCTGCCATGCGGCAGAATCTGCCGCTGTGCGTCACCATTCGCCCGACAATGAGTCCAGTTGACTCCTTCCCTGATCAAGCAGACTGCACAGTCCGAGCAAAGTTACTCAAGCCCCAGGGCGGTCCCTCAAGACCGCCCTGGACCCCGAGTAACTGCACAGACTGTTGCGTCTGGCAATCCGGTGTACCCGGTCGGTTTCCCTGTCAGGGACATCGGCTTCAGGGATGAAGCCGTTGAGCGTCCATGGATGGACTTGCAGCGTTCCCTGACAGGGAAACCGACCGGGGGCGGCGGATGCACGCTCGACAGGTGCAACTTGCTCGATGAGGGAATGAGCCAACCCGTTCCCGGGTTATTGCGACACGACCAGCTTGTAATTGACTGCCGCCAGGTACTCCGCTTCGGACACCAGGTCGGCCCGGGTCAGAGGATGGAATTCCAGCCAGTCTTCCGGTAGCGCAAGCGTAACCGTGCTCTTGCTGCCATTGATACCAATTTCCGGCAACTGTACATCCGAACGCCCGCGATTGAGCGTCACCGCAAGCCGTAGCAATATCGCCAGACGGATTGCCTGCCGGGTCCAGCGTGCCGGCACTGACTTGAACGCATCGGTCGGAAACTTGCGCCGGTGAGCGCGCACCAGGGCAGCCAGCAGTGACTGTTCCTGTTGCGAGAAACCGTGCAGGTTGGCATTGCGGATGATGTATTCACCGTGCTTGTGATGCTGGTTGAACGCAACCATCTTGCCAACCTCGTGCAGCTCGGCCGCCCAGTCGAGCATCTGCTCCAGCGAGACATCACCCAGTTTCCAGTCAGCGGCCACCATGCGATACATCTGCAAGGCCGTCTCCCGCACCCGTGCCGCCTGGTCTGCATCTACGCCACTGCGCTTCGCCAGCGCCTGGACACTGTACTCGCGAACATCTTCATGGCGGATACGGCCAACCAGGTCATACAGCAAGCCTTCCCGCAAGGCGCCACTGGCCACCTGCATGGAATCGATACCCAGTGCGCCAAACACGGCACGGAGGATCGCAATCCCGCCGGGGAACACCGGCCGACGGTCATCATCCAGCCCCTTCAGTTCCAGCTTGTCGAGTCGTCCGGCGGCCAGCAGCGCCTTTTTCATCTGCTTCAGTGCAGACTTCGATACGACCCCCTCTTCCTCGCACCAGCCGTTTTCGAACGCGATACGGGCAGCGGCCTTGATGGTGCCCGACGCACCGAGTGCGGTATCCCAGTGGTCCTGCAGGTAAAAATTATCTACCGGCTCGAGCTCCTGCCGAACGCTGGTTTCCGCGGCATCCATTGCCTTATCACTGAGCTTTCCGTCCGGGAAGAAACGCCGGCTGGTGCTGACACAGCCCATGTAAAAGCTGTTCATTCGTCCGGTTTCAAGTGCCTTGCCCAGGATCAGTTCGGTACTGCCCCCACCGATATCGACGACCAGGCGGCGTTCATCATCACTGTGCCGCGACCTGGCGACGCCAAGATAGATCAGGCGCGCCTCCTCAACGCCGGAGATGATATCGATGGGGTGACCCAGGGCCTGTTCCGCCTGCTCGATGAAACCGCTTGCATTGTCAGCAGCGCGAAAGGTATTGGTACCAACGGCACGCACATCCACGGAATCCAGCTCACGCAGCCGCTGACCGAATCGGCGCAGACAGGCCAGCGCCCGCCACTGGGCATCGATGGAAAGCAGCTGCCTGCCATCCAGCCCGTCAGCCAGTCGCACCATTTCCCGGTGGCGGTCGTCGACGCGCAATACATCGTTCTCGAGACGCGCGACGATCATTTGAAAACTGTTGGAGCCCAGATCAACGGCTGCGACAATCCTGGTATCTGGTTCCAACGGGTCTGGCTTGTTTGCAGAATCTGTCAGGATTCATACTCCGTCATGGTGGTATTCTTGTACTCGAAACATGAGGCAATAAACCAAGGAATATCTGAATTATTCGTCATCCCGGCGAATGCCGGGATCCAGGGAAATCAACCACATGGATTCCGGCTTCCGCCGGGATGACAAAAATCAAAGGTTCCATAACTCTACAATTACAACACGGACATGGCAACACACAGAACCCTGCTCCTGCTGCGCCACGCCAAATCCGACTGGTCCGCCGGGGCCACTGATGATTTCAGCCGTCCGTTGTCCAGGCGTGGCTGCAAGGACAGCCCGGGAATGGGTGCCTGGATGAAACAACAGGGACTGGTACCGGATCATGTCATGTGTTCCCCCGCGACCCGCGCCCGCCAGACGGCGGAACTGGTCTGTGACGCAGCAGGCATTGATCCCGGCATCATCAACCGGGAACCGGAACTCTACCTGGCAGACCTGGAAACCCTGCTGGATATCGCCGGGAATTCCCCGGCAGCGGCAAACACCGTCATGCTGGTCGGACACAACCCGGGAATGGAAGCCCTGTTGCTGTACCTGGCAGGCAACGAGCTGCAGACACCAAAAGATGGCAAGTACCTGCCCACCGCGACGCTGGCACAGTTGCTGGTCAGCGGAAACTGGCATAATCTGCGCGCTGGTTCTGCCAGTCTTGCTGGCATCATGCGGCCACGCAACCTGCCCAAATGAAGAACAAGTGAAAATCTCCGTCAT
>QIFB01000185.1 GCA_003230545.1 Gammaproteobacteria bacterium | reverse complement strand
ACAACTACGGGTACAAAGTATCCGGCAACCGTATCGACCAGCTTCTGGATCGGCGCCCGGGAGCGCTGGGCATCGGCAACCATCTGAACAATCTGTGCCAGCAGGGTGTCTGCCCCCACCTTCTCGGCCCGCATCATGAGGCTGCCAGTGCCGTTGACCGTGGCGCCAATCAGCCGTTCCCCCCCGGTTTTTACCACCGGGAGGGGTTCGCCGGTGACCATGGACTCATCCACATTGCTTTCCCCGTCGATTACCGTGCCGTCCACCGGGATCTTTTCACCGGGTCGTACCCTCAGCGTATCACCGACCTGCACATGCTCCATCGGAATATCTTCTTCCGTACCATCATCCCGGACGATACGCGCGGTCTTGGGCGCCAGCCCCAGCAATAGTTTGATGGCGGCGTTGGTCTGACTGCGCGCCCGCAGCTCCAGTACCTGACCGAGTAATATCAGCGCGGTGATCACCGCTGCCGCCTCGAAGTAGACCGGTACAACGCCAACATCGTTGAATACGGCCTGCGGAAAGATGCCGGGGGCGACGGTGGCGATAACACTATAGGTAAAGGCAACTGATACACCGAGCCCGATCAGGGTAAACATATTCAGGTTACGTGTGATGACCGATTGCACGGCACGTACATAGAAAATCCAGCCGCCCCAGATCACCACAGGGGCTGAGACCACCATTTCAATCCACTGGCGCAGACCGGGATTAATCAGCTCCGCCATCCCCTCCGGCCAGAACTCGGCGGCCATGGCGCTGAATAACACCGGAACAGCCAGCACAGCGCTGACCCAGAAGCGCCGCGACATGTAATCCAGTTCACTGGTGTCCTCTTCCGCCTCTACGCTGCGCGGTTCCAGTGCCATGCCGCACTTGGGACAGGCGCCAGGATGATCCTGAACAATTTCCGGATGCATCGGGCAGGTATATTCGGTTTTGGTTGCCACCAGGGGAACACCCTTGGGTTCCAGCGCCATGCCGCACTTGGGGCAGGCACCCGGGCCCTGTTGCTCCACCTCAGGGTGCATGGGGCAGGTATAGAGAGACGCGGCGGTCTCGGCTGTCGATTCCTTTTCCTCCGGGTTCAGGTATTTTTCCGGTGTTGCGACAAACTTCTTGTGACATGAATCGCTGCAGAACAGGTATTCCGTACTCTCGTGTACATGCCGGTGTTCAGTGTCTGCGGAAACCTGCATACCACAAACGGGATCTATCTGTGCCGCCGCCGTGTCGTGTTCGTTGTCGCAGCAACACCCGCCAGCTTCACTGGATTCAAGGTATTTGTCAGGAGTGGCAATGAATTTCTCACGGCATGAAGGGCTGCAGAACAGGTATTCCGTGTCCTCGTGTACATGCCGGTGTGCGCTGCTCGCAGCGACCTGCATGCCACAGACAGGATCCACGGCCTGTGTCTCCGTGTCTGGAGATTCATCGATATGCTTTAGCATGGTTATTCCTTTTTCCTTGTTCGATTGAAGCGCACCCCATGGTGTTCAACAGTCCAGGCACTCACGCAACTCACGCTCAGTCGGCTGGCGACGGAACTTGACTTCATCATCCACGATCAGGTTTGGCGAATGCCGAATTCCATATTTCTGTACCAGCTCCGGCTCGTCTTCGGCATAGACCAGCCGGTATTCAACTCCAAGACCATCCATCTCCTTTTTCAGGTTAGTGCAGTGGCTGCAGCCTTTGGTCGCGATAATCATAACGTTCATTTTGTATCTCCCGCGTGTTATACGGTTAACAGGTTAAATGCAGTACAGGGTCAATGTTTTTTGTCCGGGTGCCCGCTGTCATATTCAGCGAATGATTCGATTAGATGACAGACGGAGTGCCCGTCCGGAACACCGTCCGGCATCTTTGCCCATTGCTCCAGTGCCTCTTCCATGCGGGTCTGCAGTGCCATGAGTTCTTCCAGTTGCCGGCGGTTTTCATCAAGCCGGCGCAACAGGATCTCGCGTACCCGGGGACAGGGTGACTGGTCCTGGTCCGAGTCATGCATGATTTCCCGGATTTCATTCAGCGTATAGCCCAGGCGCTTGGCCTGGCGGATGAAGCGCAGCCAGCCGACCTCACGATGTTCATACAAACGGTAGCCATTATCGGGATTGCGTTCCGGGCGCAGCAGGCCCATGCGCGTGTAATAGCGCACCGCATGCGGCGTGGCTCCGCTGCGGTTGGCGAGTTCTGTGACTGTAAGCGTGTGCACGTGGCCTTCCTGTCAGTACCGGCGCCGGGGGGGGCCGCCCATCATTCCGGGTCCACCCATCATGCCGGGTCCACGCATCATGCCGGGTCCACGCATCATGCCAGGGCCGCCCATCATGCCGGGCTGTCCGTCGCGGAGCCTCCTGATTTCCTCACTGGCGGCCTGGTTCTGCATCATCTGGCCCATCATCATCTGCATCATGTCCATGCGCTGCTCCATCATCTGCTGGCGATTCATCATCTGCGGCATGCTGCCCTGTGGGCCACCCATCGTGCTGCCCTGTGGGCCACCCATCATGGGTTTCCCGCCGTGCATGCCCTGCATCATCTTCATCATGCCTTGCATGTCTTCCATATGAGAGCGGATAAGTGCATCGCGCTTGTCCGGGTCTTCGGTCCGGTGAATCTCGGCCATCTGCGACCGCATCTTCTGCATCTTTTCGTGCATCGGCATCATCGGCGTGTCGCCACCCGGACCGGCCATGGGTTGTTGCGCGGCGGTGCCTGCTTCTTCCGGATGATGTGCCTGGTGTTCTTCCTGCGATTGCCCGGCTGCCAGTGTCATGCCGGACCCCATTAACAACGTGGTTACTGCTACCAGGATTTTCACTTTCATCGGTTTATGTCCTCTTCACAGTGTAGATAAATAATTATGCCCTTGATCAGGACACTGCGGTGTCCTCGCCAATCCGAACCTCGGTTTCCGAAAGAAACCGGTACGGCGGAATCACCAGGTTGGTCGGGGCCGGTACGGCCTTGTAGACCCGGCCTGAAAAGTCAAATTTTGAGCCGTGGCACGGGCAATAATAACCGCCGAGCCAGTCTACCCCCAGATCGGCGGGTGCGCGGTCAGGCCGGAACGACGGGACACAGCCCAGATGGGTACAGATGGCGATGACAATCAGGTACTCTTCTTCTATTGAACGAAACTCGTTCTGCGCATAGCCGGGCTGCTGGGTCTCCACCGCTGAATCCGGATCCCTTAGCCATTCACGAAACGCGGCTGAACGCATGTCTTCCAGCATTTGCGGCGTTCGCCGCAGGATCCACACCGGTTTGCCGCGCCATTCCACGGTAATTTGTTGACCAGGTTCCAGCTTGCTGAAATCAGCATTGACCGGCGCGCCCGCCGAGCGCGCACGTGCGCTGGGGTTCATGGCGGAAATAAAGGGAACGGCAACGGCAACCAGGCCGACGCCGCCGACCAGTGTGGTGGCGGCTACCAGGAAACGGCGCCGTCCTGTATCTGTCTCTGTCAATGTGAATGCTTGTTCACTCATGATGTTTTACCTCCTTAATAAAGGCGCCGGATCAGTAGACAATCGCCATCTGGTGCCCTTCACCAGCCGGCAGCGCTATCTCTCCGGTGACCTTTAGTGTCTTCTGGTCAACGACCCAGATCTTCGGTTCCTTGCGGCTGGAGACATAGACCTTGCCGGTACCGCGAATGGTATTCAGATGATAGGGTGCGGGTGACAGGCTGGTTCTATGGACGACTTTACCGGTGTCCGTATCGATTGCCGTCAGCTTGTTATCCTGCTTGCTGCTGATAAACAGGGTCTTGCCGTCATCACCGATGTCCAGGCCGTGGACGTTGGCGCCGATATGCCAGGTATCGGTGACCTTGCCCGTTTTGATTGAAACCGCGGAGACTGTGCCGGCTTTCGGGTTGCTAACGAACAGTCTGTTTCCGTCTCCGGACAACACCATGTGCTCCGGACCCGGTCCGGCCTCGAGTGTCCGTGTGACGGCCCAGGTCGTCACATCGATCTCACTGATGGTGCCGTCACCACTGTTGGTGACGAATGCCCGCGATCCGTCCGGCGTGACCACGGTATAGTTCGGTGCGGGCCCGGTTTTGACCGTTTTGACCACCTGGTTGCTCTGCAGGTCAACGACACTCACATAGCTGCGTGTCGCGTGCGTGGAAAGCACAAAACGACCGTCCGGGGTAATGGCCTGATGGTGCGTCCAGCCGGCAACCGGAATGGTGAGCATCACATGTCCATGCGCCGGATGAATCAGGAACAGCTTGCTGTTCGGGGTGTCGGACTGTTGCCCGGCAGCCAGTGGCGTCTCATTCAGGCTGCC
>QIFB01000090.1 GCA_003230545.1 Gammaproteobacteria bacterium | reverse complement strand
AGGTACTGCTGATCAGTTTGCCTGTTCTTTTATGCCGTCGCTGTCGGTATGACCAATGACATCAATATCCACGACTTTTGCACCCCGTGCCTTGATGGTTTCGTCCAGGGCATTGTAGTGCGGCCTTGCCTTCTTCCTTATAGATCATCCAGAAGTCACTGACCACGTAGGCCGATGTATCCACGTCTCCCGTTTCATAAGGCGCCGGGGTGTAGTGGGTGCCCGCACAGCCTGCCAGCAGGCCGGCCGAGATGAAGGATAACAGCGTTATCTCCCTGTTGTTGGTTTTTCCCTTTGTAATCAGGGAAGATCGCCTGTTTCCGGATCGCCTGTTTCCGGATTCAATTCCCTGTGAAGGTGAAGTATAGGCATATTTTTCAGTATTATCCGTAACAAACAACGAGGAGAACACACATGGTAACTACTCGAAATCTCGCCCCCCTGCTATTGGCAGGATACACGGGTCTGTTGCTGGTGCTCCAGCCCAGCCCGGGTGGCGCGTACCCCCTGGATGGCTATGAGAGCACCGGGATCGGCCGGTTGGAGGCACAACGCCTGGTGCAGGAAGGCAAGAGACCGGGGAAGAAGCGCCCACCTGGCGAGTTACTGCCCCTGGGCATGGTCAACCTGAGATTGCTCGATCAACCGGAATTCCGCTTGCCGGAAACTGATCCGGCACTGACGGAGCAGGTAAAGAAGATGCTCGGTAGTGAAGTGGATCGTTATGGCATCGCATTACTGGATCTTTCAGACCCGGATCATCCCCGCTACGCAGAGTGGAACGGCAACCAGCATCAGAACCCTGGGAGTGTAGGGAAAATCCTGGTCGCGCTCGGGATCTTCCAGGCTCTCGCTGACATCTACCCCGATGACATCGAGGCACGCCGCCGGGTATTGCGTGAGGCGATGATCACCGCCGATGATTTCAGCAAATATGATCACCACACGGTGCGTCTATGGGATGCAGCAACGGGAAAGATCACCCGGAGGCCGATTGAGCCGGGCGATCGTGCGTCGCTGTATGTCTACCTTGACTGGATGATGTCACCGAGCTCCAATTCTGCAGCCGGTATGGTCCAGAAGCACTTGATCTTGCTGAAGCACTACGGCAAGGCCTACCCGGTGTCACCGGAAGAAGAGGCGCGTTTTTTCAGGGAGACGCCACGCAAGGAACTGGGGGAGATCTTCGCAGCGGCGATACAGTCCCCGGTTACCCGTAATGGTCTCGATCTTGGCATGATACGCCAGGGCAGTTTCTTCACGCGCGGAGGCAAGCAGCGGGTTCCCGGGACCAGCAGCTATGCCACGCCACGCTCGTTGATGAAATACACGGTCAGAATGGAGCAGGGAAAACTGGTGGACGAGTTTTCCAGCCTCGAGATCAAACGGCTGCTGTATATCACGGAACGGCGCATCCGCTACGGATCGTCCGGTGTATTGAGAGACTCGGCGGTCTACTTTAAGTCGGGCTCGCTGTACAGCTGTGAGCCGGAAGAGGGCTTTGTCTGCAAGAAGTACCATGGCAACAAGCGCAACTTCATGAACTCACTGGCGATCATCGAGACACCGGCCGGGCAGGACCGGCTCTACTACATGGTTACCGTTCTCTCCAACGTGTTGCGCAAGAATTCTGCACAGGACCACCGGGACCTCGCGCGCGCCATACACGGCATGCTGCTGCGTGATCATCCGGAAAAGCCACCGGGGCCCGGGGAGCTGCCGCGTTCGGCAACCTTCGGGGAAGGATTCATTGGCTTCGAAGCGGAAAGACAGGCAGTACGGCTGAAGTTCGAAACCCAGGAGGTATTGCTCGGGCTCGGCTACGACATCGGGGAGATCGACGGGGTGATCGGGTCGAATACGCGCAAGGCCATCAAGGATTTCCAGCAGGCGCAGGGGCTGAAGGCAGACGGTAAGCCATCTGCGGAACTGGTGCAGCAAATGCGCAAGGTGGCGCAGGAGAAGGGGTTGATCCGGGCGGATACCGTTGCCCGTCCGGTACCGCAGTAATCGTCCTGTCGAGTGTTCTGAACCCGTGATCGCCCAAGGCTGATTTGCGTGTATCATTCTTCCTCCTGGTATGATCAATTACTTGAGAAAACAATATGAATAAGACCCTGCACCGGATTGCCTGCCTGATACTGGGAGTATTTTCACAGAGTTTGCTGGCGCTGGATCTCAGCGTGGTCCACACCGGCAATTGGCCGCCATATGCTGCCGGGGAACTTCCCGGTCAGGGACTGGCCGTTGAACTGGTCACGACAGCCCTGCAAAGAGCCGGTCACACTGTCAAACTCAGGGTGGACTCACTTGAGCGGATTCTGGAAGGCAGCAAGCTGGGGGTATACGATGTCTTTGCCACTCCCTGGTACAGTGATGATCGCAACCGCTTCCTCGATTACAGCGATCCATATCTTGATTCAACAATCCGCTTTATCAAGAGAAAAGAGACGAAATTCAAATATACCGGCCTGGCTGGTCTGCGGGGGATGACTGTTGGTGTAGTGCAAGACTATGCGTATGAACCCGACTTCGATCAAGCGCATAATTTCAATAAATCCAGTGAACGCAACCTCATCCAGAATCTGCTCAAACTGTCCCAGAAACGTATTCAGCTTACCCTGGATGACGAGCTTGTCCTGCGATACGAGATAAATCGTTTCATGCCAAAAACCATGAAAAACCTGGAATTTGTTCAAAGACCGCTCGCAGTCCGCGGGGTGCATATCGGGGTGAGTCGTGAAAACCCGGAACATGCGACGATTGTGGCTGATTTCAACAAGGCCATAAAAGAAATGATCAGTGATGGCAGCTACAGCGAGATCGTGGAAAAGCACAAGGCCTATATCGAGCAAGCGGCAGATTGAGTAGAAAAGGGGCCGGATACATTTTTTAATCCCGAATTATTCTAGGCCTGCCTGGTTTTCCGTTACCCAGCTTGACTGCCAAGGTCAGTTCGATCTTTGATTTAAACGTTTCATTTCCTGTTGGCAGTCCTTTACCTATTCCATACCGGATATCGTTGATCTTGTGCTGATCGAGTGCATCGTCAAACAAGGACAGGTAAGCGCGCTTTCGGTCTTCATTGTTTTTTCCGAGTCCCAACCAGGATTCGTGCGGCGTTATAATTGAGTTGGGCTCGCCCAATGTATTGTGCTGAAAGCTGGACCATGGATAATCTCCGGGGTGTCGAACCATGTCTGCACGGACAGGATTTAGTTCAATATAGCGGTAACAGGCCAGACAATATTGTTCTTTATCCACCAGCGAAGACTTGAACCGGCCTTCCCACATCGTTCCGCTCCGACTGTATGTTTTGTTGATGGTCCTGACATAATCTCGACCCAGGTCCCGTACTGCCAGGGATACCCCCTCTGGAATCCTGGGTGTCAAGAGCAGATGCACATGGTTGGTCATCAATACATAAGCGTGGAGTTCGCATCTGTGCTTGTGACAGCTCGCAGCCAGCAGATCCAGGTACAACCGATAGTCATCATCTGAAAAGAAACATGCCTGGCGATTGTTACCGCGTTGAGTAACATGCTGGGGGATATCCGGCAGGTTTAGGCGGGCAGGGCGTGGCATTGCGGGTACTCCGGTATAAATGAGTAACCACTTTGCGTTCCTGATGGCGAATTGAAAATAGGTAAACGCCTCGGGATTTGGTCAGAAAATGTATCCGGCCCCTTTTTTGAGAATATGGTATAAAGCTTCCCCCACCGATATTCAGGAGATGGTTACGATGAAACTGCACACGAGAGCTATGTTTGTTTTTCTGATGTCTGCCATGGCATTTTCCGCTGCATGGGCTGAACAAAAAACGGTTGCATCAGAACAGGCGGAGGCAGATCAAGACTACCAGGACACGGTCAAGATCTTTAAGGGTGCCGGCGAGAGTGGGAATTTCTTTGCTAACAGCTATGGATATGCATTATTTCCGACCATTGGCAAGGCTGGTTTTATTATCGGCGGAGCCCATGGCAAGGGCAGAGTCTACGAACACGGTGAGCATGTGGGTAATACGTCAGTCACGCAGGGATCCATCGGTCTCCAGGCAGGCGCCCAGGCCTTTAGCCAGATTGTCTTCTTCAAGAACAAGTCTGCATTCGACGAATTTACCAGCGGTAATTATGAATTCGATGCCAAGACATCGGCAGTGGTAATTACCGCGGCTGCTTCAGCGGGCGCTTCAACGGGTGTTGGGTCAACAGCCGGTGCCAGTGGCGGGAAGCACGATGCGACGACCAAAGGTAGCTATAGCAATGGTATGGCCATCTTTGCTGTCGCCAAGGGTGGCTTGATGTTCGAAGCCGCTGTTGGCGGGCAGAAGTTCAGTTATATTCCGTTGAAATAAGACCGCAGGATCAAAGGGTCAGAATACCTGGAAATTCTTCCAGCCACGCAGGTCGGGTTTACCCCGAAGGGCACAAGAGCGCAGCGTAACCCGACATGTAATAAATCTGGTAGTGGCTCAGTTTGTACCAGGCCGAATAAATTCGGCCCTGCAAATACGGTGTTGTAGGGCGGAATTTATTCCGCCAGACATTGCCGTCGTCGTCGTCAGGCTACCAGTAACTCCAGCGCCGTGAACAGTTGCTTGCGCGGTGTGTAGTAATGCGGCGAAAAGCGCACACCACCGCCACGCAGGGCGCACATGACATTCTCGTTACCCAGGCGCTCGAACAACGATTGCGCGGATTCATTGCGGGGACGGAAGGTCACGATGCCGGCATGCCGGTCAGCGCGTGCGGGTGTGATCAGTTCGAGGGCCTCTGCGTGGTCCTGGATAAAGTCAATCATAAAACGACTGTTCTCCAGTATCAGCCTCTCGATCTTCGGTATCCCGATTTCCTCGAGCAGGGACAGGCTGGCTTGCAGGGCGTGGATGCCGGTCATGTTGGGACTGCCGCATTCGAAGCGCCGCGCACTGCGCGCAACTTCCCAGTCATGTTTGTCGAAATCGAGAAAATCCTCGACCATGTGCCAGCCGTACTGCTTCAGTGACAGTTGTTCCATCACTTCCGCGCGGCAATAAAACAGGGCGATGCCTTCCGGGCCCAGCATCCACTTGTGGGCATCGGTCATGACAAAATCCGCCTTGCAGGCCCGGGCATCGAACGTCATGGCGCCGAGGCTCTGGATGGCATCGACACAGAACAGCACTCCGCGTTCGCGACACGCTGTACCGAGGGTCTCAAGATCCAGCTTCAGCCCTGTGCCGTATTGCACCGCGCTGACCGATACCAGCCGGGTGCTGGCGTCAATACGGTCGATGATGGCGGCCTCGGGGTTGTCCGTACGGGTGATGTCCGTCGCTCGCGTCTGCACGCCAGAGCTGGTCAGCGATTCCCAGACGATCCGGTTGGAAGGGAATTCCTGGTCGGTAATGACGACATTATCGCCGGATTTCCAGGGCAATCCATAAGCGACGACGGACAGGGCCTCCGAGGTGTTTTTGAGCAGGGCAATCTCGTCGGCCGACTCGGCATTGATGAGGCGCTGCAACTGCTGTTTCACTGCCTGCTCGGTGTGCATCCAGCGCGGGTAATTGCGCGAACCGAGGCTGGCGTTTTCCCCGGCGAATGCCTTGACCGCCCCGGCGGTGCGCTGCGGCCACGGGGAGACGGCCGCGTGGTTGAGGTAGATGAGATCGGGATCGAGCTTGAAATCGGTCACTGTCATGAGAATGACAGGATAACCCATTGCGGCCGGACGGTGGCGCCTGCACAATCACGCCCATGAAACCTGGAGCCGGACTACTCGCCTGCCTGTTGATCGCATCCGCGCTGAGCCTGTCGGCAACTGCGGAAGAGGAGGGGGGTGATCGCTGGCTGCTGGTGGACTCGGTTAATAACAAGCTGCTGGTTATGGCGGGGACCGAAATGGTCTCCACCTATGCGGGGATTGCCATCGGCCGGTACGGTGCGGCTCACGATCGCATGCAGGGGGATCACCGGACACCGTTGGGCCGTTTTCGGGTGGCCTGGGTCAGCGACGATTCACGCTTTCACCGCTTTCTCGGCCTGGACTTCCCCGACCTGGAGACGGCACGGCGTGCCTACGCGGACCAGCGGATTACCGCGGCCGACTGGCAGGCGATTCGCCGGGCGCACCAGGCAGGAAAAATCCCGCCCCAGAATACGCCGCTCGGGGGACAGATCGGACTGCATGGTATCGGTGCGGGCAGCCCGGAGGTCCACGGACGCTACAACTGGACCAATGGCTGTGTGGCGCTGGGTAATGACGAGATTGACGAGCTGCTGCAATGGGTCAGGGTCGGCACCCGAGTTGATATCCGCTAGCAAGACCAATGTCTGATTCACGTTGCCAGGTGGATCGGTTAGCATAGGGACACGTCGGTGCCGGGGACTCCCGGCACCGGTGCACTGACTTTTTCACAGAGGAGAAGGAAATGAAAGGACCAATCCTGTACAGGTCACGTATTCTCGCCATGGCAGCGGCCGTAGGCATGGTTGCCGTCCTGGGTGGCTGCGCCACGACCAATCAGCTGAATGAACTGCAAGCCGATGTGGATGCCGCCAAGGCGGATGCGAGCGCTGCGAAAGCGGAAGCTGCCGCGGCTTCAAGGACGGCCAACGAGGCCAAGGCCATGGCAGGCGATGCCGTGAATACAGCGAATGCGGCCAAGGCGACCTCCGAGGAGACAGAGACCAAGATCGACCGCATGTTCAAGAAGGCGATGTACAA
>QIFB01000175.1 GCA_003230545.1 Gammaproteobacteria bacterium | reverse complement strand
GTCGCGCTGTCCGGTGGCTATTCGCGCGACGAGGCGAATCGACGGCTCGCCGAGAACCACAATATGGTCGCGAGTTTCTCGCGCGCCCTGGCGGCAGACCTTTCAGACGGGCAGTCGGACGACGAATTCAACGGCATGCTCGATACGGCGATCGAATCGATCTTCCAGGCCTCCGGCACGTGATGCCGGGTGGGCCTGCGGCATGGGGCCGTAGCAGGTGCGAATTCATTCGCACAAGACCAAATGAATTCGGCGCTGCAGTGCCCGGATAAGAGATTTTTGTCTGATTTCATAAGGAGTGGCACGCATGAACGTCGAACAGGGACGGTTGTCGGAGGCTAATGACGGGACTCAGCCCTGGAGGCTCTGGGGTCCCTACCTGAGCGAACGCCAGTGGGGGACCGTGCGCGAAGATTACAGCGCGGATGGTGACGCCTGGGCCTACTTTCCCTTCGAACAGGCATCCGGCACTGCTTACCGGTGGGGTGAAGACGGGATCGCCGGCATCAGCGACGACGAGCAACGTCTCTGCCTGGCCCTGGGCCTGTGGAACGGCCGGGACCCCATCCTCAAGGAGCGCCTTTACGGGCTCAGTAATGCACAGGGTAATCACGGGGAAGACTGCAAGGAACTCTACTATTACCTCGATGCGACCCCCACACACTCCTACCTCAAGATGCTGTACAAGTATCCTCAGCAGGAGTTTCCCTACCGGAAATTACGCGAGGAAAACGCCCGCCGGGGGCTTGATGCGCCCGAATACGAGCTGTTCGATACCGGTATTTTCGATGATGACCGCTACTTCGATGTTTTCGTGGAATACGTCAAAAAAGATCCCAGGGATATTCTGATACGCATCAGCGCCTGTAACCGTGGTCCCGAACCGGCCGAACTGCATCTACTGCCGCAGCTCTGGTTTCGCAACACCTGGTCGTGGTCCGAATCAGCCCGCAACCGACCCTTGTTGATACAGAAAGATGACGGTTCCGTACTCGCCCAGCACCCGGAGCTGGACGACGACTATCGCTGGTATGTCGATGATGCTGCAGAACTGCTGTTTTGCGAGAATGAGACCCGTCCGGAGTTGCAGGACGATCCACGAGCGGGGTATTTCAAGGATGGCGTGCAGGAACGGGTGATAAGAGATAACAAGGATGCTGTAAATGCCCATGGAACAGGCACCAAATGCGCAGCTCACTATCGCTTCAATGTTGCCCCGGGCGATTGCTGCACCGTGCGTGCGCGGCTTTGCATCACCGACCAGCAATCGCCATTTGATGGTTTCGATGATTGCTTTGCGCAGCGCCGGGCAGAGGCGGACACATTTTACGACGAGCTTCAGCGCGACCTGCAAGACCCCGATCACCGCAATGTGCAGCGCCAGGCATTCGCGGGCATGGTCTGGTCCAAACAATACTTTCACTACGATGTGTATAAATGGTTGACCGGCGATTCAAATCGGCCGCCACCACCCGAGGAGCGTCGCAAGGGACGTAACGTCGACTGGCAGCACCTCTACGCCAGTGAAATCATCTCCATGCCGGACAAGTGGGAGTATCCCTGGTTTGCCGCCTGGGACCTGGCGTTCCACTGTATTCCGCTTGCCATGATCGATGCCAGCTTTGCCAAGCACCAGCTGGTGATGTTGACCCGTGAGTGCTTCATGAACCCGCAGGGACAGCTTCCCGCCTACGAATGGAACTTCGGGGACGTCAACCCGCCGGTCCACGCAGGCGCGGCCTGGGACATTTTCGAGATCGATCGCGAGCAGCGCGGTGATGCGGGTGACATCCCCTTTCTCGAGACCGTGTTCCACAAGCTGATGATCAACTTCACCTGGTGGGTCAATCGCAAGGACGACGAGGGCAGGAACGTGTTCGAGGGGGGCTTCCTGGGGATGGACAACATCAGCCTGTTCGACCGTAGCGATGCGCTGCCCACGGGCGGCTACATCAGTCAGTCGGATGGCACTGCCTGGATGGCGGTGTACAGCCTGTTCATGATGCGTATTGCCCTGGAGCTCAGCAAGCACAGCCCCGCTTACGAGGACATTGCAGTGCGTTTTTTCATGCACTTCCTGTTGATCGCGAAGGCGATGACCAACATGGCCGACAAGGGTATCGGCCTGTGGGATCCGGAAGACGAGTTTTATTATGATGTCCTGGAACTGCCCGACGGCGAACGGATGCCGCTCAAGGTGCGATCGCTGGTCGGACTGATCCCGTTGCTTGCGGTCGAAATCATCGAGCCGGAGACCGTAAAACGCCTGCCGCGCGTGCAGCAGCAGATCGACTGGTTTTATGCACACCGGCCGGACCTGGTGGAGCTGGTTTCACGCTGGCAAGTCAAGGGGCGGGGTGAACGGGGCCTGCTTTCGCTGCTGCGCGGCTACCGCATGCAGTGCCTGTTGAGTCGTATGCTGGACGAGACAGAGTTCCTGTCTGATTATGGTGTGCGTTCCCTGTCGCGTTGTCACCAGGAGAATCCGGTGGTCTTCGAGCACGCGGGCGAGCAGTATCGTGTCGACTATGAACCGGAGGATTCACGCTCCCACCTGTTCGGCGGTAACTCCAACTGGCGCGGCCCTGTATGGTTTCCGATCAATTTTCTCATTATCCGCGCACTGCGGCGCTTTCATGACTACTACACAGACGATTTCAAGGTGGAATGCCCGACGGGCTCGGGTCAGCTGCTGACCATCAGCGAGGTGGCCGACGAATTGTCGGAGCGCCTGACCAGGTTGTTCCTGCGCGATCAGGACGGGCGCCGTGCCGTATTCGGTGATAATGCCAAGTTACAGGATGACGAACACTTCCGCGACTATCTGCAGTTTTACGAGTTCTTCCACGGCGACACGGGTCGCGGCCTGGGGGCATCCCACCAGACCGGCTGGACCGGTTTGATAGCGTGGTTGCTTATGCCACACAAACAGCGGAAACAGTGATGAGAGTATTGGCGGGGGACGTCGGTGGGACCAAGACGCGCCTTGCGGTATTCGATGTAGAGGGTACGTGCCTGGACACCGTGACGGAGCACAGCTATCCCAGCGGCAGCTATGCGGGGCTCGAAGACATCGTCCGGGAGTTCCTTGGCGGTACCAGTACCGAATGCCGGCACGCCTGTTTCGGTATCGCCGGACCGGTGCAGCACGGGCGTGTGCAGACCACGAATCTGCCATGGATTGTTGAAGAACGGGCCCTGGCAGATGAATTCGGGTTCGAACGCGTCGCGCTTATCAATGATCTCGAGGCCAATGCCTGGGGAATCGATGCCTTGCGTGAGGATGACTTCTACCTGGTCAATGCAGGCAGCCCTGAAGTCAATGGCAATGCATGCATCGTATCGGCAGGTACCGGGCTCGGTGAGGCGGGCCTTTACTGGGACGGGCAGCGGCACTGGCCGTTTGCCAGCGAGGGGGGGCATGCGGATTTCAGCCCCACAACCGATCTGGAGATTGCGCTGCTCACATACCTGCGTGAGCGGCACGGACACGTAAGCTGGGAGCGGGTCGTTTCCGGCACGGGGCTCGTCAATGTGCATGATTTTCTGCGTGTCCACAGGCGCGTGGCAGCACCATCCTGGTTACGCGAGGAGATATCCACAGGAGACGCGGCCTCCGCCATTTCCAGGGCCGCGATGGATGATCGGGACTCCCTGTGTGTCGAAGCAATGGATCTGTTCATTCATCTTTACGGGGTGGAAGCGGGAAACCACGCCCTGAAGATCATGGCCACCGGCGGGGTCTATCTTGGTGGCGGTGTCGCGCCCAAAAACCTCGAGCGGTTCAAGGGGCCCGGGTTCATGCAAGGCTTTCTCGACAAAGGTCGCATGCAACCGTTGCTGGAGACCATGCCGGTAAAGATTATCCTCAACGACCGCACCGCACTTTTCGGACCGGCCTTGTATCTCGATGCCGTGTTAGCACATGCGGCCCTTTAATGCAGGTCTGTAATGCTCGCAAAGGAGAAGAAGATGGCTCGTAGAGACGATGCAAGGCGTGGCATATCACGTCGCGAATTCCTCGAGTACACAGGGCTCACCACGCTGGCGTTGAGCACCGGTTCGCTGGCGGGGATGCCGATCCTGGCGACGGCTGCTGAGGGCAGCGCAAAAGCAGCCGGGGCGGCAGGCGGTGGGCCTTACAACATCCTGTTCATCCTCACCGACCAGGAACGCTATTTCGATGCATCGGAATTACCGCCCGGGTATGCTTTGCCGGGTCGCGAACGGCTGCAACGCCGGGGCGTGACCTTCACGAATCACCATATCAACTCGGCGGTTTGCACCTCATCGCGCTCGGTCATCTACACCGGTCAGCACATCCAGC
>QIFB01000194.1 GCA_003230545.1 Gammaproteobacteria bacterium | reverse complement strand
CTGTGGAACCCGGACATGGACAAGCAGATCGTGCATATCGACTTCCTTGCCGCCGAGATCGATGCGCACTATCACCCGGAGACCGAGGTCATCGGCGACGTGGCGGCGGCGCTGACAATGCTGAATGCACGCGTGCTGGCTGCCGGCAATGTCAGTTTTGACCTTTCGCTGCAGGCCGCGGTGCGCCGTGACCTGCAGGACGAGTTTGCGCTGCACAAGGATGATGACACCAGGGGCTGCATCCGCCCGCAAAAGGTGCTCTGGGACACCCGCCAGGTCATGGGGCCGAACGACATCCTGCTGTCCGATGTCGGGGCGCACAAGATGTGGATCGCACGCTATTACCAGTGCCACGAGCCGAATACCTGCCTGATACCGAACGGCTTTTGCTCCATGGGGTTTGCTCTGCCCGGGGCGATAGCGGCCAACCTCGTATACCCCGACCGCAGGATACTCGCGATCAGTGGCGATGCCGGTTTCCTCATGAACGTGCAGGAGATGGAAACAGCACGGCGCCTGGACTCGAATATCACGGTCATGGTCTGGGAAGACAAGGCCTACGGCCTGATCGTGTGGAAACAGCAGGCCGAGTTCGGCAAGCACACCGACCTCGCCTTCGATAATCCCGACTGGATGAAACTCGCGGAGTCCTTTCGCTGGAACGGCCACCGGGTGGACAACAGCCGTGACCTTGAGTCGACCCTGCGGACAGCGCTGGACGAGGACGGACCCAGCCTCGTGGCAGTGCCCATCGATTACCGCGAGAACATGTTGCTCACGGAGCGAATGGGCAATATCGTCTGCCCCATCTGAATCAACCCGACCTACCGTATTCCTGAGGATGAAGCATGGCAGACAAACCGCTACTGATTACCGGCGCAAAGACGAAGTCCCACCCCCTGCAGGTGCGCGCCCCCTACGACAATAAACTGATCGCCACGCTGGATACTGCCGATGCGGCCGCCGTGGAGCAGGCGTTGACGACGGCACATGAGCTGTTTCGGGACCGGTCCCGCTGGCTGCCTGGTGGCGAGCGCATCCGCATCCTGCAACGTACCGCGGAACTGATGAGTGCCGAACGCGAGGAGCTGGCGCGGGCCGCGGCCGAGGAGGGTGGCAAGCCGCTGATGGATTCACTGGTGGAAGTGGACCGCGCCATCGACGGTGTGCACAACTGCATCGAATGCCTGCGTGGCGAAGCCGGCCGCGAAATTCCCATGGACATCAACGCCGCATCCGCCAACCGGCTGGCCATGACCCGACGCGAGCCGATCGGCGTGGTGGTCGCGGTCAGTGCCTTCAACCATCCGCTGAATCTCATTGTGCACCAGGTCGGGCCGGCCGTGGCCTCCGGCTGCCCGGTGATCGTCAAGCCGGCGGAGGACACACCGTTGTCGTGTTACCGTTTTATCGAACTGTTGCACGCAGCCGGCTTGCCGCCGGAATGGGCGCAGGCGCTGGTAGTTTCTGACCTCGAGGTGGCCTCGCAGCTGGTGACCGATGCACGGGTCGGGTTCTTCAGTTTCATTGGCAGTGCGAAGGTCGGCTGGATGCTGCGCACACAGCTGGCGCCAGGAGCGCGCTGCGCCCTCGAGCATGGCGGTGCGGCCCCGGTGATTGTCGCTGGGGATGCCGACTTTGATACTGTCCTGCCGTCGCTGACCAAGGGCGGGTTTTACCATGCGGGGCAGGTGTGTGTGTCGGTGCAGCGTGTCTTCGCACACCGTTCCATCGCCCGCAAGCTTGCCGAAGACCTCGCTGGTCTTGCGCAGGCCCTGAAAGTCGGTGACCCGGTGCAGACAGATACCGAAGTCGGACCCTTGATTCGCCCGCGCGAGACTGAGCGTGTGGCGGCATGGGTACAGGAAGCCATCGATACCGGGGCCGAGTGCCTCACCGGCGGCAAGCCGTTGTCGGAAAGCTGTTATGCGCCCACCGTGCTGTTCAACCCGCCGGATACTGCGCAGGTATCCCGGCAGGAGATCTTCGGGCCGGTAGTGTGTGTCTATGAGTACGCTGACATCGAGGACGCATTCGCACGTGCCAACAGCCTGCCGGTTGCCTTCCAGGCGGCGGTCTATACAAACGACCTGAATACCGCGCTACGGTGTTACCGGCAGATCGACGCCTCGGCCGTCATGGTCAATGACCATACCGCTTTTCGTGTCGACTGGATGCCATTTGCCGGCTTGCGCCAGTCAGGGCTTGGCACCGGTGGCATTCCGTATACCTATGAAGACATGACGGTGGAGAAGCTGCTGGTTGTCAAGTCGAACGCCTTGTAGTTACTATCTGACTGGTGTGCACTGGATACGTGGTCGGGCAGGATCCGCGCACCGCGGGGAAAGGCATTCCCGGCCGGCACCCCAATGAGCATAAAGGGCTGGTCCTGCAGGCGATTTTTTGATTAAGTGGCAGACAAGGCATGGAATTATCCTGGCCAGTGCGTGTCTGAAAGCCGGTATGCACATTTACTGGCTGATTCTCGCGTTCTTGCTGGCCGCTGGTACAGCGCATGCCGAGTCCCTCGTGCTCAACAGCGGTAAGCAGCAGGTCACCCTGCTCGAACTCTATACCTCACAAGGCTGCAGCAGTTGTCCGCCGGCCGGCCGCTGGGATTTCCCTGTGGGCCAGCAAGGCAGGCAATCCCGTGCCGCTGCAGGCCACCGGCGGCTGGTTGCCGGGACCGGCCATGCAGTCTGCCAGATAACCACCCCGTGATTGTCCTGTTTACAGATTTTGGTATCGAAGGCCCGTACACCGGGCAGGTGCAGGCCGTGTCGCAACAGCAGGCGCCGGGTATCCCGGTGATCAACCTGTTTTCCGATCTTGTGCCATTTGATATCCAGGGTGCAGCCTACCTGCTGCCGGCCTATGCGGCCGGGTTTCCGTCGGGCGTTGTGTTTATCTGTATTGTGGATCCCGGTGTGGGCGGTGACCGAACCGGCGTGGTGATTCAGGCCGACGGGCGCTGGTATGTGGGTCCGGACGAGGGGCTGTTTTCCCTGGTGACCCGCCGCGCACAATCCGTGCAGGCAGCCCGTTTGCCGGAAGCTGTCGGCGCATCACCCAGCTTTCACGGGCGCGATGTGTTTGCCCCGGCCGCGGCCTTCCTTGCTCGCAACGGCCGGCTGCCCGGGGGCTGTGAACCCTGTGAAGTTGTGGCACATGCGGACTGGCCGGATGACCTCGCCCGCGTGGTCTATATCGACCGTTTTGGAAATGCCATTACCGGGCTGCGTACAACAGGGGTTCCGGACACGGCGACGCTGACTGTGAATGATCATGTTATCAAGCGGGCACAGACGTTTTCCGATGTTTCCGAAGGAGAGGCGTTCTGGTATGAAAATGCCAACGGCCTGGTGGAGATTGCCGTGAACCGTGGACGGGCCGATGCGCTCCCGGGTATTCGGGTCGGGGCGGCAGTGAGGATGGAATCGATTGATTTCAATACATGTTAGCCGGAAACAGTCATTCGCGTGACACATTAACAAGCAGGCAGTCGGAATAGCATCTTTCGGGTTGCCGTTTTTAATTGTGCTAATGGTCCGAAAGTGGCCGTTCCAGGACAATTATTTTTCCGATTTGTCTGTAATCTATTCGGTGAGAAGTGCGGGCTAGTGACATGCAGGTTATTTTACATCTGGCTTGTCGATGGTTATGTCGATTTCACCATCTGTTTGGGACTTTATGAATTCAATGGCTTTCTGCTGTGCAACCTCGATTACCCGATCGTAATCATTTGGCTTGCCGCAAGCATCACACTTGATTGAATCACCCGGCTGATAGGACCTGTTATTTTCACCCTTGAGTTTCTGCTGGCAATACAGGCATAAAAGATCCACGTTTAACTGTTGTTTCATGATGTGCCGCCTTGAGGTTTAGTGAGAAAAGGCCAATCATGGTAATGATCAGGCAAAGAAAGATATAGTTTCAAAGTGGCTGGTTAATTGCCAGCGCCGTCTGGTTCTGCTGCTTCCGGGTCGAGCAGGCCGCCCCGGTTGGTGCGCTCCTGCATGGCGTCGCGATTTTCACTGGAGAAACATCATTGCTTCGCGCAGTTCCCGGCCTCCACCGAGGGCCTTGTAGATAGTGATCATGTTCAGGGCGATATCGCCGCGGGTATTTCCCCACTGGCCCTCCTGAAATACCAGTGCGCGATCCGAATCGACCACCCGCTGAAAGTCCACGGCTCCTTCGCGATACTGGATGGCCGACAATACCGATGAGCGCTTTGCCGAGGTTGTGCCGGCTTCCCGGAACTTGCTTTCCTCGCGCGACTGCACAAAGGCTACCATGGCATCCTCGACTTGACGGCAGGCATTGAGCACCGTGTCCTGGTAATTGACGATGGTCTGCTGGTAGCGTGCATCCTGGACCCGCACATTGTGCGGTTTCCGGTGGTTGCCGTGC